>JAURHM010000100.1 GCA_030833315.1 Burkholderiales bacterium
CACCGTGAGACCGCACAGCTCGCTGGGCTATCGGCCACCGGCACCTGCGGCGATCAACCCGCAACCACCCGTCTTGGAACAGGCAGAAGCTATGCAGTAAAGTGCGTCAATGAACCTGGCACAAAAAACCAGTCAGGCCACCCCAGGCAAGCAGGACTGAGAGCGCGGCGGCGGCCAGCACGACGAGCAGCGTGCCGCGCTTAGCGCTTGCGCCAGGAGCGGCCGAGGCGGGCTGAGGGTTTTGGATGATCAACAGCGGCAATCAAAAAAACAAAATTGTGCCAGAACAGGCTGGCTCCTGCCATCGCTTTCCCCGCTGTGCCTTGCCTGACACGTCCGCGATAACGACGCCCGCTGGTCGTCGCGTAACCGATTGATTAAATGCAGGTAATTATTTTCGGCTTGCCGACTTCGACCCCGTTCAGGCGCGCAGGGCAAAGAGAATCACGGCGCTGAGAAAGCGGAAGGTGCGCACCATCGCGATGGCCGCGCAAATCCGCAGTCCGAAGGACTCCGCGCCAACGCCCGTGAACACGCGGCGGCAGGCGAAAAAATACCAACCGGAGAATTGGTTGGTATTTTTACTTGGTGGAGGCGGCGGGAATCGAACCTCCAATTTTTAAGAAATTTCTGTATTTAAATCAAGGACTTTTACAACGCTAGGGCATTTGTGCGAATTTTGTGCGAATCATCGCTGCTTTAGGCCGGGCATGTAAAGTCAGTTCTCCTGACGGTTCAGTGCTGATCCACAAATCGGCGAGTGTATGGACAAAACAAGAGTCAATCGGGTAGCGGATGAATACCAAAGTTCTGCTTACGGTTTGATGCCCGCACGTTTGACGATTTCGGCAGCACGACGCATTTCAGCGGCCATCAGGTCCTGAAACTGCTTGGGGGTTCCCCCGTCAGGCTCAGCACCATCGGTGAGGATCTTGTTTTTGACCTCCGGAGAGTGCACCGCTTTATTCATGTTCGCGCTGAGCAGATTAACGATCTGGGCGGGCGTGTTTGCAGGAGACAGCAATCCGTACCAACTCGTTGTCTGATACCCCTTGATTCCGGCTTCGGAAATCGTGGGCAGGTTCGGAGCGCCGGATGAGCGTTTACCCCCTGTGACTCCGAGTGCGCGAAGTCTGCCGTTTTTTACGTGCCCCATGGATGAAAGCACGCTGCCGAATGTGAAATGGATTTGACCCGCCATGACGTCGACCAGCGCGGGCCCGGCACCCTTGTACGGGATGTGGACAATATTCACGCCCGCGAGAAACTTGAAAAGTTCGCCAGCCAGATGTCCTGAGCTGCCGTTTCCGCCAGAGGCGAAATTGAGTGTTCCAGGCTTTTGTTTGGCGAGGGCGACAAGTTCCTTGACCGAGTGAACGGGCATCGACGGGTGGACGACTAGAAGAAACGGTGCCTCCGCGATCAGCGTGACGGGCAGCAGATCCCGTGCCGGATCAAAGGGCATGTCGGTATACAGACTGGGATTGATTGCGTAACTGCTGGATGCCACGAGGAGGTTGTAACCGTCGGGCGCACTTTTGGCGATGAATGCGGCGCCGATCGATCCTGCGGCGCCCGTGCGATTTTCAACAATGACCTGCTGCCCGAGATGTTCGCTGAGTTTCGGACTTACCAGACGCGCAATGACGTCAGTGGCACCGCCGGGTGCCTGTCCGACAACAAGACGTATCGGTTTGGCGGGGTATGTTGCTTGCGCTGAAGATGTTGCCGGCAAAGCAAAGGGTAGCGCAGCACAGGCTGCGAAGATGGCTTTAATCAATTCCAAGTTCTCCTGGTGCGAGCATTCGATAGCGGCCACCGGCTTGCCCGGATCCGATTGTTTGTTGTCGGATATTGTTGGTATTTACATGTATACATTAGAATACTATCGAAAAAAATAACCGTCAATTTTCAGTATGGCGGCGAAATCTGAAAATCATTCTTCTATGCCGACGAAAAAATCCAATGTGGAAATCCTGCGTCATGGCTCACGCAGCGAGCATGCCTACCGTTGCCTGCGTGATGCCATCCAGAGCAGTCGGATCAAGCCCGGTGAGCGTGTGATGGAGGTGGAGGTTGCTGAGTGGCTGAAGCTCAGCCGCACGCCTGTCCGGGATGCGATTCGCCGACTCGAGAATGAGGGCATTCTGGTTCACGAGCCGCGGATCGGGTTGGTGGTGGCCACGCTGGACCGCCAGGCTGTCATGGAGTTGTATGCAATGCGGGAGGTGCTGGAAGGTACTGCGGCGCGGCTCTGTGCCCGGCACGCATCCGATCTGGAGGTGCAGGATTTGATCGACCTGGTTGCGCGGGAGCGCCAGCTGGAGGGTGATCACAACGCACTCGCCGATCATAACCGCCGGTTTCACGATGCCATCCACAGGGGTGCACATAACCGCTATCTCGAAAAGAGCCTCGCCGCGGTCAACGACTCGATGTGGCTGCTGGGCAGGCCGCTGATGCTGCTGCCGGAACGGGCGAAAACGGCGCTCCTGGAGCATTCCAGGCTGGCAGAGGCAATCCGCCGCCGCGAGCCGGAAAAGGCGGAGGAGGCGGCCTGCAATCATGTCAATGCCGCGCAGCGGGAGAGACTCAAACGGCTGTTCCCGAACTGACATTCGTAGCGGATGTCGCACAAGTAACGATTTGAATCCCACAAACGAGGAACCGGTTAACGATGGCGCAGACAATTGCAGAGAAATTACTGACCCGTAACAATCTGAAGCAGGAACCGGTCAGCGCGGGCGATTTTCTGGAGGCCCGCATCGATGGCGCCATGTGCCATTACCACGCGAGCGAGCCCATGTATGACATGGCAGTGGAGGCCGGGTTCGAGAGCGGGCTGCCCGAAGTCTGGGATCGGGATCGGATTTTTGTTCTTCTTGATCATCACCAGCCCACGCTGTCGCAGAAACTTGCTGACGAGAATGCACTGGTCAGACGCGAGGTGGAACGGCTGGGCATTCGCTGCTTCCATGATTCTGAGCCTGGGATTGCGCACCAAATGATGCTCGACTACGGTCTGGTGCGGC
>JAURHM010000075.1 GCA_030833315.1 Burkholderiales bacterium
GCAGTGGCCGCTGTCGTAGCGCTTGAAATTGGAGATTTCTCCGGCCACCCAGACCAGGGGCACGCCGCGCTCCACTGCGATGCGCGCGAGCCGGTTGAGTTCGGCGACGGAGATGACCGTCTGCTGGGGGGCATGATCAAACAGGCTGGACATAAATGAATTCTACGCCGGAGAACGGTTCAGTTTGCCGCCCGCCGCACCTCACCGCCATTGATCATGAACACTTCGCCGCTGATCCAGCGGGCATGCGGACCGCAGAGATAACGCACGAGCTCCGCGACTTCCTCAGGCGTGCCGGGACGTTTGATCGGGATCGTCGACAGACGTTTCTCCCAGCGCCCTTCTTCACGCAGCATATCGATACGCGACGTATCCAGAAATCCGGGCGCAATCACGTTCGCGGTAATTCCGGCAGCCCCCAACTCATCGGCCAGCGATGACGTCAGCGCGTGCACCCCGGCCTTGGACGCCGCATAGGCAGCGAAATTGACCGGTGCCTTGATCGCCGCACCGGAGGAAATGCTGATGATGCTGCCACCCTGACCCTGCTTCAGCATCTGCCGGGCAGCATATTTGGAACAGAACATCGCGCCATTCAGATTGACCTCGACGATACGCTTCCAGAGATCATCATCCAGTTCCTGCACCGGCACGCGGTCACGGGTGCGCGGATAAGCAGCGTTGTTGACAAGAATGTCGATGCGCCCGAGTTCCGCGACTACCTCACCGACCATGCGCTGCACTTCGGCTGCATGACTGACGTCGACATACACGCCATGGGCGCGGCAGCCCAGATCGCGGATTTCGTCCACCATGCTGGGCAAACCGCGCCAGCCATCCTGCCGTTCCTCATCGGTCAGGCTGCCGGACGCACTGGCGCCGGTGACGGCAACATCAGCCCCTGCCCTGGCCAGGCACAGCGCAATGGCACGACCCAGGCCGCGCTTGCGCGTGGCGCCCGTTACGACGGCAACCCGTCCCTTGAGTTCATTTCCGCTCACGTCCGCCGCCCCCTCGCCTTTTTAAGCGCCCGCTACCTGTGCAGCGCGCTGATCGAGTTCCGCCCAACGCTCGAATTTTTCCGCCAGTAGTTTTTCAATCGCCGCAGCCCGGTCACGATCAATCTTCAATTGCGTTACGCCCTGCTTGTGGTAATCCACACCGCTCATGCGCATGGCCAGCTCTGACTGCTCCCTTTCCAGCACTTCCAGCTCGCCAGGTAACTGGTCGAGTTCGCGCTGTTCCTTGAAGCTGAGTTTTTTTGCCGGCGCCGTGGCACGCACCGCGGTTTTTTCCGGCGTCGCGGGTTTGCTGTCGGACGCGACCGGCACGGAACGCTGGGTCAGCCAGTCACTGTAACCGCCGACATATTCCTTCCAGCGCCCTTCACCTTCGGACACCAGGGTCTGCGTCACCACGTTGTCGAGAAAGGCGCGATCATGGCTGACCAGCAACAACGTACCGTTGTAGGACTGCAGCGTGTCTTCCAGCAATTCCAGCGATTCGATATCGAGATCATTGGTCGGCTCGTCCAGCACCAGTACATTCGCCGGTTGCGCAAAAAGCCGCGCCAGCAGCAGGCGGTTGCGTTCGCCGCCGGACAGCATGCCGACCTTGGCCTGCGCACGTTGCGGCGGAAACAGGAAGTCGGACAGATAACTCATCACATGCTTGCGGCCCGCGGCGGTTTCTACCCACTCCGATCCGGGGCTGATGGTTTCCACCAGCGTCTCTTCGAGATCGAGCTGATCACGCAGCTGGTCGAAATAGGCAATCTCCTGCTTGGTGCCCAGCCGCACTTCGCCGGCATCCGGCTGCAGCTGCCCCAGGATGATCTTGATCAGCGTCGACTTACCCGCGCCGTTGGCGCCGATCAGACCGATGCGGTCGCCGCGCAGAATGCGCAGGTCGAGGTCCCGGATCAGAGATTTGCCGTCATAGGCCTTGCTGACACCGGTCAGTTCGGCGACCAGTTTGCCCGAGCGTTCTCCGGCATCGAGGGCAAGCTTGACGTTGCCGATGCGTTCGCGTCTTGCAGCGCGTTCGATGCGCAGCGATTCGAGCCGGCGCACGCGCCCTTCGTTACGGGTACGCCGCGCCTTGATGCCCTGGCGGATCCAGACTTCCTCCTGCGCCCAGAATTTGTCAAAACGGCGACTGGCTTTTTCCTCTTCGGCGAGCTGATCGGCCTTGCGCGCCTCATAGGCGGCAAAATTACCCGGGTAGGAACGCAGCAGGCCGCGATCGAGTTCTACGATGCGCGTGGCAACACGATCCAGAAAAGCACGATCGTGGGTGATGATGATCGAGGATTTGACCTGACCCTTGACCAGCAGGTCTTCGAGCAGCGTGATCCCGGCGATGTCGAGATGGTTGGTCGGCTCGTCGAGCAGCAGCAGATCCGGCTGCATCGCCAGGGCCAGCGCCAACGCGGCGCGTTTGCGTTCGCCGCCGGAAGCCGTTTGCGGCGGGCGCGATTCATCCAGTCCGAAGCGGTGCAGGTATTCGAACAGCCGCGCGTCGGTGCGCCAGCGTTCGCGCTCGTCATGCATGTCTTCGAGGCTGCCACGCGCGGTCAGGCTGGCATGCAGGCTGTCGGCATCCGGCAGCAGCGGTTCCTGCTCCACCATCACCACATGCGAGCCGTCCTGACGGCGGATCTCACCGTCGTCCAATACGCCTCGTCCGGCGATGATGCTGAGCAGTGAGGATTTGCCGGTGCCGTTGCGGCCGATGAGTCCGATGCGTTCACCGTCTTGAATGGTGAGGTTGGCGCGATCCAGCAGCGGGTGGAGACCGAAAGCAAGTTCGGCGTTATCAATTGTCAGTAATGCCATCGGCCCGAGTATAGCCGCAGGGCGCCATCTCATCCTGACGAACGACTGCAACTCCATGCCGGCAAAGGAATTTTTGCGGCCCGGCCATCCACAGCCCAACAGCAGTTCCAGTCTGCGCTGTGGACGGCTGAGTCACAGCAAAGGGAAATAAAATATAAGTATTTGTTTTTATTTAGATATTTTATGAGTTTAACAAATAGGCAACAGATGAAATTTTCAGGCGGGCACGTCACTTAGCGTCATCATCGACATGCTATACACAGGTTTATCCACAGCTTTTGTGGAAAACCAAAAAAAGATGTTACTGCTCAACAGCTTCGGCACATCAACCCGGCCGCCATGCTTGCTGATTCAGCGCGTGAGGGCTACAGTTACGCGAATTTTTTCGCGGCGCTGACCGCATTTCCCGTAACCTTCCATCGGAAACTCCGCGTGCTCTCCATTATCGAAGCTGCCGGCTGGCCCATCTGGCCCCTGATTATCTGTTCAGTGGTCGCACTCGCAATTATTGGTGAGCGCTTGTGGTCGCTGCGCCAGAACGTGGTGCTGCCGAAAAACATGCTGGCGCATGCCATCCAGGCCTATCGCCAGAACGGCGTCACGCCGCAACTGCTGTCACAGCTTTCCGCCACCGCCCCGCTCGGCCAGATCCTCGCCGCCGGACTGCGCAATGAAAAACATTCGGCGGCAGTGATGAAAGAGTCGATTGAGGAATCCAGCCACGCCGTAGCCATTGAACTCGAACGGTTTCTGACCACACTCGGCACCATCGCGGCCATTTCGCCGCTGCTCGGCCTGTTCGGCACCGTCGTCGGCATGATCGAAATTTTCGGTGCACAAACACCTTCGGGAACCAACCCGCTGGTCTTGGCGCACGGTATTTCCATCGCTCTCTACAACACCGCATTCGGCCTTGTGGTTGCGGTGCCCAGCATGGTGTTCTACCGCTACTTCCGCGCAAAAGTGGATACCCTGCTGGTCGAGATGCAGATCCAGGCCGTCAAACTCGTTGAAATCCTTCACGGCGAAAGAGATGCCTGAGCGCATGACAGCCGCCGCAAAGCATCAGGACACGCCGTCATGAAATTCCGCAGCCGCACTTCCCGCGAAGATCCGGAAATAAATTTCATTCCGCTGATCGACGTGCTGCTGGTAATCCTGATTTTCCTGATGGTTACCACCACCTACTCGCGCTTCGCCGAACTGCAGATTAACCTGCCGACCGCGGAAGCGGGCGCGCCGCCGGAACGGCCGGCGCAAATCGATGTCGCAGTCGACGCAAAAGGTAACACCACGATCAACCGCAGCGCTGCCCCCAGCGGCAGCCCGGCCGTACTCAGCGAAGCACTGAAACGCGCCGCCGGCGACATGAAAGACCCGGTGATCGTGATCAATGCCGACGCCAACGCCTCCCACCAGTCGGTGGTGCGTGTGATGGAAGCCGCGCAGATCGCCGGCTACGCCAAAATCACCTTCACCACCCAGGCCCGCAAGTAGCATCTCGACGCTTCGCGGCAAACCCGTTAGCCTGACCGCGCAATGGCCACCCCTACTCACTGGCAGCAGCGTGGCGCCCTCGCCTTGCTGCTGTTACCGATCACCGCGGTTTTTGCGGCTTTTGCCGCGCTGCGTCGCGCGGCCTGGCGCCACGGTCTCCTCAAACCACAGCACCCCGGGGTTCCGGTCATCATCATCGGCAACATCAGCGCCGGCGGCACCGGCAAAACACCGCTGACGCTCTGGCTCGCGCAATTCCTTCAGCAGCAGGGCAAACATCCCGGCATCATCAGCCGCGGCTATGGCGCATCGGCCGTTTACGCACGCGAAGTCCCTCTCGACGGCAAACCGGACTACTACGGCGACGAACCCTGCCTGATGGCGCAACGTTCGGGCTGTCCGGTGTGGGTCGGCAGCGACCGAGTAGCCGTTGCCCGCGCGCTGATGGAAGCTCATCCGCAGATCGACGTCATTCTCAGCGACGACGGCCTGCAGCATTACCGGCTCTCCCGCGATTTCGAAATCGCCGTGATCGACGGCGCACACGGGCTCGGCAACCGCTGGCTGCTGCCGTCCGGACCGCTGCGCGAACCGGTAACGCGCCTAGACGAGGTCGACGCTGTCGTCATCAACGGCCGAGACGAAACGCGCGCATGGCCACAGGCGCTGGCCATGCAACTCGACGGCAACCGCTTCCGCAATCTGCAACATCCCGATCAGACTGTCGGCAGCGAATATTTCCGCGGCCGTCCCGTACACGCCATCGCCGGCATCGGCAATCCGCAGCGGTTTTTCGCTCAGCTGGGCCGGCTAGGCGTGTCCTGCATGCCCCGCGCTTTCGCGGATCATCATGCCTATACCGCACAGGATCTGTTCTTCGCCGGCGATCATGACATCGTGATGACCGAAAAGGATGCGGTAAAATGCGCGGCATTCGCGACCGGCCGTCACTGGGCGCTCATTGTCAACGCCGAACCCGACCCCCGCTTGGGCGAGATGATCCTCGCCCGGCTTGCAGAGACCTGAAGCCATGGATGAAAAACTGCTCGATATACTGGTCTGCCCGATCTGCAAAGGGCCTCTGCTCTATCGCAAATCCGCTGCTGAACTCCTGTGCAAACCCTGCCGCCTCTTTTATCCGGTGCAGGACGGCATTCCGGTAATGCTGGAAGAAGACGCACGCAAGGTTCGGCCGGAAGAAGAGCTTTAACGCGGTGAAATTCACCGTCGTCATTCCCGCCCGCTACGCCTCGTCGCGCTTCCCCGGCAAACCGCTGGCCGACATCGGCGGCAAACCGATGGTCGTCCACGTGGCCGAACGTGCCGCCAAAAGCGGCGCCATTCAGGTCATCGTCGCCACTGACGATGCGCGCATTGCAACTGCCGTCGATGACCACGGCTATCAGGTCGTGATGACCCGCGACGACCACGAATCCGGCACCGACCGCATTGCCGAAGTCGCGGCGAAACTGCGACTGGGCGCCAAAGACATCGTTGTCAACGTGCAGGGTGACGAGCCGCTGATCGCGCCGGCACTGATCCGCAAAGTGGCCGAGAACCTTGCCTCGCACCGTGATGCGGCCATCGCCACAGCCGCCTGCCGCATCCGCGACGTTCGCGACATGGCCAATCCGAATGTCGTGAAAGTCGTTCTCGACAACAGCGGACTGGCACTCTACTTCAGCCGCGCGCCGATTCCCTGGTCGCGCGATGCGTTTTCGCCCGTAACATCTTTCAAAGGCCTGCGCGCACTGCCGCCGAAGTTGCCGGTGCTGCGCCACCTCGGCATTTATGCCTACCGCTGCAGTTTCCTGCGGGCATACAGCAGGTTACGGCCGGTCGCCGTCGAACAGGCGGAAGCGCTTGAACAATTGCGCGCGCTGGTCCACGGCTACCGCATCAGCGTCGCCGTCACTGCGAGCGCGCCGCATCCGGGTGTGGATACGCCCGCCGACCTGTTGCGCGTGAGGCGGATGATCAAACGCTGAACACCGGTTTGGTGCTGCATTTTGCCCCCGCTTTGCGCAGGGCTATACTTGCGTCAAACAATTTCAATATCGCTGCTGTTCGATCCCTATAAAACGGACCCATTCAATGCGCATCCTTCTTCTCGGCCTGCCGGGCGCCGGCAAAGGCACCCAAGCCCAATATCTGATCCAGCGCTACAGGATTCCCCAGATCTCCACCGGCGACATGCTGCGCGAGGCCATCAAGGCCGGCTCCAAGTTGGGCATGGAAGCCAAATCGTACATGGATCGCGGCGCGCTGGTGCCGGATCCGGTGGTCATCGGACTGGTCAAGGAACGCATCAAGGCAGCCGATTGCGCAAATGGTTTCATCATGGATGGCTTCCCGCGCACCCTGCCGCAGGCTGAAGCCCTGCGCGACGCCGGCATCGACCTCGATTTCGTTGTCGAAATCGAGGTGCCGGATGCCGACATCCTGAGACGCATGAGTGGCCGCCGCGTTCACCTGGCCTCAGGTCGCTCTTACCACATCGAATTCAATCCGCCGAAGGTCGCCGGCAAGGACGACGTCACCGGGGAAGCGCTGGTGCAACGCTCTGACGACAACGAGGAAACGGTCATGAAACGCATCAGGACTTACCATGACCAGACCAAACCGCTGGTCGATTATTACAGCGGCTGGAAAGCCCGCGGCGATGCGCGCGCCCCGCATTACGTGAACATCAACGGCAGCGAAGCCGTCGAGACCGTACGCGACAAGATACTGGCCGCGATCGACGCACATCCTTCGCGGGCGTAAGCGCGACCGACCTGTTCCGTGCCCGTCCAGAACGTCCTTTACGCCCAGTCGGGCGGCGTCACGGCCACGATCAATGCCTCAGCCTGCGGCGTGATTGAAACCGTGCGCCGCAACCGTGCGCACATCGGCAGGGTTTATGCCGCACGCAACGGCATCCTCGGCGCCCTGCACGAAGACCTGATCGACACTTCGGTAGAAACGGCGGCCGCAATCCGGGCGCTGCTGCACACCCCGGGCGGCGCCTTCGGCTCCTGCCGACACGACCTCCCGGCGTTACCCAAAGGTCTCGCCCATTTCGAACGGCTTGCCGCGGTGTTCAGCGCTCACAACATTGGCTACTTTTTCTACAACGGCGGCAACGGCTCCGCCGAAACCGCGCACCAGGTGGCGACCATCCTGCCGCGGCTGGGCTGGCCGGTGAAATCCATTGCCGTACCCAAAACCATCGACAACGACATCCTGCGTTCGGATTCCAGCCCGGGCTTTGGCTCGGTCGCCAAATATGTCGCAACCAGCATGCACGAAGCCATGGCCGACCTCGCGTCGATGGCGAACAGTTCGACCAAGGTGTTCGTGATGGAAGTGATGGGCCGCTATACCGGCTGGATTGCCGCCGCCTGCGGTCTGGCGCGGCCCGCAGGCGAAGACGGTCCGGTGCTGTTGCTGGTGCCGGAAATCCATTTCGACCGCAAACGCTTTCTTGCCGCGGTGAAACTGCGTATTGAACGTCACGGCTGGTGTGCCATTGCAGTGGCTGAAGGCGTGAAGCTGCGCGACGGCCGCAGACTCACCCAGGCCGGGGGCGACGGCATTCCCGGCCACGAACAACTCGGCGGTGTTGCACCCATCATCGCAGCGATGCTGCGCGCGGCACTGAACGTCAAAGTGCACTGGAGCGTGCTTGATTACGTGCAACGTTCGGCGCGCCATCTCGCCTCGGCCACCGACGTGGAGCAGGCCTACGCCGCCGGCAAGGCGGCGGTTGAATACGCGCTGGCCGGCCGCTCGGATGTCATGCCGGTGATCCGTCGCCGCAGCAACAAACCCTATCGCTGGCAGATTGAGCCCGCGCCCCTCGCCGCGATCATGAACCGGGAAAAACGGCTGCCACGCAGATTTCTTTCCACGGATGGCTGGCGGCTGACTGCGCAGGGCCGCGCCTATTTCGAACCGCTGATCCACGGTGAAGCCTGGCCGCCGTTTGCCGGCGGCCTGCCGGTACATGCGCGCCTGAAGCTTCAGTCCGTTCCGCCGCAACTCAAGTCCGCATTCCGGTCTCCCGACTGAGGCTGCCTTACTTCGAGAATCCCGTGTAAAGGGTGCAAGCCCGGTGCCGGGGTTTTATAATGCGGGTCGGTAAAAGTCAGAGGTGTCGGGAAAATCCGGGTTCGTAAAGACTTCAATTCTGCAGAGGTCTTGCGCAGAAACCGGAATAAAGGCACCCTAGCGCGGCCCCGGCTACGCACCGGCAAAATTTATTAAATTAAAACAATAGGTTAGGAGTAATCATGACGAATGGTTTGATCTTTGCGCTGGTTTGCGCCATCGCCGCGCTCGTCTACGGCGTTGTGTCGATCCGCTGGATCGTCGCGCAGCCTGACGGCAATGACCGCATGCGCGAAATCGCCGCTGCAATTCAAGCGGGTGCGCAGGCCTACCTTAATCGCCAATACACCACCATCGCCATCGTCGGCGCGGTGCTGTTTGTGCTGATCTGGATCGCGCTGGGCGGCACCACCGCCGCAGCGTTCGCCGTCGGCGCCATCCTGTCGGGTCTCGCCGGTTACATCGGCATGAACGTGTCGGTGCGCGCCAATGTGCGCACCGCCGAAGCCGCCCGCAAAGGCATCAACCCCGCACTGGACATCGCCTTCCGCGGCGGCGCCATCACCGGCATGCTGGTTGTCGGCCTGGGCCTGCTCGGCACCGTGCTGTTCTTCTGGTACCTGACCAACGGCACGAGCGCCGGCGCCAAAATGAGCGACGTCATCAAGCCGCTGATCGGCCTGGCCTTCGGCTCCTCGCTGATTTCGATCTTCGCGCGTCTGGGCGGCGGCATTTTCACCAAGGGTGCTGACGTCGGCGCCGACCTGGTGGGTAAAGTCGAAGCCGGTATTCCCGAAGATGACCCGCGCAACCCTGCGGTGATCGCCGACAACGTCGGTGACAACGTCGGCGACTGCGCCGGCATGGCAGCCGACCTGTTCGAGACCTATGCGGTGACCATCATCGCGACCATGGTGCTCGCCGCGCTGATGCTGCCGAAACCTGAAATCGTCCAGGGCGCAGTGATGTATCCGCTGGTCCTCGGCGGCTTCGCCATTATCGCCTCGATCATCGGCGCCTTCTTCGTCAAAACCTCCGACGGCAAAAACATCATGGGCGCGCTGTATCGCGGCCTGATCGTCGCCGGCGTGCTGGCCCTGATCGCCTTCTACCCGATCACCAGCTGGATGCTCGGCAACATCAGCGAGCATTACCCCGCGCTGTCGGTGATGAAGCTCTACGGCAGCGCCGTTGTCGGCCTCGTGCTGACTGCCTTCCTGGTATGGATCACCGAGTACTACACCGGCACGCAGTACGCACCGGTGCAGCACGTCGCTGCAGCCTCCACCACCGGCCACGGCACCAACATCATCGCCGGCCTCGGCGTGTCGATGCGCTCCACCGCGTGGCCGGTTCTGGCCGTGTGCGTGGCGATCTATGTGTCGTATACGCTGGGCGGCCTCTACGGCATCGCCATCGCCGCAACCTCCATGCTGTCGATGGCCGGCATCATCGTCGCGCTCGACGCCTACGGCCCGATCACCGACAACGCCGGCGGCATCGCCGAAATGTCGGATATGCCGAAGGAAGTACGCGCCGTGACCGATCCGCTGGACGCGGTGGGTAACACCACCAAGGCGGTGACCAAGGGTTACGCCATCGGCTCCGCCGGCCTCGCCGCGCTGGTGCTGTTCGCCGACTACACCCACAAGATCGAGGAAACCGGCCGGGTCATCACCTTTGACCTGTCGAACCCGGCCGTGATCATCGGCCTGTTCGTCGGCGGTCTGATCCCCTATCTGTTCGGTGCGATGGCGATGGAAGCCGTCGGCCGCGCCGCAGGTTCAGTGGTCGTCGAAGTGCGCCGTCAGTTCAAGGAAATCGCCGGCATCATGGAAGGCACCGCCAAGCCCGATTATTCACGCGCAGTGGACATGCTGACCCGTGCCGCAATCAAGGAAATGATCGCCCCGTCGCTGCTGCCGGTGCTGGCACCGGTTGCCGTGGCCTTCATAGTCGGTGCGCTGATGGGCAAGGATGCCGGCATCCAGGCGCTCGGCGGCATGCTGATGGGCACCATCGTCACCGGCCTGTTCGTCGCCATCTCCATGTGCACGGGCGGCGGTGCGTGGGATAACGCCAA
>JAURHM010000053.1 GCA_030833315.1 Burkholderiales bacterium
GATCGCACCCGGAAAGCAGCAGCAGGAACGGAACCGCGGTAAGGGCGCGCAGCGCGAGGCTGACGGAACGGAGGCGTTGGGACATGGCGTCTGGCGGGATGCGTGGAAGCGCCGGGAACCGGCGCAAAAGTCACAAGCTTGGAGATGAGTCCCGCGTTTCAAGCCCTAATCTCCCGCGGCCGACCACGTTAAGCACACGGCCCGACGGGCATTTGCGGGGCTAATTCGCGACGGTGAAACCGGCTTTGCGATTTGATCGTCTGGATTTCCCACGCAACCTCCCCCGCCATGACTAAACTCCGCGCCTTGCTCGCCTTTGCCGCCGCGCCGCAGGAACAGGCCGTGGAGATGTTCGCGATCCTGAAGAAGGCGGGCATTCCGGTGACGCGCTCGGTCAAGCGCCTCGCGCGATCCATGCAGGTGCTTGCGGATTTCCACGACTCAAAGCGGCAGCAGCCCGAGGCGGTTACCGGTCCGGCGATCCCCGTCAATGTGCTCGACGGCTGGTCGGGCACGATGAACGAACATGCGGCGAAGCTGCTGCTCAAGGCCTGCGGCATCCCTGTCAGCGACGACATCCTGTTCCCGCCGGCGCCGATTTCCGCGCATCTGGCGCAGGCCTGCCGTTTTCCGGCAGCGCTGAAGATTGTGTCGGCCGACATCGCCCACAAAAGCGATATCGGCGGCGTTGTGCTGAATCTGCGCACGCCGGCGGAACTGGTTGCGGCGAGTTCGGCGATGCTCGACGACATGAGCGCCGCCGCGCCGCAGGCCAAGCTGCAGGGCTTGCTGGTGTCACCGATGGTCAGCGATGGCCTCGAAACCATCGTCGGCATCATCAACGATCCGGTGTTCGGGCCGGTGGTGGCCTTCGGGCTCGGCGGCGTTTACGCCGAAACGCTGAAGGACATGACCTATCGTCTCGCGCCCTTCGGTGAGGCCACTGCGCTGCAGATGATTCAGGAGTTACGCGCGGCCGACCTGTTCAAGGGGCAGCGCGGACTGAAGCCGCGCGATGTGCAGGCCCTGGCCAAACTGCTGGCGACAGTATCGTGGCTGGCCTGGGCGCAGCGTGAACGCATTGCCGAACTGGATATCAATCCGGTGCTGGTGCGTCCTGAGGGGCAGGGCGTGTTGGCGGTGGATGCGCTGGTGGTGTTGCGATCGAAAACCTGAAGAACAACGATAAAAACAATGGCCGCATTCGCGGCTACTTATCTGGTGGATGAGGTTATCGGTGGTTTCTAACTTGCCGCCGTGATGCCACCGGCTTTCAATTTTACAATCTCTTCCGCGCTATACCCGTACTCCTTCAGAATCTCATCGGTCTCCGCCCCCCTGTCCGGCGCCGCCTTGCGCACCGCAAACGGCGTCTTCGAGAAGTTGATGCCGTTGCGCAACACCTTGATGTCGCCCAGCTGGTAGTGCTTCACCGGCGCCGCCAGTCCCAGGTGCTGCACCTGCGGGTCGGCAAACACTTCGTTCATCTTGTAAATCGGTCCGCAGGGCACGCCGGCTTTGTTCAGCGATTCAATCCAATCTGCTGAGGTTTTGGTTTCGATCTGCGCGGCGATGATGCTGTTCAGGGCATCGCGGTTTTTGGAGCGGATCTTGGAATTGGAGTAATCGGGATTTTTCGGCACGTCGGGCAGACCGACGGCTTTGCACAGGCGTTCGAAGAGTTGGCCGGAGCCGGCGATATTGATGTAACCGTCTTTGGTTTTGTAAGTGCCGGTGGGGATCGCCGTGGGGTGGTTGTTGCCGGCCTGTCCGGCGACTTCACCGGCGACCGTCCAGCGTGCCGCCTGGAAATCGGTCATCGCGACCAGTGCCTGCAGCAGCGAGGTGTGCACCCATTGTCCTTCGCCGCTGTGTTCGCGTTCGAGCAGTGCGGTGACGATGCCGAAGGACAGATACAGCCCGGCGCTGGAGTCGCCGATGGCGATGCCGGCACGCACCGGGCCCTGGCCGGGCAGACCGGTGACCGACATCAGGCCGCTCATGCCCTGTGCGACCTGATCGAGGCCGGGGCGGTCGGCATAGGGGCCGTCCTGGCCGAAGCCGCTGATGCTGCCGTAGACGATGCGCGGATTGATCTTGCGGATGCTGTCGTAATCAATGCCGAGGCGTTCTTTGACCTTGGGGCGGTAGTTCTCGACGATGACGTCGGCCGTCGCTGCCATTTTCCTGAACACCGCGAGGCCTTCGGGCGACTTCAGGTTCAGTGTGATGCTGCGCTTGTTGCGGTGCAGGTTCTGGAAGTCGGGGCCGTGGCGTTTGTCGAAGGGACTGCCGTCGCCGTCCTGTTCGCCGAGTTCTTCGACCTTGATGACCTTGGCGCCCCAGTCGGCAAGCTGGCGCACGGCGGTGGGGCCGGAGCGGGCGCGGGTGAGGTCGAGCACGGTAAAGCGGGAGAGCGGGCCGGTGTTGGTGGTTGCCACGGTAGATCCTTTTATTCAGAAATGACTGGTTCGATGCGCTTCAATTCAATTCGGGGTAATGCCCGCCGCCTTGACGACCTTGCCCCATTTTTCAATCTGCGCGCGGGCGAAGGCCCACAGTTCCTCCGGCGTGCTGCCGACGGCGACCGCGCCGTTCTGCGTCAGGCGTTCGCGCATCAGCGGCTGGTTGAGCACATGAATGGATTCGGCATTGAGCCGTTTGATGACGGCGGGCGGCGTTTTTGCCGGTGCAACCAGGCCTTGCCAGGCGGTGGTTTCAAAACCGGGCAGGCCGGATTCGGAGACCGTGGGCAGATCGGGCATCAGCGGAAAGCGTTTTTCGCTGGTGACGGCGATCGCGGTGAGGCGGCCGCCGCGGATATGTGAAATCGCGCTGGGCAGGCTGGCGAAGGACAGTGAAATGCGGCCGCCGATCAGATCGACCATCGCCGTGGCCGCACCTTTGTACGGCACATGGACCATGTCGGTGCCGGTCATCAGTTCGAACAATTCGCCGGCGAGATGGGGCGAGCCGAGATTGCCTGAGGAGCCATAGGTCAGTTTGCCGGGATTTGCCTTCGCGGCCTTGACCAGATCGGCGACCGATTTGATCGGCAGCGCGGGACCGACCACCAGCACGTTCGGCGCACTGGCGACCAGGGTGATCGGCGTGAGGTCGCGCAGCTGGTCATAGGGCAGCTTTCTGGTGACGGCGGGATTGACGCCGAAGGAGCTCGGCACCAGCAGGATGGTGTAGCCGTCGGGTGCGGCGCGCACCGTGGTTTCGGTGGCGATGATGCCGCTGGCTCCGGGGCGGTTGTCGGCAACGATGCTCTGGCCCAGCCGTTCGGCGAGGCCGTCGGCCAGCGCGCGGGCGATGATGTCGGCATTGCCGCCGGGAGCCTGCGCGATCAGCAGGCGGATCGGGCGTTCCGGGTAGGCGCGTGCGGACTGTGCGGCGGTCGCGGCTGTGATCGACAGCAGGGCGAGGGCCAATGCCATCAGGGTTCGTGCAACAGGGTATGCCCATGCCATGACAAGACTCCTCCGTATCGGGGCCGCGGCGATGTGATTGCGCGCCGGCTGCGGCGGCGGGCGCACTTGTTATGGCGGGCAGTATGGCAGTCCGCCACGACCTCTGCACAAAACCGACCACATATTTGTGACGAAATCGGTTGCAACAGCGCACGCCACGGACAGTCGCCGGTATCATGCGCGATCTGTCCCCAAGAAACGGTCCGCCACATCATGCAAGCCCCGATCCTGCGTCCCCATCCCGGTGTTGAAGTCTTTATCGATGAAGGCTGTCACATCCTTGAATTGTCGAACGATGACAGCGATCCCGAACTGTCTATTGCGCGGGCGCGTGTGGAGCCCGGCGCCACCACCAAATGGCACCGGGTGCGCGACACCGTCGAGCGTTATGTGATCCTCGACGGGCAGGGCCGCGTGGAGATCGGCGACTATCCGCCGCAGGATGTGCAGGCGGGTGATGTAGTGATGATCCCGCCGTCTGTGCGGCAGCGCATTGCCAATGTAGGCGAGGGCGACCTGGTGTTTCTGGCGATTTGCAGCCCGCGTTTTACACCGGAAGCCTATGAGGATCTTGAAGATGCGGCTTGAGGCAATGCGGATCGTTGTAACGCTGGTGCTGCTGATTTGTGCCGGGGTGGCTGCTGCGCAAGCCGTGGGGCTGGGCATGGAAGACGTGCCGTTGCGGCCGAGTGAACTGAAACTGCTCAAGCGTATTGAAGCGGTCGACCCGTCGTTCAAATACGGCGACCGTGTGAAGCGTTATTTCCGCACGCATCCGACGACCAAGAATCGTATTCCGCTGCGCGTCGAGGTCATCGCGAACAAGACCGACGGGCTGTTTTTTGGGGAATACACCAGCTATTCGATGCTGATCGATGAGCCGGCAGGCATCGTGACTTATGAATTCGACGCCGGGACGGCGCACCGCGGTCGCGGTACGGTAGTGGTGACGCCGAAAGATGTGGTGAAGACCGAATACAGTTGCGGCAAGACGTCCTGTGCTACGCGGGTGGAGCGAAACGGCCGCGTGGTTTCCGGGGGTGGCTAGCTGCGCGTCGTTTTATCCCGGATTCCATCCGGGGGAGGGCTTCAAACCAGACTGACACGAATCAGTCACAATCACCCCGCTTCCCCGGATTTCATCCGGGCTACGGATTCCTTGGGACACGAGCGGCGAGGCGCGGGTATACCTTGTATACGTTGTCCTCAAAGATCTTTTTCTTGTCAGCAGTCGACAGCGTGGTGACGGCGTCGATGTAGCGCTTGGTGTCGTCGTAGTAGTGACCCGACTCCGGGTCGATGCCGCGCACGGCGCCGACGATTTCTGAGGCGAACAGGATGTTGTCCGCGGGAATGACGCGGGTCAGCAGGTCGATGCCGGCCTGGTGATAGACGCAGGTGTCGAAAAACACATTATTCAGCAGGTGTTCCTGCAGCGTTGGTTTTCCCATGTCCTGAGCAAGGCCGCGATAACGGCCCCAGTGATAGGGCACGGCGCCGCCGCCGTGCGGAATCACGAAGCGCAGCGTCGGGAAATCCTTGAACAGGTTTGCAGTGATGAACTGCATGAAGGCAGTGGTATCGCCGTTGATGTAGTGCGCCCCGGTGAAATGGAAGGCCGGGTTGCAGGAGGCGCTGACATGCACCATCGCCGGCACATCAAGTTCGACCAGTTTTTCGTAAAGCGGATACCAGTAACGGTCGGTCAACGGCGGATCGGTCCAGTAGCCGCCGGAGGGGTCCGGGTTCAGATTGCAGCCGATGAAGCCGTATTCCTTGATGCAGCGTTCAAGTTCGGGAATGCAGTTCGCGGGATTGACACCCGGGCTTTGCGGCAGCTGGCAGACGCCGACAAAGTTTTTCGGGAACAACGTGCAGACGCGGTGAATCAATTCATTGCAGATGTCGGACCACAGCGCGCTTGTCGCGGCATTGCCGATGTGGTGGCCCATGCCGCCGGCGCGCGGGGAGAATACGGTCAGGTTGGTGCCGCGCTCGCGCTGGATGCGCAGCTGCGCGCCTTCGATGCTGTCACGGATTTCATCATCGCTGATGATCAGCGAATCTTTCGCCGGGCTGAGCCGGGTATCTTTCAGGCTGTCGATTTGCTTCTGGCGGAAGTCCTCGAGCGATTTGGGGGCGGTGGTGTAGTGTCCGTGACAGTCGATGATCATGGTGCGGATTCCATCCTGAAAAAAAGCGCCTCGGAAGCGCGGCGCCCGGGTGAAAGGTAATGATACGGTTAATCGGCAGTGATGCCGGCCGCCTTGATGATCGGCACCCAGAGTTTTTCCTCGTTGCGCACGAAAGCCAGATATTCCGCAGGGTTTGAAGGCGCTGCGTCGATGCCGCGGTCGCGCAGTTGCTTGACCACGTCCGGCTGTTTCAGCGACGCGACAAAGTCGCGGGTCAGGCGCGCCTGCACATTCGACGGTGTCTTGCCGGGGGCGAGCAGGCCGTACCAGTTGGTGGCGAGATAACCTTTGACACCAGCTTCGGCGATGGTCGGGACATCCGGCAGGGCCTCGGCGCGTTTGGCGCCGGTGACGCCGATGGCGCGTACCTTGCCCGACTGCACATGCGGCACTGAAGTCGAAATCACCGCCATGAAGGCCGGGATGTGTCCGGCGAGCAGATCGGTGATGGCCGGACCGCCGCCTTTGTAGGGCACGTGGGTCATCGGTATCTTGGTCATGGTTTCAAGCAGCACGCCGGCGAGGTGGCCGGGACTGCCGACGCCGGAACTGGCGTAGTTGACCTTGCCCTGCTGCGCTTTCGCGTAGCTGAGAAACTCGGGCAGGTTTTTCGCCGGTACCGAAGGATGCACGATCAGGATGTTCTGCAGCGACACCAGCATGGTCAGGAAGGCGAAGTCCTTGTAGACGTCATAGCCGACCTTCTGGATGGCGGGGCTGATCACCATGCCGCCGATGTGGCCCATGGCGACGCTGTGGCCGTCAGGCTCGGCATTCTTGAGGATCTGCAGTGCGATCACGCCGTTGGCGCCGGGGCGGTTGTCGACGATGACCTGGCTGCCGAGCGAGGCCGACAGCTTGGGCTGCATGATACGCGCCACAAGGTCGGTGGCGCCGCCCGGCGGGAAGCCGACGATGAAACGGACCGGTTTGGTCGGGCCCCATTCCGCGGCGATGGCGGGTGCGGTGACCAGCGATGCTGATGCCGCAAGGATGGCGGCAATACGGTTGAGCGAATTCATGGAATAACCTTTTGGATTGGTGACCGGCAAGCCGGATGATTCTGCCAAAAAAAAGACTGAGCAGATGGTTCTGCGCAGTCTTTTTTGTCAGCTAACGGATTCGTTTAGTTCCCGAAAATCCGTCCAAGGGAAAGCAAACGGCTCCGCTGTCAGTTTGTCTGATACAAGCCGGCGGCCTTGATCACTTTTTCCCATTTCTCTTTTTCCGACTTGATGTAGGCGCCGAACTGCTCCGGGGTGCTTGGCGCGGCATCGAGGCCGGATTTGAACAGGATGTCCTTGATGTCGGGCAGGTTAAGCACGGCAACAATTTCCTTGTTCAGGCGATTGATGATCGGACGCGGCGTTTTCGCCGGCACAAGCACGCCGTACCAGTTGTTGGCGTCAAAGCCCTTGACGCCGGATTCAGCGATGGTCGGAAGGTTGGGTACCAGTGCGGAGCGTTTGATCGTGGTCACGGCCAGCGCGCGGATGCGGTTGGTCTGGATGTGCGGTACGGCGCTCGCAGCGGTCGCGAAAATCAGGTTGATGTTGCCGGAGAGCAGGTCGACGATGGCCGGGCCGCCGCCTTTGTAGGCGATGTGCACGATCTTGGTTCCGGCCTGCAGGTTGAACAGTTCCAGTGCGAGGTGACCGGCACCGCCGACGCCGGACGAACCGCCGTTGAGCGATTTGGATTTGGCCAGGGTGATCAGTTCCTGCACGTTTTTCGAAGTCACCGAGGGATGCACGACGAGGATGTTGGTCGAATCCACCGCCTGCGAAACCGGCAGCACATCCTTCAGCGGGTCGAAGGGCAGTTTCTTGTACAGCGCGGGGTTGATCGCCAGCGAGGCGATGGTGCCCATCAGCACGGTATAACCATCGGGCTGGGAGTTCGCGGTGATTTCGGTGGCAATGTTGCCGGAAGCGCCGGGGCGGTTGTCGATGATGATCTGCTGGCCGAGGCGTTCGCCCAGTTTCACGCCCATCGCACGCGCGGTGGTGTCAGTGCCGCCACCGGGGGCGAAGCCCACCAGCATGCGGATCGGTTTGGTCGGCTGCCAGTCGGCGGCAGGTGCTGCGGCGGACGCGGTGCCGGCGGCGAGAGCCAGCGGCAGCGTCATTGCGATGGATTTCCAGTTGAACATGATGTGCTCCTCGTTGGGTGCTGAGTTTTGATTGGTGAGTGCGTGGGCGAATGCGAATCGAAGCATGCCCAGGGCCGAACATTATACCCAGAGGGGCTTGCTGCGCGTGCCCTGACTATTGTAGAAATCCCGTTTTGCCGCGCTGCACCAGCTGATGTGCTTATCGGGTCTGGCTACCGGATTTCAGGTGGTTGAGCAGCAGCCGGGCTGCCATGCTGAGGGTTTGCGGGTCGCGGGTACAGATATTCAGCCGGTAACGTGCCCAGCTGTCGTTGAGGCGGATACAGTGAAAAGCCATGGCTTTGCTGTAGGGCAGTGCGCAGTGTTCGGGCAGCACAGCGAGGCCGAGTCCGGCTTCGACCATGCGGCGCAGGCCGTCGAAGCCGTCGACCTGCAACCGGTGTTTCAGTGCGACGCCCTGTTCGGCAGCGACGCGCAGCACCAGATTGCCGATCGAACTGGTGTCGGAGAGGCTGACAAAGTCATGGGCTGCTGCTTCGGCCAGCGAAATGGTTTTGCGTTTGGCGAGTGCATGGTCCTGCGGCGTGATCAGCACCAGGCGGATGGTCTGATAAGGATGCAGTGTCAGTCCTTCAGCCGGCGTGTGCGGCGCACAGATGCCGATGTCGGCTTCACCTTCGGTGACGGCACGAACCACGTCGACGCTGTGTTTTTCTTCGAGCTGGATGCCGACCAGCGGGTGGGTGTCGAGGTATTCGCGCAGCGCCACCGGCAGCGCGCCGGACAGGCCCGAGGGATTGGCGTGAATGCGGATGCGGCCGCGGTGGCCGCCGGCGTATTCGCTGAGCTTGTTTTCAGCGCGGTCGAGGATGGCGAAGATGCTGCGCACATCGGCGACGAGGGCTTCACCGGCGGCGGTCGGCCGGATGCCCTTGGGATGACGGTCGAAAAGCTGCACGCTCAACGCGGTTTCGAGTTCGGTAATTCGCTTGCTGATCGCGGGTGCGGTGATGTGTTCGCGCCCGGCGGCTTTGGCGATGCTGCGTTCTTCGACGACCGCGAGGAACAGTTTTAAGGTCGTGAGATCGGGCCGCATGACGGTTTAGGACTAAAGTGTTGAAATTTATTAATTAAAACAAATACTTGTGGATTTGCCCGGGGGGCGCTCAGCCATAAGCGGCCGGAACGGGAGCGATAATCAACGGTTAACGCGACCGGGTGCGCATTCTGGCACCATCCACAGCGATCCACAAACCGCCAACCGGAGAAATGCGCCATGAGCGACACCGTCACCCTTTTCACCAAACCCGGATGAAGTAGCTGTCTCAAGGCGAAAGAGTTTCTTTCGCGTTCCGGTGTGCAGTTTGAAGTCGTCGACATCATGGCGGATCCCGAGGGGATGAATCGCCTGCTGGCCTTTGGTGTGCGTAACGTGCCGGTTGTGTCGCGTGGTAAAGAATATGTATTCGGCCAGGTGTTGGCCGATGTGGCGCGGCTTGCCGGTGTGAAGCCGCCGGGACAGGCGGGCCTGACGCCGGCGCAGATGGTCGAACGATGGCAGTTTGTACTGACTGCGGCTCAGCGTTTTGTGCGCCAGCTGCCCACGGATTACATGGAAGAGCGTGCGATTGCCAATCGCGACCGCTCGGTGCGTTACATGGCTTTCCATGTGTTCCGCATCGGCGAGGCCTTCCTCGAAGTGACGCAGGGCGAAGAGATGACCGTCGAGCGGCCGAACGTGGCGCCGGGCGACCATCTGCAAACCGGTGATCAGATTGCCGTCTACGGCGATGACATCATCAAACGCATCACGGCGTGGTGGGGCAGCGTTGCCGATCCTTCCTGCGAGGGCAAGGTGCCGACGTATTACGGCATGCAGCCGATGCGTGATGTGCTGGAGCGCTGCACCTGGCACTCGGCGCAGCATGTGCGCCAGCTGATGGCCATCCTTGAGCGTTTGAACATTGCGCCCGATACGCCCGTGACCGACAAGGATCTGGCCGGTCTGCCGATGCCCAAGGGCGTCTGGGAATAACCATCAATAAAACCGGAAACAATATGACACTGCAAATCGGGATTCTCGAAGGTGATGACATCGGGCTGGAAGTGGTGCCCGAGACCATCAAGGTGATGAAGGCAGCGGCACAGAAATGCGGACTGTCTGTGAACTGGCATCCGGTGCCGATCGGCATGAAGGCGTACAAGGAACTGGGTCATACCCTGCCGCCGGGTACGCTGGAAAAGCTCGACACGCTGGACGGCTGGGTGCTCGGACCGATCGGCCATCAGGCTTATCCGAAAGGTTTGCCGAATGCGATCAATCCGCATCCGATCCTGCGCAAGCATTACGACCTGTTCGCCAACATCCGTCCCGCCAAGTCGTACGCCGGACTGCCGTCGATCTACAACGATGTCGACCTGATCATCGTGCGCGAGAACAACGAAGGCTTCCCGCCGGACCGTAACGTGTTCATGGGCAACGGCGAGTTCCGGCCAACGCCGGACATGACCATCGGCATCCGCGTGATCACCCGCCAGGGTTCGCGCAAGGTGGCCCGCGCGGCCTTCGAGCTGGCGCGCACGCGTCCGCGCAAGACCATGACGGCGGTGCACAAGGACACGGTATTCAAGCTGGCCTGCGGCATGTTCGCTGAAGAATGCCGCTTGATGTCCAAGGAATATCCGGACGTGACTTACAACGAGGTCCTGGTCGACACTATGGCGATGAAGCTGGTGATGAAGCCGCAGCAGTTCGACGTCATTGTCACTACCAACACCTTCGGCGACATCCTGTCGGATGCGGCTGCCGGTCTGGTCGGCGGGCTGGGTCTGGCGCCCGGACTGTCAGCGGGACCGGACCGCGCAATGGCGCAGGCCACGCACGGTTCGGCGCCGGATATCGCGGGGAAGGGCATTGCCAATCCCTACGCGATGATCATGTCGGGTCAGATGCTCTACGCCTGGCTTGGCCACAAGCACAATGAACCGAAAGCCGTCGAGGCTGCGGATCTGATGGAGCAGGCGGTCGAAGCGGTGATCCGCGAAGGCAAGGTGCTGACCGGCGATCTCGGCGGCAAAGCCAGCACCCGCGAAATGGGCGACGCGATCGCCGCAAAGCTCGCCTAGGCAAAAGCCTAGGCTGCTTTTGCGGCGGCTTTGCGCCCGGCGGCCATGCGGGCCGCCAGCGTGAAAGCGTGTTCGATGGCGCCCACGTCGGCAATGCCTTTGCCGACGATGTCGTAGGCGGTACCGTGTGCCGGCGTGGTGAACACTGACGGCAGGCCGGCAGTCACGGTGACGCCCTTGTTGAAGCCGAGCAGCTTGGTCGCGATCTGGCCCTGGTCGTGATACATCATCACCACGCCGTCGAACTTGCCCTTGAGCGCCTGCAGGAAAATGGCGTCGGAAGAAATCGGTCCCGTGCAGTCGATGCCGCTGCTTTTCAGTTTGTCGATGGTCGGGCGGATGATGCGGATTTCCTCGTCACCGAACAGGCCGTTCTCTCCATTATGCGGGTTCAGTGCGGCAACACCGATGCGCGGATTGGCTTTGCCGGCGGCTCGCAGGGTGGAGTGGGCAAGATTCACGGCGGCGGTGATGCGTTCCGGCGTGATCATGTTGACTGCTTCGCGCAATGCGACGTGTGAGGTTACGCGGAAGGTGCTGAACTGGTCGATGACGTTCATTTCACCGAAAAAACCGCTGTGCTTGAGCAGGCTGGCGAACATCTGATGCTCGTCGTTGAATTTCCAGCCGCCGCGGTTCATCGCACCCTTGTTCAGTGGCGCAAAGCTGATGCCGTCGAGCTTGCCGGCGATGGCGAGATCGATCATGTATTTGAGGGCATCGCCGGCGAGCTTGCCGGCTTCGTCCGAGGACACGCCTTGCGGATATTTGGCCGGATCGGTGTCGCCGAGATCAATCAGCGGGTAGTCCTTGCGCGGCCACTGGATCTCGTCGATGGATTTGCAGACGCTGTAGGAGAATTTGACGTTAGCGTTGCGCATGCCGAGTTCGAGCACGCGACGGTCGCCGATGATGATGGTTTGTGCGCAGGCGGCGGGTTTGCCCGAGGCCAACAGTTTGGCGGCGATTTCCGGGCCGATCCCGGTAACGTCGCCGAGCATGAATCCGATGCGGGGTAGTGTGTTCATGAGTTCTCCAGTGGGGCAGGATTCTAGTCTATTTTTTTGCTTTTGCCGCTTTCCTGCGGGCGGGTGCAATGGCGAGCAGGCGTGTCAGTTGGCGCGTGTTTTTCAGCTGTTCCAGATTGAACACGATATCGATGACTTTTCCGATATTGGCTTCGGGCAAACCACCCCAGGTCGCGCATTCGCGGAATTTTTCGGTGACTTCGGCATCACTCATCGGATTGGCCGGACTGCCTTTGCCGAAATCGGCGCGCCCGCTGATCGTCCGTCCATCGGTGAGTTCGATGTCGATGATGGTGGTCATCTTTTCATAGCCCGCAGCTTCGGCAACAGGATGCACGCCGAATTCTATTTTTTTCATCATGCGCTGCACATCGGCGCGGCGGACTACGGCGTCGGTGAATTGCGCGAGGCCAGCGCGGCGTTCCAGCAGCAGGATCGCCATGCAGAATTGCATGCTGAACTTGGCCTGCAGTTCGTTTTTCGGACTGCGGTGGATCAGCGTGTTGGGCATGTGGCGGTTGGTGCCGATGCGCGCTTTGACCACGTTCGAGGGGCGGATGTCATGCTGAAGGATCAGGTCCAGCATTGCGCCCATGCCGGGATGCGTCAGCGAGCCGCTGGGATGTGGCTTGATCGACACGCCGGGCATCGCAAAGGTCCAGGGTTTGCCGAGCTTGCCGTGGATGGCGGCGGCGTCATAACCGCCGCCGGCAGCGTTGAAGAAACCGCGTTTGGCTTCGAGTGCGTTCGGCGCCGCGGTCCAGCCGAGTTGGATCAATTCTGCCGCCATCACACCGGATTCCGCCGAGCGGCCCGGATGAAAGGGTTTGGTCATCGTGCCGAAGTTTTCGCGCAGCCCCGAGGCTTGGCTGGCGCCGAGGCCAAGCGCCTGTGCGGTCTGTTCGACATCGAGGCCGAGCAGGCGGGCGGCGCCGGCGGCAGCGCCGATGACACCCAGCGTTGCCGTCGAGTGAAATCCATCCGAGTAATGCCGCGGGTTGATCGCTTCGGCCAGTTTGGTTTCGACTTCAACGGCAATCTGGAAGGCGGTGAGCAGATCAAGGCCGGATCGGTTGTCGCGCTCGGCCAGTGCCAGCACCGCGGGCAGCGCCGGTGCAGTGGGGTGGGTGAGAAGGCCGTAGACACGGTCGCTGGCGACGGCCAGTTGCGTGTCGTCGTAATCGTCGGCGTGGATGGCAATGCCGTTGGCGAAGGCGGCAAAACGCGGCGGCACTTTGATCGCGGTGCCGATCACCGTGGCGCCGCAATCAAGCGGCACGCCGAGGGTTTTAAGGTAGTTGCGCACGATATGGCCGGATTCGGCAGCGTTGCCGGCGAGTGCCAGGCCGAGACCGTCGAGCAGCGAACGTTTACCGAGGTGCATGACCTTGCGCGGGATGCTTGCCGGTTGCGTGCGCGTGACAAAGCGGGCGACTTCGGCGGTGAGGGCGATTTCTTTGGCCATGATGATTTTCTGATCCAATTTGCGGTGCCGGATTATCGCATCCGATACGCCTTGCCGCCCCATCGGGCGCGGGTTAATCTCGCGGCTCGTTTTTCCTGTTTTTACAAAGAAACCCACCCATGAAAAATCCCATCCGCGCCGCACTGCAGCGGGGCGAAACCGTCACCGGCCTGATCCTGTTCAGCGGCAGCCCGATGATCACCGAACTCGCCGCTGCCGCCGGCATTGATTTCGTCATCATCGACATGGAACACAGCGCGCTCGATTTCGATACCTGTGCCCATGTGGTCCGCGCCGCCGATGCTGCCGGCATTACGCCCTTTGTGCGCATCGCCGATGTCGAGCGCACGCTGATCCTGAAGCTTATGAATATGGGCGTTGCCGGCATTGCGATTTCGCACGCCACGACCGAGAACTGTGCCAAGGCGCTTGATTACGCGCGTTATGCACCGGAAGGCGAGCGCGGCGCCTGCGCCATCGTGCGCTCGGCGGGCTACTCGCCGGGTGACTGGAATGCGCATGTGCGCAAGTCCAATGACGAGATGATGGTGATCCCGCTGATCGAGGACACGCCGACACTGCAGAATTTTGAGTCCATGGCGGCAATGCCCGGACTGGATGTGTTTTTCATCGGTCCGACGGACCTGTCGATTGCACTGGGCGTGCCGCACGCGACCTTTGACGAGCCGAAGATGGCGGCGGCGCTGGAGAAGGTGGTGGTTGCCGCACGCAAACACGGCAAATACGTGATGACCACAATCGGCAACAAGCCGGACCCGGTCTATGGCAAATCGGTGCGTGACCGCGGCGTGCAGGCCGTCGTGCTCGGCACCGACGGGCATCTGTTCCTCGATGTCTGCAAACGACTCAATAGCGTCAAACAACCCTGAACACGGAGCATCCAACGCTGTGGCCAAGAAACTGATCATCACCGTGCGCGTCAATGAGTATATGTCGCGCGACATCAACAGGAATGTTCCGTTCACGCCTGACGAAATTGCCGAAACGGCCGCGGAATGCCGTGCGGCCGGGGCCTCGATCATCCATTTCCATGCGCGCAAGCCCGATGGCGGTAAATGTCATGAGCCCGAGGTCTATGCCGAGATCGTTGCCAAGATCCGCGCGAAATGCGACATCCTGATCGATTCGACGCTGGGTCAGATCACCGTCAATGAAGACGAGAACCGCCTCGCGCATATCAAGCTGATGGGGCAAAAAAGCAGCACGCGTCCGGATTTTGCGGCAGTGGACACCGGCAGCAGCAATATCGATGCCTATGATCCGGTGCAGAAGAAGTTCCTGACCACCAACAAGATTTACAAGAACAGTACGGAGACCTGTCTGTTTCTCGCCAAGGGCATGACCGATGCCGGCGTGAAACCGCATCTGTCGGTTTGGGCGGTGCCCTTTGTGCGCATGGTCGATGCCTTCCTCGATATGGGCGCGATCAAGGAGCCGGCTTATGTGCAATGCGTATTGGCCGAAGGCGGCATTGTCGGCGCGCATCCCTGCACGACGCGCGGGCTGGAAGCGCTGATCGATTTCCTGCCGCCGCAGCGCCTTATTGAATGGACGGTGGCGTGCAAGGAGGGCAACCTCTTCAACGTCGCCTCGACAGCGCTGGACCGGAATGGCCATCTGGCGCCGGGCATCGGCGACTATCCCTATCCCGAGCTGGGCTGTCCGACCAATGCGGAGCTGGTGCGACGATTTGCCGAGCTGGGGCGTGCCGTGGGGCGTGAACCGACGACGACCGATGAGGCCCGGGTGCTGCTGGGTATCGGGAAATAACGGAAGGAACGCCGGTAGCTGTTGATTGCGGTAATCTTCATTTCACAAGAACAAGGGGAACAAGGGGGGGGCAGCCACCGGCTGATGCCCCGGCAGGTCCACATAACCGGCAAGGCTTGCGCCGATGCCGCTGATCGGAGGGGATATGCGTACCAAAGCTTGCGGCATTGCCGCTGTTGCATTCATTGCGGTTCTTCAGGGTTGTGCCTCTGCGCCGTCATCCGGCGGCTCGGGTTCGATTGTCACCACGGATCATTTTGTGCCGCATGTGTCGACGCTGCAGCCGATCAAGGGGCAGAAGGTCGGCCTGTTTGTGCGCCAGGTGTCCCAGGCCGCGCAGGATGGCGACATGAAAGGCAGGGTGGTCCTGTTCGTGCATGGCGCCACCGTGCCATCGGTGCCCGACTTCGCTCTTGAATACAAAGACTACAACTGGATGGAGTATCTGGCGCGTGCGGGGTTCAATACCTACACGATGGATCTGTCGGGTTACGGCGGTTCACCACGGCCGATGATGGATGACCCCTGCAACGTCAATCCGAAGCAGCAGAACCTGATCGTCGGCAAGTCGCTGCGTGCGACCTGCAGCGCAAACCATGCCCAGCAGTTCAACACCATTCGCGACGACTGGGCGGAAATGGATGCCGTGGTTGACCATCTGCGCAAGGTGAACAAGGTTGATCGCATCCACATCATCGGCTGGTCGGCTGGCGGCCCGCGTGTCGGCGGTTATGTATCGCAGAATCCTTCTAAAGTTGATCGCGTGATGCTTTATGCACCCAGTCCGGTGATCAAGGGGCCGATCCCCGACAAGCCCGCCGCCGGATTCCCGGTGCAGCTGCAGACCCGCGATGATATGGAACGGCTGCGCTGGGATCCCGATGTGCGTTGCCCGGGGCAGGTGGAGCCGGGTGCGCGTGATGCCGTATGGAAATCGATCATGGAGTGGGACCGCATCGGCGAAAGCTGGGGCAAGGACGGCGCCATGCGCGGGCGCGTGGCGACCAACTTCGGCTGGACGGAGGAATTATCGCGGAAGGTGACGTCGCCGACGCTGGTCGTGGTCGGTGAATTCGACCGGCTGGTTGAGCGGCGCACGGTGTACGAACAGATTGCTTCGAAGGAAAAGGTATTCCTCGATGTCGCCTGTGCGTCGCATTTCCTGGTCTGGGAGAAACAGCACAAGGTATTGCACGAGTCGTCGCTGGAGTGGCTGCGCGACGGCAACGTAAAGGGTGTCAAAAACGGCGAATTCCGTGTTGATTACGACGGGAAATACCTGCCTAAGCCGGCCAAGTAGCCGACAAGCCGCTAAGACGGTATGGACATCTCTGTTTATGGAGAAACGATGAAATCTCTGTTGAAAATGACGATTGTCGGCGTCGCACTGGCTTCAGGTCTGGCGTCTGCGCAGAACTATCCCAGCCGGCCGATACGGCTGGTGCTGCCATTCGGGCCGGGTGGCGTCGGTGACATCACCGCCCGCGCGGTGGCGCAGAAGATGAGCGAAAAAATGGGCCAGCAGGTCATTGTCGACAACCGTCCCAGCGCCGGCGGCATCGTCGCCGCCGAGGTGGTGGCCAAGTCCGAACCGGACGGTTACACGCTGATGCTGCTCAACAACACCAACGCAGTCAGCGCCGCGATGTTCAAGTCCTTGCCGTACAACACGCTGCGTGATTTTGAAATGGTCACTACCATTGGCGCGTTCAGCCTCGGCGTGCTGGTGCAGCCCGAGTCGCCGGTGAAAACCACGCGCGACCTGATTGCGCTGGCCAAGTCAAATGCCGGCAAGATGAATGTCGGCAGCATCAATATCGGCACCACGCAGTATCTGTCCTCGGAGCTGTTCAAGTCGATGGCCGGGCTGGATTACATCACGGTGCCTTTCAATAATACCGCCAGCGTGCTGACGGCAGTGCGCGGCGGCGATGTGCGGGCAGCCTTCGAATTCCTGCCGCCGGTGCTCGGGCAGGTGCGTGCCAACGCGCTGCGTGTCATTGCGGTGTCGTCAAAAAACCGTTTTGCGCCGCTGCCGGATGTGCCGACGCTCAACGAAAGCGGTCTGCCGGGTTACGAGGTGATGTCGTGGAACGGCATCGGCGTGGCCGCGAAAACGCCGCGAGCGCTGGTTGACCGGCTGAACCGGGAAGTGCACGACGCGGTCAATTCACCGCAGGTGAAACAGCGCTTCCAGGAACTTGGCGTTGAACCGAATCTCAATACCCCCGAGGGCATGCGCAAGAACGTCACTGAAGAGATTGCCAAATGGAATGCCCTCATCGACAAGGCGCGGATCCCCAGACTATGAGCACTGCCGGAACACACGAACCCAAAAAAATCCTCGCCCCCGATCCGAACCCGGTCAAGCCGCACTACACGCCGCCGCCGAATGCCTGTGACGGGCATTGCCATGTATTCGGCCCGGCAGCGAAGTTCCCCTATGCCGCCAAGCGCAGCTATACCCCGGAAGATGCCGGGCGCGAACGGTTGGCGGCGCTGCATAAGCAACTGGGTTTTTCGCGTGCGGTCATTGTCCAGGCGAGCTGCCACGGTACCGACAACAGCGCAATGATGGATGCGCTGGCGCATTCGAACGGCGCCTGGCGCGGCGTGGCGATGGTCAAGCCCGACGTCAGTGAAAAGGAACTGGAAGGCCTGCATGCCGGCGGTGTTCGCGGCGCACGCATCAATTTTGTCGCCCATCTCGGCGGCGCGCCGGACATGACTGCGGTCAATGCGGTGATCGAGCGCATCACGCCCTTCGGCTGGCATCTGCAGCTGCATCTCGATGCCCAGGACATCCGCCAGTACCGCAGTTTTCTGGACGGTCTGAAAATTCCCTTCATCGTCGATCACATGGGTCGTCCGGAAGCGAAGCTCGGCGTCAAGCAGGATGCCTTCCTGCAGATGCTCGACCTGATGCGCAATCCACTGGCCTGGACCAAGGTCAGCGGTCCGGAGCGTATTTCATCCGCGGGCAAACCTTTCCATGATGCCGAACCTTTTGTGCGCGAACTCATTGCCGCGGCCCCGGATCGCATTCTGTGGGGCACGGATTTTCCCCATCCCAACGTCAAGATCATGCCCAACGACGGCGAACTGGTCGACCTGTTCGCGAAGTTCTGCGATGACGAAGCGATGCGCAAAAAGATACTGGTGGACAATCCAGAGAGGCTTTACGGCTTCGACTGAACCATTGGTTCGCCGGGCAGGTTTTTTGAGGAGACGCGGGCCCGAAGCACCGGACCCGTGCTTGTGGATCAAAAAAAAGGATAAAAGATGGTCAGCCCTGTTTGTGAGCACCGATTCTTTTCTGTTTTCCGTTCCATCATTGCCGTTGTTCTAGTGCTGGCTGCTGCCGGCGCCGGGGCGCAGACGCCCTGGAAGCCGCAACGCCCGGTCGAGCTGATCGTCGGTTCCGCGGCGGGCAACAGCAATGACTTGATGCTGCGCCTGATCTCCCAGGTCGCGCAGGAAAAACGCCTGCTCGATGTGCCGATGAATGTGATGAACAAGCCGGGTGGCGGCAATACGATTGCCTGGAGTTATCTGAACCAGCACGCCGGCGACGGCCATTACCTGATGATGGCCAATCTGAACCTGTCGGTGGGGCATCTGACGGGAACCTCGACATTCAGTTACCGGGATTTCACGCCGGTGAGTCTGCTCTACGATGAATATGTGGTGTTTGTGGTGCGCAAGGAATCACCAATCAAGAGCGGTCAGGATCTGCTGGAGCGGCTGAAAAAGAATCCGGCTTCGCTGAGTGTTGCGTTTTCATCGGTTGCGGGTGGCGCCAATCACATCGCTGCCGGGCTGGTGTTCAAGGCGGCCGGCATCGACATCAAGAAAGTGCGCGCCGTGGTGTTTGATTCTGCCGGCAAGGCCATTACCGCGGCGCTTGGCGGGCACGTCGACTTCGTGTCGGCCAGCGCTTCTTCGTCGGTGTCGCACCTGAAGGCCGGTACGGTTCGTGTAATCGGCATCACGTCGCCCAAGCGTGTGGGTGGAGTGTTTGCGGACGTGCCGACGTTCAGGGAGCAGGGTGGCAACGCGACATTCTCGAATTACCGCGGCCTGATCACCGGCAAGACCGTTCCGGCGAATCAGCTGGCTTATTGGGAGCAGTTCTTTGCGACTCTCGACAAAGATCCCGGCTGGCGTGCGCATCTTGACAAGAATGAGTGGGAGCCGAATTACACCAACAGCCGTGATACGCGTAAATACTGGGATGAACTGGACGTGCAAATGCGCAGCACACTTGATGATCTCGGGCTTCTGAAGAAAGGCAACTGATTCATGGATCTTCGTATCAGGGGCAAAACCGCGCTGATTACCGGCGGTTCGCGCGGGATCGGTCTCGGTGCCGCGAAACTGCTGGCGGAGGAAGGCTGCAACCTGCATCTGGTGTCGCGCAAGCAGGAGAATCTTGACGCCGCCCGGCAGGCCATATTGGCCGTGCACAAGGTCGAAGTGACCTGCCATGCAGTCGATCTGTCGGTGTCTGCTGAAGCAACCCGCTTGGCGCGTGCGCTCAAGTCTGTAGACATTCTGGTCAATAACGCCGGTTCGATCCCGCAGGGTTCCCTCGCCAAGATTGACGATGCGGCGCTGCAGGCTTCGTGGTCGTTGAAGCTGTTTGGTTTTCTCAATATGGCCCGCGAGATTTATACCGCCATGTGTGAACGGCGCTCGGGGGTGATCATTAATGTGATCGGCGCCTCGGGTGAGCGTCCGCGTGCCGATTACATTGCCGGCAGCATGGCCAATGCCGCATTGATCTCGATGTCTCGGGCACTGGGCGCCGAAAGTCCTGCTTACGGCGTGCGTGTGGTCGGCCTTAATCCGGCCGCAACCGAGACCGAGCGTCAGAAGGTGCGTTGGGAGGCACGGGCGATACAGGAGCTGGGTGACGCCAGTCGCTGGCCGGAGTTGACCAAGGATTATCCCTTCGGGCGTTTGGCCTCCGTCGACGAAATCGCCAGCACCATCGTGTTTCTTGCGTCGGGCCGGGCTTCTTACATCAGCGGGACAATCGTTACTGTCGATGGTGGTCGGTCTTTCCGGGATAAATAATCCCGAAACGAATCCGTGTGAATGAGTGCCTGAGATTCCGCTTGTGAATAGAGAAAAATAATAAGGCCAGCCATCTTCTCCGGCTTGTTGTCCGATTAATTCTGCCTTGCGCCGGATTCCGGTGAACTATCGTGCGCTTCTGTGGTCACTCATGAAAGGAGAGAGCATGGATAACAAAAAATCACTTGCTAATCCCAAGACCCGGTTGCATATCCGCAATGCGACACTGAGTGATGTGCAGGCGATCTGCGATTTGACCGCCAAGGTATATGCCGAGTCTGGGATGCGAGGATATTCTGCTGGTGCGATTACTGGCCAGATCAATATTTTCCCGGAAGGCCAGTTTGTCATAACGGTGGATACAAAGATCGTCGGTTATTGCGCGACTTTCATCATCGGTGGCGACATTGCACTGAAGACACACACTTGGGCTGATATCACCGGCAACGGTTACGCTGCAAGGCATGATCCTGCAGGGGACTGGCTGTACGGCATGGAGGTCTGCGTGGATAGCGACTATCGCGGATACCGGCTCGGCCAACGCCTGTACAACCAGCGCAAAAAACTGTGCGAGGATCGTAAACTCCGTGGCATCGTGTTCGTCGGACGCCTGCCCAGTCTCTCAAGGCGCATACGCAAGTTCGAGAGCGTCGAGGCTTATGTTGAAGAGGTAAAACAACGCCGTCAGCGTGATCCCGTACTGACGTTCCAATTGCGCAACCGGTTTGAGATTCTTGGCGTTTTCAAGGGCTACATCGCGAATGATCAGCAGTCGATGGGCTACGGGGTGCATCTTTGCTGGAAAAATCCAAAAATCACTGAAGATGTGCAAAAACCGAAAAAATCGTATTCCGGCGGACGGCTGGCGGACTCTGTGCGCGTGGGCACCGTTCAATGCATGTTGCGTCGTGTGCATTCCTTCGAGGAGTTCATCAAGTTTGTCGAATATTTTGTAGATGTGGTTGCGACCTACAACGGTGATTTTGTCGTTTTCCCCGAACTTTTCACGCTGCAGCTGTTGTCGATCGA
>JAURHM010000005.1 GCA_030833315.1 Burkholderiales bacterium
CAGATTGCGCTCGCGGCGCACCATTTCACCGGTAGTCACCGCTGCCAGTGCGCGCGTGGTCGGTATACCCAGCGCATGCATCGCCTCACCAATGATGTATTCGCGCAGAACCGGGCCGAGCGCCGCCTTGCCGTCGCCGCCGCGTGAAAACGGCGTGCGTCCGGAACCTTTAAAAGCGATGTCACGGCGTTGGCCGTGCTGATCGATGACTTCACCGATCAGCAGCGCGCGACCGTCACCGAGTTGCGGCGAGAAACCGCCGAACTGGTGGCCGGCATAAGCTTGGGCAATGGTTGCAGTGCCATCGGGCAATTGGTTGCCGGAGAAAATCAACGCACCTTCCGACGTATCGAGCGCCTTGGTATCCAGCCCCAACTCTTCCGCCAGCGCGTGATTGAGTTTGATCAGCTTGGGCTCGGCAACCTCCGCGGCCTTCCATGGAACATACAGCCCCTCAAGATCGCGGGCGTAGGTATTGTCAAAGGAAAATGCGCGGACTGCCATGGCCTTGGTTCCGGTCAGAACACCACCACACTGCGAATCGATTCCCCGGAGTGCATCAGATCAAATCCCTTGTTGATATCTTCGAGTTTCAGTTTGTGCGTGATCAGGTCATCGATATTGATCTTGCCGTCCATATACCAGTCAACAATCTTCGGCACATCACGCCGGCCCTTGGCGCCGCCGAAAGCCGTGCCTTTCCACACGCGGCCGGTGACCAACTGAAACGGCCGCGTCTTGATTTCCTGTCCCGCGCCGGCGACTCCGATGATCACCGATACGCCCCAGCCCTTGTGGCAGCACTCCAGCGCCTGGCGCATCACATCGACATTGCCGATGCATTCAAAGCTGTAGTCGGCGCCACCCTTGGTCAGATTGACCAGATAAGGCACCAGATTGCCACCAACTTCCTTCGGATTGACGAAATGGGTCATGCCGAATTTTTCGGCGAGCGGCTTGCGGGCGTCGTTCAAATCCACGCCGACAATCATGTTGGCGCCGGCGAGCCGTGCGCCCTGGATCACGTTGAGGCCAATGCCACCGAGGCCGAACACCACGACATTGGCGCCCGGCTCGACCTTGGCGGTATTAATCACCGCGCCGATGCCGGTGGTGACGCCGCAGCCGATGTAACAGACCTTGTCGAAAGGTGCGTCCTCGCGGATTTTGGCCAGCGCGATTTCCGGCACCACGGTGTAGTTGGCGAAGGTTGACGTGCCCATGTAATGAAAAACCCGCTCGCCGCCAACCGAAAAGCGGCTGCTGCCGTCGGGCATCACGCCCTGGCCCTGGGTGGTGCGGATGGCCTGGCACAGATTGGTCTTGCCGCTGAGGCAGTATTCGCACTGGCGGCATTCCGGGGTGTATAAAGGAATGACGTGATCGCCCTTTTTCAGGCTGGTCACCCCCGGTCCGATATCGACCACCACGCCCGCGCCCTCATGACCGAGGATGGCCGGAAACAGGCCTTCCGGATCGTCGCCCGAACGCGTGAACTCATCGGTATGACAGATGCCCGTGGCTTTGATTTCGACCAGCACCTCGCCCGCGCGCGGCCCGTCCAGATCGACGGTTTCAATGGTCAGGGGGGCACCTGCCTTATGCGCGACAGCGGCTTTGACTTTCATCAGTTATGCTCCGGGGATGTTGTCTTTTGAAGAACACACATTTTAGCGCCTGCATTGGCGTTACACTTAGGCCATGAAGCGTATTTACCGCGGTCGTTTCGCCCCCTCTCCCACCGGTCCATTGCACTTTGGTTCACTGGTCGCTGCAGTCGGCAGTTATCTAGACGCCAAAGCCAACGGCGGCATTTGGCTGGTGCGCATGGATGACCTGGACATGTCCCGGACCGTCCCCGGCGCGGCAGATCTCATTCTTCGTTCACTGGAAAAACTGGGCATGGCCTGGGATGAAGCGGTGGTCTATCAAAGCACCCGCGGTGAGGCCTACGAAAAAGCGCTGAAAGTCCTGAAAAAACGCAAACTGATCTACCCCTGCGCCTGCAGCCGCCGCGAAATCGCCGATTCGGCAGTCGGCGGCCTTGATGGCCCGATTTACCCCGGAACATGCCGCAAAGGCCTGCTCGCCGGCCGCGCCGCACGTGCGGAACGCGTCATCACCGACAACAACCGCATAGAACTCAAAGATGCCATCCAGGGCAAGATTGCGCACAGCCTCGAACGCCAGGTCGGCGATTTTGTGGTGAAACGCGCCGACGGATACTTTGCTTATCAACTGGCTGCAGTAGTCGATGATGCTGATCAGGGCATCACCGATATCGTGCGCGGGGCTGATCTGCTCGACTCAACGACGCGGCAGATTTATCTGCAGCAGTTGCTGGGTTACACCACACCGCGTTACGCCCACCTGCCGGTGGCCGTGAACGTGCTTGGCGAAAAACTTTCCAAGCAGACGCTGGCCGCACCGATCGATGCCGGCGATCCGCTGGCCACACTGAACCCGGTGCTCGCCTTCCTCGGCCAGGACATGATCAGTGATGCAGATCCGAAAAAAATGGCCGACTTCTGGAAACGCGCGATTGCGGGATGGGATCTCGCACGCGTGCCGCGGCAGCGCACGCAACCCGCGCCGGTTTAATACATCCCGGGCCTGAAAACCTCGACTTCGGCCAGCAATACCCTGACCGAAAAATTGCCACCGAACTGATCCAGCACCTGTTGCGCAATCTGCTCCGCAACAGCGCGCTCGGAAATCACTTTCATCTCAATCGTACGGTCGGTTTCGCCCGCGCCTTCACGACGGCGCTCGCCATCCGCCGAAAAACTCCCGCCGCGCACTTCATGCACCGTGTAGCCGTGCGCGCCAAGCCCTCTGGCGAGGACGATCAGCTTCTCTTCCAGCACATATTCGGCAATGATGGTCAGCTGGCAGCGGCGGTGTGTAGTCACATTCATAACATTCCTCCCAGCAGAACAAGCAACGGTATGTTGATGAAAACATTGAACGGAAAGGTCACCGCCAGTGCCGCCGAAATGCCCAGCGCCGGATTCGCCTCGGGCACCGCCATGCGCATGGCCGCCGGTGCGGCGATATAGGAAGCGCTCGCCAGCAAAACACCGAACAGGACTGCACCACCCGCGGAAAGGCCGAGCAGCCATGACCCCAAACCGACACCTGTTGCTCCCATCACCAGCGGCGTGATCACGGCAAAGGTCACCAGCCGCATGCCGGCACGGCGCAGATCGGCAAAACGCCCGCCGACCACCAAGCCCAGTTCCAGCAAATAGAGTGCGAGAAGACCGCGGAACAAATCGCCGAACAAAGGCTTGAGCGGCGCGTAACCCTCACTGCCGATGATCCAGCCGATGACGATGCCGCCGGCCAGCAGCACGATCCCCTTGTTGGCCGCGACTTCACGGAACACCGGTGCCCCGGCCGTCCCGCCGGAACGCGCAAGGATCACGCCGGCGATGATGCCCGGCGCCTCCATCAGCGCCAGCAACACCGGCATGAATGATTCAGCCGGAATGCCGCGCTGCTGCAGATACGCCGTTGCGATGGCGAAGGTCACCACGGAAACAGAACCATAATGCGCAGCAACACTGGAGGCGTCGGTGCGCGTCAGACCAACCACATGACGCAATGCCGGAAACAGGATGAACGGCAGCGCAAAACCGGCGAACACGGCAAACAGCGCCGGCAACGCAACATGGGACAGCGGCTGATGCGAAAGTTCGACACCGCCCTTGAGACCGATCGCCAGCAACAGATAAATCGACAGCGCCTCGTACACCGGTTCCGGGAAACGCAGGTCTGATCGCGCCAGCCTTGCGGCGACACCGAGCGCAAATGTCAGAACCAGCGGATCAATCGGCATACAAAAAACCTGCCCTTCAAATCACTTTTTTGGCTTTCAAAGCCGCGATGGTTGCGGCGTCGTAACCGAGTTCACCGAGGATTGCTTCACTGTCAGTACCCACCTTGCGCGGCGGCGTATCCGCACGCGGACCGTCATGCGCAAAGTTGAACGGCGACAGCGGCACCTTGAGGTCTTTCGCAAAACCGGTGACCGAGGGCGGAAACGTGTGAAACAGCCCGCGCGATTGGGTCTGCGCCTCCGACATGCATTCGGGAATCGTGCGCACGCGACCGGCGGGTGCACCGGCTTCGTTGAACAGCGGCTCCCATTCCGCAGCAGTACGCATCATCAGTTTTTCCTGCATCAATGCGCGCAGCGCAGGGATGTTGTCGCGGCGCGCCGGACCTGTCGCAAAACGCGGATCGTCGTTCAGCGCGGTCAGTCCCAGCACCTTGAGCAGCCCCTGGTGCTGGTGCTCCTCATTGATCGCAAAAGCGATCAGCCCGTCGGCGGTATTGAAGGTGGTCGACGCCGGAGAACGGCTCGCTGCGTCATTGCCGCCCTGTTTGGGCGTAGAGCCGGTATTCATATGCGCCGTCACCACCGAGGCCATCAGGATGATATTGGTGTCGAGCATCGACAGGTCGATGTACTGGCCTTTGCCGGTGCGCTGCTTCTGATACAGCGCCGCCGACACCGCATAGGCCGCAGCCAGACCCGTCGAATAATCAATGATCGGCGGGCCGGCCTTCAGCGGGCCGCTTTCCTCAGTGCCGGTGACGCTCATGAATCCCGACCAGGCCTGGATCACGCTGTCGTAAGCCGGGTGTTTCTGTTTCGGGCCGGTATTGCCGTAAGCTGTGATCGACAGGAAGATCACTTCCGGATTGACCTTCTTCACGGCCTCATAATCGATGCCGCGTTTGGCGGCAGAACCGCTGCGCAGGTTCTGCACCACGACATCACATTCGGCGGCGAGCTTGAGAAAAACGTCGCGGCCTTCCGGTGAATTCAGATCCAGCGACAGAAAGCGCTTGTTCGAAGACTGGGTCATGAAACCCAGCGACAGACCTTGCTGACCAAACGAAGGGTCTGCCGCCTCGGAACGCCAGCGCACGGTTTCTCCCTTGCCCGGCGGTTCGATCTTGATGACTTCCGCACCCAGCAGTGCCAGCTGATAGGCACAGAACGGCCCGGCCAGTACGCGGGTGAGATCGAGTACTCTGACTCCGGCAAACGCTCTTTGATCCGACACGATGACGCTCCCTCAATAGACTGGCCGGCATCATATCAAGGCGCCGGATGGATCCGGCGCGGCAGTTCACATTGCACCAACCGCCCGTAACATTAATGTAATGGACGTAAGGCTCCGGGCTGCACCGGCTGCCGCGTCGTTTTTTTCCTGCGCGACACGCGCCAGCAGTTCACGCACCTGTGGCACAACTTCGCGTGCCGCGTCTTCGCCGGCGGCAAGGTTGGCGATCTTCTGCGAAAAATCGGTAATGCGTGTGCGGATGGTCTGCGGCCGGATCACCACGTCAGCCTGCTGCGCTTCGGAAGATCCGCGCCATGACACATCGACGGCAATGACAATATCAGCCCCCATCTGCCGGGCAACCGATGCCGGCACCCGGCTTGCCACACCGCCGTCAACGTATTCAGTACCGCGGATCATCACCGGCCAGAACAGCTTGGGCACGCTCGCCGACGCGCGCACCGCAAGTCCGGTGTTGCCGCGATTGAAAATCGTCATGCGGCTGGTTTCGCGTTCCGCCGCAATCACCGCAAAGGGTTTCTGCAGCGCTTCGATCGGCCGGTTGTGCAGCGTGTCGTTGATATAGGCCTGCAGCCGGCCGCCTTCGATCACGCCGGGGCCGAACAACGTGAAGTCGAGCAGGTCATTGTCCTCAATCGCCAATGCCGTCGCCTCGAGTTCCGCCGCACGCATGCCGCCGGCGTGCAGCGCCGCCACCACGGCGCCGGAGCTGACGCCGACAATGACATCCGCTTCAATGCCGGCTTCCTCAAAAGCCTTGAGCACGCCGACATGGGCGAATCCGCGCGATCCGCCTGCGCCCAGCACCAACCCGACCACGGGCTGTATTTTGCTCACGCGATGCAACGGCGCCGCATAGGGTGCGTCGGCTGCCGTGTGGTTGACGGGCGCAGTTGCGCAACCTGCCAGCAGGAGAGCGGTCAGCGGAAACAACAATTTTTGGGTAAGCAGTCGCATGGCGTCCGAGTGTGTGATGACCGGCAATCCCGGTCAAGGTTCCCGCAAGGCGGGCAACCCGAGAGTCGGATACAAGACCAAATTGGTCACCAATGGTTGCCACGCCCGGGTAAAAACGACAGAATTGCCTTCTGTCACCGCAGTCAAAACCGCATCTAAAAACATCGCAGTTTATCGAGGAGATTCACCATGCAAGCCACCCGTAGCCTGACCCTGATGTTTGTTGCCGCGCTGGGCATTACTGCCGCGCAGACCGCTACTGCCGCCAGCCTGGAATATCCCAGCCGCCCGATCCGCCTGATCATCCCCAACGCCGCCGGCGCTTCTGTCGACACGCTGGGCCGGATTTTCGCCAACACCATGACCCAGATCGGCGGCCAACAGATCGTCGTCGACAACCGCGGCGGCGCCGGCGGTCTGATCGGCATGGAAATCGGCAAGGACGCCATCCCCGACGGTTACACGCTGGTGTCGGCGTCAACCGCCGCAATGGTGATCGGACCGCATATCCACAAGAAACTGCCCTTCGATCCGCTGAAGGATTACGCCTTCATCTCGCTGTTCGGCAACACGCCGAACATCCTCGTCGTCAACCCTTCGATCCCCGCGAAGTCAGTCAAGGAACTGCTCGAATACAACAAGTCCCGCGGCGGCAAGGCCAATATGGCATCGGCCGGCGTCGGTTCGCAAAGTCACCTTGCCGGCGTGATGTTCCTGAACATAGCAAAATCCGAAGCACTGCACGTGCCTTACAAAGGCGGCGGGGCTTCCGTGGCGGCAGTGGTTGCGGGCGAATCGCAATGGACCATCACCCCGGCGCCGGCAGTGGCCGGCCTGATCAAGGGCGGCAAACTGCGCGCCGTCGCCCACAGCCTGCCGACCAAGACCGCCCTGCTCGGCGACCTGCCGTCGATCTCCGAAACAGTACCGGGCTTCCAGTACGGCGGCTGGAACGGCCTGCTGGCGCCGATCAAGACTTCGAAACCCATCCAGGCCAAGGTGCGCGAGATGCTGGTCAAGACGACGCAGAACGCCGAATTCCGCCGCCTGTTCGAACAGCAGATGACCGAGGTAGTGACCAACACGCCCGAAGAATTCCGCAAGTTCGTCGAGGAAGAAATCAAGGCCATGGGCCCGGTGGTCAAGGCCGCCGGTCTGCAGCCGTTCTGAAACATCGGAACGCAGGTAAAGGCGGCTCCGGCCGCCTTTTTTTATGACGGCGTTTGATGACTGTTTTTACGGGCTTTTTATTGCCGTAACAGCGCAGACCTTGCGACGACCGGCGTCGCGTTACAATCGCGCCTCGAAAAAATCATTCCTGCAGGAGCATCGCCGTTGAAAGCCTTAATCGTCAGAGAGCACGGTCCCATTGAAAACCTGCTGCTGGAGGAAGTGCCGGATCCCGTACCGGGGCCTGGTGAAGTACTGGTCGATGTACACGCCGCCAGCGTCAATTTCCCGGACCTGCTGGTGATCGGCGGCACCTACCAGATCCTGCCCAAGCGCCCGTTCAGCCCGGGCAAGGACATGGCGGGCGTGGTCGCCGCGGTCGGCGCCGGCGTCACCACCTGCAAACCCGGTGACCGCATCGCCGCGCAAAATGAATACGGCGCCTACGCGCAGAAATGCGTGGTGCCGCAGAACAATTGTTATCCGATGCCCGCGAACATGAGCTTTGCCGATGCCGCGGCGATGGGCATCGCCTACCCGACGGCTCATTTCGCACTGGTCGAACGCGGCCAGTACCAGCCGGGCGAAACCGTGTTGATCAACGGCGCTGCGGGCGGCGTCGGCATTGCCACCATCCAGGTCGCCAAGGCTCTGGGGGCAAAGGTCATCGCCAGCGTCGGCAGTGCAGAAAAAGCCGAACTGGCGAAACAACAAGGCGCGGACTACGTAGTGCGCACCGATGTGCCGAACCTGCGCGACGCATTCCGCGACCAGGTCATGGCAGCAGCCGGCAAACGCGGCGTCGACATCATTGTCGATCCGGTCGGCGGCGACGTGTTCGATGCCAGCATGCGGGTGATCGGCTGGTCCGGGCGCATCATCGTTGTCGGTTTCGCCGAAGGCCGCATCCCCGAGGTCAAAGCCGGCCACCTGCTGGTGAAAAACATTTCGCTGATCGGTCTGCAGTACAGCGCCTACCGCGACCGTCAGCCGGAAAAAGTGCAGCGCGTGCAGCGTGAACTGTTCGACTGGTATGCGCAGGGCAAGATCAAGCCGCATGTGATGGGTGCCTTGCCGTTTGAACAATACCGCGAGGCACTGGCCACGGTGCGCGACCGCAAGGTCGTCGGTAAAGTCGTGATCATGACGAGATAATTTTCGGACAACCCATACAACCATTTAATTAAATTGAGAATTATGAAAAACGCTGATACTGATAATTTGCATCCTGCCGACAGGATTCTGCGTCCGCTACCGCGCTGGATATTCATGAGCCGCTGGCTGCAGGCGCCGCTGTATATCGGCCTGATCGTCGCCCAGGGCGTTTACGTCTGGCAGTTCTGGACCGAGCTGGTGCACCTGCTGTCACTGATTTCGGTGAAGGACATTACCGAGACCGAAATCATGCTGATCGTGCTCGGCCTGATCGACGTGGTGATGATTTCCAATCTGCTGGTGATGGTGATCGTCGGCGGCTGGGAAACTTTCGTGTCGCGTCTGGAACTTGAGAATCACCCCGACCAGCCGGAATGGCTGTCACACGTCAATGCCGGCGTGCTCAAGGTCAAACTGGCAACGGCGATCATCGGCATCTCGTCGATCCACCTGCTGAAGACTTTCATCAATGCGACGCATTACGATGAAAAGACGCTGATGTGGCAGACCATCATCCACCTGACCTTCGTCGCTTCAGCGATGGCGATTGCCTATACCGAGAAACTGACCCATTCTGCACACGCCGGCCCGCACTAAGCGCGGCGGCGGCTATTTCAGCATCAGGGGAATGCCGCTGAGGATCAGGATCGCGCAGACCGTGCGGCGGAACACGGTTTCGCTGAGACCGGTGTGGATGCGGTCGCCGATAAAAATGCCGGTCAGCATGAACGGCAGCGCAACCGCAAACAGCAGCAGCGACTCGCGGCCGAATTCACCGACCGCGTAATAACCTAGGCCTCGAATCACCGCGAGCGTCATCATCAACGCGGCCAGCGTACCGCGGAACTGTTCCTTGGTCACGCGGATGGCGTCCATATACACCGCGAAAAACAGGCTGGCCATCGTACCGAACATCGTGCCGACGGCGCCGGCGAGAAAACTCGCCGCAGTGGCAATCGCACGCGGCGGCGGATTGCCGGCACCGCCGCCACGGGTCTGCCACAGCGCGTAAAGGCCGTAGCCCGACACCAGCGCGCCGAGGCCGCGCGACAGCCATGCGGCATCCAGCGTCTTGAACAGCCACAGCCCGAGCAGAATGCCCAGCGAACACGACGGCAGGATCCGCAGAATCATCGGGAAGGACACATGCTTGCGGTCCTTGCCGAACAGCGTCGCCGATGACGAAATCGTCAGCAGCGTCCACACCGGCACCAGCACCTTCATCGGAATCACCAGCGCCAGCAGCGGCATTGCGGCAAATCCGCCGAAGCCGGTGCTGCCGCGCAGCGCGTAACTGGCGACCAGCACAACGGCGCAGTAGCCCCACTCAAGATTGGAAAGCGCGATCATTGTCTGGCGATTATCCGGTGACGCCGCCAAGTTCAATCAGACGCATCACCTCGGTGGCGGCGCCATGCGCCTCATCGCGGGTCAGGCGTTCAGCAGCCTCGGCATCACGCTGGCGGATGGCCGCAAGCATCGCACGCAGTCCGCCAATGCTTTCCTGCGAGCGGCTGTCGGAACGCTGCGGATGCGACAACCCGAGCGCACGCCAGCGCCAGATGCGCGCATGCAGCGTGCCGAGCATCGATGACAGCGTCTCGCTGCCCGCGCCCTCGAACAGCACTTCATAAAAACGGTTCTTGGTTTCGAGCACTTCCTGGGCATCACCGCGCTCGTAGGCGCCGACCACTACATCCAGCGCCTGCGCCAGCCGCTTCAGTTCGGCATCGCCGGCGTTCTGCACGAACAGGCGCGCGGCCAACCCTTCGAGCACGGCGCGGATGGTGTACAAATCTTTCGCTTCCGCCAGGGACAGCGCACGCACCACCGGTCCCTTGTTCGGCACGTTGGCGATCAGCCCTTCGGTTTCGAGCTGGCGTAATGCTTCGCGGATCACCGTACGCGAGACGCCCATCATCTCGGTAAGCTCGCGTTCGGTCAGCCTTGCCCCTGGTGCCAGCCGCCCTTCGATAATGGCGCGACGCAAACCATCGAGCACCTGCAGCCTCAATGGTGCCGCAAGTTTTTGAATATTTTCGATTTTCAGGTTATTCATGGTGTTGCGTCGTTTGCTGGTTGACCCCTACCGTAATACCGTAATACGATATTACGAGTTGACGCCGCCAACAAGCCCAATTTCGCTTGCCTCAAGTCCTGGCAGGGTCGCCGTTTTTTCTGTTTTAGCCATCTTTCATTTATTGAGTGAGGAGCACGCATCCATGAGCACCCCCGTCAAAGTCGGTATCGTCGGCCTCGGCCGCTGGGCCAAAGTCCTGACCCGCGCCGCCAAACAATCCGACAAGGTTCAGATTGTCGCAGGCTACAGCCGCTCGCAGGAAAAACGCGATGCCTTCGCCAAGGAAATGGGTGTGCCCGCAGTGCCCGACATGCAAGCCATGCTGTCTAACCCGGAAATCAAGGGCGTGATCCTGACGGTACCGAACGAACAGCATCTGCCGATGGCTGAAATCGTTGCCAAGGGCGGGAAGCATGTTTACACCGAAAAACCGATCTCGCAGACACTGGAAGACGGTCTGAAAATCGAAGCCCTGCAGAAGCAGTTCGGCATCACCGTCACCGTCGGCCACAGCGCACGCCTGATGGCGGGCATCCGCATCATCAAGGAAAAAATCGATGCCGGAGAACTCGGCCGCGTCGCTTTCATGGAAGCCAACTTCTCAAATGAACGCGCCCTTGAACTGACGCCGCAGACCTGGCGCTGGTACAAGGACCGCGCCCCCGGCGGCCCGCTGTCGCAACTGGCGATTCACCAGTTCGACGTGCTGCACATGCTCGGCGGTGAAGTGCAGGAAGTATCGTCGATGGCCTCCAAGCTGTCACCGGTCGGCGCCGAAGTTGACGATCAGTCGATGACACTGGTGCGCTTCAAGGACGGCAAGATCGGTTACGTCGGTTCCTGCTGGACTTCCCCCGGCATTTTCTCGGTGCGCGTATTCGGTTCGAAGGGCCTGATGCACTACGAAATCGACTTCGGCACCTGGGACACCCCGCACCTGCTGCACGACAATTCCGTGCTTTATATCCAGCGCGGCAAGGATGGCTGGGCCAAGCGCGAAGACATCAAGCTGCCGGAGTCCGACATGTTCCGCGCCGAACTCGAAGCTTTTGCCAACAGCTGCCTGTCGGGCAAACCGAATGAGCTGACTGCGCACAATGGCAACGTCGCCGTAGCAATGACCAATGCTGCACTGAAATCGATCGACCGCAAAGGCCAGTGCGTCACCATTGAAGAAGTGATGAACGACGCCCGCGCCAAGAACGACTCGAAACGAGCAGCTTAAGGAGGACCTATGTCCAAACTCGCTACCCGTTACTTTATCGATCTCACCCAGCCCGAGATCGCCGCGCAGTTCAAGAAGAACCCGCTGGTGATCCTGCCGGCGGGCAGCGTCGAACAGCACGGCCCGCACCTGCCCACCGGCACCGACATCTACGCTGCCAATGTCATCGGCCACGCCGTGGCCGAGCGCATGGACGGCCTGGTACTTCCCGGCGGACCGCTGGGCGTGACGCCGATGCACATGCCCTTCGAAGGCACGATCACGTTGTCGCCCGATACCTATCAGCGCGTCGTCACCGAAATATGCGCCTCCACCGCGCAGCACGGCGCCAAACGCCTGCTGATTCTCAACTGGCATGAAGGCAACATTCCTTCGCTGGCGATTGCTTCCGAAAAGCTGCACCGCGAAGTCGGCATGAGCGTGATCGTTGTTCAAGCCTGCTATGTAGCTGCCGAACTCTACGGCCACGACTGCGGTGGCCTGACCCACGGCGGTGAAATCGAGGCACTGGCGGTGCTGGCCTACCAGCCGAACCTAGTGCACCTTGACCGTATCGACAACGTCAATTCATCCGATCACAGCCACGGTCGCAAATGGGACCGCCTGCGTCGCACCCGCAGTTATCAGCCGGTTCTGCGCGACATCAAAACCATCGCCGCCACGGGCTGGTACGGTGCACCGGAGCATGCGACAGCGGCCAAAGGCGTCAAAATGCTCAACGACATCGCCGATGCCATCGCCAAGGAATGCGGCGAGATCTTTGCGCTGCTCGACGAGGCGCAAGGCGGTACGGCTGAAATCAAGCACCTGAAAATCGCGGGATAATGCATACCCTGCGCTCCTTCGGACGCTGATGCGGAGAACCTGATGGCGAAAGTACTGACACAGGAAGCAGCCAAAAGCATGGGGCTGCCCGGCCGCAAATCGCTGGAAATCGTTTCCGGCGAAAAAGGCTCGCAGGCCGTCACCTTGCGTCTGGTGGAAATCCCGCCGGTCAAACCGGGCGACAGCCCGCGCGGCCGGCATTTCCATCAGGGCTTTGAAGAATGCATTTTTGTAATGTCCGGTGAAGGCTGCACCGAAGCCGACAGCGGCAACTATCCGCTGAAGGCCGGCGATACCATCCTGATCCCGTCGGGCGAGAAACACGCCACGCGCAACACCGGCAGCGATCCGCTGGTGCTGCTGTGTTTCTTCCCGGTGCCCGACATCGCCCAGCGCACCCAGGAACACAAAGCCTGATCACGGCGGGGCAAGCCCCGCCGTTGCCTTATTCAACAAGAAGAGAATCCGATGAGCATCGACGTCCTTTGCCTGCGCCCCGAAGCCGATTTCACCCGTGTCGGCGTCACGCCGCCGAAAAACATCCACATCGCCTACCGCAAGCCGGACGATGCGGATGTCCCGGCCTTGATGAAGGAAGCACGCGCAGTCGTGATGCCCGCCGTCGGCCCGAAGCTGCCCGCCGCGCTGTTTGAAGGCACTTCGCTCAAAGTAGTGCAGATCACCGGCGCCGGCGTTGACCGCCTGGATGAAGCCGCGCTGAAAAAACTCGGCATCCCCGTCGCCAATGTTCCCGGCGGCAGCAATTCCGCACTGGCCGAATACACCACCAGCTGTGCGTCGGTGCTGCTGCGCCGCTTCGCCTGGGCTGACGCAGAAATCAAAAAAGGCAATTACGTCGCCTTCCGCAACCGCATGATGGCCGACAACCTCGCCGGTATTGACGGCACCACGGTCGGCGTCGTCGGCATGGGCGTGATCGGCATGGCCGTCGCGCAGGCCTTCCACCGCATCGGCTGCAACATCGTTTATTTCGACCCGGCGCTGAAAGACAAGACCAGGGCGGATGCGATGAACGCCCGCGGCATGGCGCTGGATGAACTGCTGAAAACCGCCGATGTCGTCACGCTGCACGTACCGTTGATTCCGGCGACAACGAATCTGATCGGCGAAAAGCAGCTGGCGATGATGAAACCGGAAGCGGTGCTGATCAACGGCGCGCGCGGCGGCGTGGTCGATGAAGCCGCACTGGCGCAGGCCCTGAAAGACAATCGTATCGCCGGCGCTGCAGTCGACGTTTACAGCATCGAACCCGCCACAGCGGACAACCCGCTGCTGAAACTCGAGGGCGAAGCCGCCTCGCGACTGCTGCTGACCCCGCATGTGGCCGGCGTCACCCGCCAGTCAGCAGCCTTTCTGTTCAAGGTGTCGTGGGAAAACGTCCAGCATGTGCTGAGCGGCGGGACGGTCGCACACCGCGTCTACTAGAATAGGGGCATGACGGCGTTCAGCGCCGTCGTATCAGGAGGAGCCCCTTTGAAAGCCAGCAAAAAACTCGGCATCGCCGTAATCGGCGCCGGTCGCATCGGCACGCTGCGCGCGCGCCTGTCCGCCAAACACCCGTCCGTCGGATTTCTCGCAATATCCGATCTGGATCCGTCCCGCGCCGCGGCGCTCGCCAAAACCACCGGCGCCGACGTCCATTCGGCCAACAACTTTGAAATGATCGAACACCCGGAAGTCACCGCGGTGTTTGTCTCCACGCCGGAAGGCGAACATGCGGCGCCGATCAAGCGCGCGCTTGAACTCGGCAAGCCGGTGCTGGTGGAAAAACCGATCGCACTGTCATTGAACGATGCCGAGGACATCCTCGCCACACTCAAAGCCACCAAGGGCGAACTGCGTATCGGCTACAGCCGCCGCTACAAGGAGTGTTACCTGCGCGCCAAGGAACAGATGATCCAGGGCAGGCTCGGCCGCGTGACCGGCGGACTGGCCCGGGTCTACAACTCGCGCGCCCAGGCCTTCTCCATCCTCAAGCGCGATCCACATGCGACTCCGGTGCTGGATGTGCTGACTTATTACGTCGACCTGATGTGCTGGTTCCTTGAAGGCAATCCGCCGGTGGAAGTAGTCGCCCGTGGCCAGCACGGCATTTTCAAGGAAGCCGGTTACGGCGCGCACGACGTGACCTGGGCCATCGTGACCTTTGCCGACGGTGCAGTGGTCAACTTCGGCGTGAGCTACGCCCTGCCCGCCAAATACCCGACGTTGGGCCAGTCCGACCGCGTCGAACTGCTGGGCACCGAAGGTACCATGCTGATCGACGACGACCACATGGACCATGTGCTGTATTCTGACCGCGGTATCCCGCACGCCTATGTGCCTGACCACGCGGTAAACATGGCTTTCCTCGGCAGCAATACCGCCGGCGACTGGGCCGTCGGTGACTTCTGGGGACCGCTGGGTAATGAAACCCGCGCCTGGCTCGACCATCTGGCCACCGGCAGTGCCACGGTGCACACCACGCCGGAGCAGGCGATAATCAATCTGCAGACGACCATTGCCATCGAACGTTCGGCGCGTTCGGGACAACCGGTCCGGCTGCCGCTCGAAACCTGAAGCACCGGCAACACTGTACTTGCCCGGAGAGGACCATGAAAAAACAGTTATTCATCGCTTGCGGTATCGCCATCGCTGCAGTATCAGCAGCGCAGGCACAGGATTTTCCGAACCGCCCGGTGCGGATGATTTCACCGAATCCGCCCAGCGGAGCGAACGACACCATCGGTCGCATCGTCGCAATCAAGATCGGTGAGGCACTCGGCCAGCCGATGGTCATCGACAACCGCGGTGGTGCCGGAGGCACGCTGGGCGCGGAAATCGCCGCCAAGGCCAATCCCGACGGCTATACCCTGCTTGCCGCTTCGGTATCGACGCACTCCTTCTCGCCGGCGCTGAAAGACAAACTCAACTACGACCCTGTGAAGGATTTCGCACCGATTACACTGTTCGCCATCTCACAGAATCTGCTGGTCGCCAATCCATCATTGCGCGTAAACACGGTCAGCGAACTGGTAGCGCTGGCCAAATCCAAACCTCGGGCGCTGAACTACGCCTCGGGCGGCACCGGCTCGACCAGCCATTATGCTATTGCGCTGTTTGTGCACCGCGCCGGCATCTCCAAAGAAACCATCCACATCCCGTACAAGGGCGGCGCGCCCTCGGTCGCAGCAACCATGGCCGGTGAAACGCAGTTCTATTTCGGCCCGATGGCCAGCATGACGTCCCAGATCCAGGCTGGAAAACTGAAAGCCATCGCAGTCGGCGGCATCAAACGCTCGCCGACGCTGCCAGATGTCCCGACTGTTGCCGAGTCCGGCGTTCCAAGCTATCAGTCTTTCGGCTGGTTCGGACTGATGGCGCCGGCTAAAACACCCAAGGTCATTTTGCAGAAACTGCACCAGGCTACGATCACTGCCGTCGGTTCCGCGGAGATCGCGCAGAAGTTCATGCAACTCGGTGTGGATCCGGTCACCAACTCGCCGGAAGAATTCGGAAAGTTCGTCGCCGATCAGCTGGTCCGCTACAAATCGGCGGTCAAGGAACTCGGCATCCAGGCCGATTGATCACGCGACGGCGTGATCAGCCAGGCGGCCAGTGCAACGGTCGCCCCGCAAGAATGTGCAGGTGCAGATGAAACACCGTCTGCCCGGCACCCGCACCGTTGTTCACCACCAACCTGAACGCCTCTCCCACTCCCAGCTGACGCGCCACCTTGCCTGCAGCCAGCAGCAGGTGGCCCAGCAAGTCCTGATCGGCCGCGCCGGCATCAGCCAGCTTAGCAATCTCCTGCTTCGGAATCAGCAACACATGGGTGGGCGCTTGGGGATTGATGTCCCGGAAGGCCAAGCAGAGCTCGTCTTCATAGACGATATCTGCAGGAATCTCACGGGCTATGATCTTGCTGAACAGGGTGGTCATAAGATTTTAAAAATAGTCACTTATAAACAGATAGTTACTGGGAATAGCCGCAGCGCGGCGGGGGACCGGCAAGGGTTTGATTTGCCCGCTTTTTTTGATGCTAACGACGGGAGCCTTCGCCGTCAAAGTTAGTGATAGCAAACAATTATGGTGCGGTGCAATAAATATTTGCGCCAAACCCTTGACTTGCCTTTTTAAGCCCTTATAATTTGAATTGTGCGGCGCAATATAAATGAGGCACCCCAGCGCCACGAGATTCGTTTTAACCAGTATCAATATGTTTTTAAAGGAGATTAATCATGTATCAGACTCCAGAACAATTTATTGCAATGAACAAAGCCAACCTCGAAGCCGCGATGAAATTCGCCGGTGTCGCCATCGAGAGCACCGAAAAAGTCATCGAACTGCAGCTGAGAGCCGCCAAAACCGCGTTCTCCGACAGCTTGGAAGGCGCGAAAGCGCTGGCCGCCGTCAAGGATTTCCAGCAATTCGCCGCACTGAAAGACAACCTGGCGCAGCCCTCGCTGGAAAAAGCCACCGCCTACGCGAAAAGCCTGTACGACGTCGCGTCCGGCACCCAGGCTGAATTCGGCAAGCTGGTTGAAGCTCAGGTCGCCGTGTTCAACAAGGAACTGGTGACCGGTCTCGACAAGCTGGTGAAAACCGCTCCGGCAGGTTCGGAAGTCGGCGTAGCCGCAGTGAAGTCGGCAATTGCCGCCGTCAACTCGGCTTACGACAACCTTTCCAAAGTGTCCAAGCAGTTTTCGCAAGCCACGCAGTCGAATCTGGAAGCCGCCGCTTCCCAGGCGACCGCTGCGGTGAAAAAGGCGAGCAAGAAAGCTGCTTAAGCCTTAGTAACAAACGCAGCAACAAAAGCTCCCGGAAAAATCCGGGGGCTTTTTTTATTCAATCCCGCTCGTGCTTCAGGCCTGGAACGGCGTCCACGGAAAACCCAGCGCGCTAACGCCGGCTTTGAGCATCGCAATCGCCGGTGCCACCTGCACCGCATCGCCGCGCACGCCTAGCTCGACATAACGCTCGGGTGTCACCCGCGGCAGGCTGAAAACCTTGACTTGCGGATAGGCGCGCAGGCATTCGTTCATCAAATCGATCAGCTGGCTCTCGCCGGCTTCGCGGACAATGATCGCCGACTCCACCGCGCGCACCGCACCGATGGCGGCGTAACGCTGGTCAATCACCCATTCCATCATCGGCCAGGACATCTCGGGAAAGCCCGGCAGGAAGTGGTGATTGCGGAAAGTGAATCCGGGAATACGGTTATAGGGATTCGGAATGATCGACGCGCCCTCGGGAAACTCGCCCATCATCAGGCGCTGCGGTGTGACACCCTTGGGATCATCGGCAAAGCGTGCGCGGATTTCGGTTTCAGCTTCGGGATGCAGCTTCAGCGCCACGCCGGCTGCTGCAGCCGCGCACTGTCGGGTGTGATCATCCGGGGTTGCACCGATGCCGCCGAAGCTGAACACCACATCATCACCGGCCAGCGAGCGGCGCAGTGTCGATACAATCAGATCCGGCTCATCGCCCAGATACTGCGCCCATGACAGGTCGAAACCCCGCGCCGCGAGCAGCGCAATGGCCTTGGCCATGTGTTTGTCCTGGCGTTTGCCGGAGAGGATTTCATCTCCGATGATGATGGCGCCGAATTTCATGTTCCGTCTTGCTCCAATTCGTTAAACGCAGCAATACCGTGCTGCCCGACGCAGCACCGGCACTTCAAGAAAACAACCGGATCAGCTGTGAATGTAACTTTCGAGCTGCTGTATGGTCATCTGCTGGTCGGCGATCACTTCCTTGACCAGGTCGCCGATCGACAGCATGCCGATGACCTTGCCGGCATCCAGCACCGGCAGATGGCGGATGCGCTTGTTCGACATCACCGCCATGCATTCATCGACCTTCTGCATCGGCCCGACGCAGACCACCTTATGGGACATGATTTCGCGCACGGCCAGATCATGGGATGACTTGCCGAGCAGGATCACCTTGCGGGCGTAATCACGTTCCGACAGGATGCCGCGCAGTTTGCCGTCGCTCATCACAAGCAGGGCGCCGACATTTTTTTCGGCCATCAGCTTCAACGCTTCATACACGCTGCTGTCCGGAGTCACCGACCACACGCTACTGCCTTTGCCCTGCAACAACTGGCTGACTGTTTTCATGATCCCCTCCCCCGGGAGAAGCCGGACGGAACCGGCAGTAAATCAGTCTAGCGAATTTTCCTGCCGGCGCGAAGCGACCATATCGCGGTCATTTCCCGCTGATGGCGTCGGCTTTCTGCAGAAGGTTCTGTGCCATGCGGATATTGGCGAGGTCCACCAGACGGCCGTCAACCTGTACCGCACCCTTGCCCTCGCGCGCGGCCTGCGCCATGGCCTCAACAATGCGTCGGGCCTTGGCGATTTCATCGGCTGAGGGGCTGAATACCGCATTCGCCGCTTCAATCTGTGTCGGGTGGATCGCCCACTTGCCCTCGTAACCCATTGCGGCGACACGGCGCGCCGCCGACAGATAGCCTTCTGGATCCTTGAAGTCGCCGTAAGGGCCGTCGATCGGCCGCAAGCCGTAGGCACGGCAGGCCACCAGGATGCGCACCTGCGCCGCATGCCAGGGGTCAGTCTGATGGTATTCCCGCTTGCCATCGGCATCGCGGTCCGACAACACGCCATATTCAGGATGCAAGCCGCCGATGATCGTCGTGCGGGCCCGCGTCGAAGCGGCAAAATCACCGGAACCGAAAGCCAGTGCCTCGAGCCGGCGGCTGGACTGTGCAATGGCTTCGACATTGGCCAGTCCCAGCGCGGTTTCGATCAGTGCTTCAAAACCGATACGGTTGGTCCGTCCCTGCGCCGTCTCGATCTGCGTCACCAGCATGTCAAGCGCATAAAGATCGGCGGACACGCCGACCTTCGGCACCACCAGCATGTCGAGGCGCGGACATTGCTCAACAAGATCAACCACATCGCGGTACATGTAATGGGTATCCAGACCGTTGATACGTACGGCCATGACCTTTTTCCCCCAGTCCATGTCATTCAGCGCGGCGATGACATTCCTGCGCGCCTGCGGTTTGTCGTCGGGTGCAACGGCATCCTCCAGATCCAGGAAAATGACATCGGCCGCCGATTTCGCCGCCTTGTCGAACAGCGCCGGATTAATGCCGGGGACCGCGAGTTCGGAACGCGTCAGTCGTGGCCTTGCGGGTTCGGGCTGTGTGAAGCTCATGTCATTTCTCCTTTGCGGGGCTGCTGCCGGACATCGCTTCCAGCACCGTGATCAGCGCGCCGAGATCATCACGGCCACGCCCCTGCCCCATCAATGCATTGATCTGCTGCATCACCAATGCACCGCCGGGCGAAGCCAGTCCAGCCTCATGCGCGAGCCCGAGAATGATGCCGAGATCCTTGTGATACAGCCGCGTGTCGATGCCGTTTTCGAAATTGCGGTCAACCATGCGTTTGCCGAACAGGTCCATGACCCGGCTCGCCGCAACACCACCCATCAGCACTTCGCGTACCTTGCCGGGATCGGCACCCAGCCGCGCCGCCAGATGCAGTGATTCAGCCACACCCTGAGTCGCCACCAACAGCGCCAGCTGATTACAGGCCTTGGTCACCTGCCCGGCACCAATGTCACCGACACGGGTAATCGTCTTGCCCATGCAGGCAAACAAAGGTTTGATGCGCTCAAACACATCCGCCTTGCCACCGACCATGATCGACAGGGTCGCCTGTTCAGCACCCATCGGGCCACCGGAAACAGGTGCATCGAGCATCTCGATACCCTTGGCCGAAAGCTGCTTTGCCACCGCGCGCGCCACGGCCGGTGAAATGGTTTCCATGTCGACCAGCACAAGACCAGCCTTCGCACCATGGATAATGCCGTTGGCGCCTAGTGCTACTTGCTCAAAATCGCTGGAGGCGGTAACCATCGTGAACACCACATCCGATGCCGCAGCCAGTGCCGCCGGCGTTTCGTAAGACGTGGCGCCGGTGGCGACCAGCGGCTGAGTACTTTCAGCACGGCGCCCCCACACGCCCAACTGATGACCACCCTTGTGCAGATGCTGAGCCATATGGCGCCCCATCGCGCCCAATCCAATGAATCCGACTTTCAATGCAGTTCTCCTGTTATGCGCGCTGTATCACGTCGACTGAATCACGTTCGACTGATCCAACCGAAGGCCATGATCAGCGGCAGCGTCAGCCAGAACAGTATGGTACTCCAGCCGATCAGCAAGGCTGCAGCGCCTGAATCCAGTTTGAAACGATCCGCCAGCAGCAAGGCCGTCATCATTGCCGGTGTCGTACCTTCGACCACCGCGGCATACTGCGCCTCACCCATCGGCGAATAAATCAGCGGCGCAATCAGCCAAACGATGAAGGGCGTCAACAGCAGTTTGATGCCGACCACGGACAGAATTTCGCCGCGCGGCACCAGATTGCGCCAGGGGATGGTCATGCCCAGCACGAACAGGATCACCGGAATCGTCGCCTGACCGATGAAGCGCGTCGCGGCAACCAGCGGCTCATAGGTCAAACCCAGCTGCTGGCAGGTGAAGCCCGATAGAAAAGCCCAGATCGGCGGCATCGTCAGCACCACACCGATCACTGAAGGCCGTGCTGCATCGCCATCGTGCGAGCCCAGTCGCGTGGCGATCCACACGCCAAGCGTCCACACCAGCGGCATCGTCATCAACATGTCATTGAACACCGCGTAGCGGATCGACTCGGCACCGAAAAAAAACACCAGGAGGGGCGCGCCGATATTGAAGGTGTTGCCAAACATGCCACCGAGCATCAGCGCGGCACGGGTGCGGTCGCTGAGACCGGGCCACAGCGGCAATCGATAAAGCATCAAATAAAGAAAGCCGCCGGAGATCAGTGACGCGATGCCCACCAGCAGCGGCACCGACAGCAGATCGCGGCTGATCGGCGTACTCGACGCCACCGCAAACAGGATGCAGGGATAAAACAGATACATCACCAGCCGGTTCAGGCTGCTGCGCATCTGTTCGACATCGGTGTCCGGAAAAAAACGTGTCCACAACGCGCCGGCGCAAACCAGCAGCGACAGCGGCAGCATGACCTGCACCATCAGGTCGACGAGTTGGGTGGCGTAATTCATCAGAAGGAAGGATCCGACGGCGGCATGGCAGCCGCCGTCGAGGAATTATAAATTATTCAATAAAAACAGATACTTGCTTTATACGCCTAGCGGCGCGCTTCCGGATTGATCAGATTCGGCGGCAGTTTGCCCTGCAGTGCGGCCACCAGATTCTGCGCCGCCAGCATCGCCATCGCTTTGCGCGTCGCTTCGGTGGAGCTGCCGACATGCGGCGCGAGCACCACGTTGTCGAGCTTGAGGAATTCGGGATTGAGCTTCGGCTCGTTCTCGTAAACATCCAGACCGGCGCCGCGGATGCCGCCTTTTTTCAGGACATCGATCAGCGCGGCGTCATTCACGACACCACCACGCGTCGAATTGATCAGGATCGCGGACGGTTTCATTTTCGCCAGTTGGGCGGCGCCGATCAGATGGTGGGTCTGCGGCGAATACGGCACCTGCAGCACGATGAAATCGGATTGCGCCAGCAGTTCGTCGAACGACACATAACTCGCGTTGCATATGCGCTCGAGCTCCGGCGCGATGGGCTTGCGGTTGTGATAAATCACTTTCATCTCGAAGCCGAAGGCGCGGCGTGCGATCGCCTGCCCGATGCGACCCATGCCGACAATGCCCAGCGTCGCGTGATGCACATCCACACCCAGCCACTGCTTCAACTGCCACCCCGTCCATTCACCATTGCGGATGCGGCGCTCGACTTCGGTAATCCGGCGCGCCGTGCCCAGCATCAGCGTCCATGCCAGATCAGCCGTGCTGTCATCGAGCACGCCAGGGGTATTCGTGGCCATCACGCCGCGCGCCGTGCAGGCAGGGACGTCGATGTTGTTGTAACCCACAGCGATATTGGCCACCGCCTTCAGTTTCGGCGCCGCCGTCAGCAGCGCGGAATCCACTTTGTCGGTCAGCGCGCACATCAGACCGTCGCAATCCGCAAGCGCCTTGCCGAGGGCTTCAGGCGCATAAGGAAGATCGCGCTGGTTATCCAGCACTTGGCAATGCTGCCGCAGATAGTCGAGGGTTTCGTCGAAGACTTCGCGGGTGACCAGCACCCGGGGTTTTTGAGAGCTCATGATGTCGGATCACCAGGTTGAAAGATCAACGGACAACGTCGCACAGCCATCGTGCGGCGCGCAGCAACTGCGCATCGCAGTAGCGCGGCGCCACCAGTTGCACGCCCAGCGGCAGACCGTTCGTGCCGCGCAACAGCGGCAAGGTCAGCGACGGCATGCCGCAGAAAGTCCACAGCGTACAGAAAGCAGGGTCCCCGGTCGAGTCCAGCCCCCGCGGCGCGGTACCGGGAACCGCCGGCGTCATGATCACATCGCAGTTCGCATACAACGGCTCGAACGCGGCATTGACTGCGGCGATGCGTTCAAGCGCATGCTGGTAATCGACCGCGGAAATCGCGCGCCCACGCTCTATCTGGCTGCGCAGCGACTGCGACAAGCGGTCCCGCCCCCGCTGCCACTCGGCATCGTAGTTCGCGGCAATCTCGGCCTCCATCACGGTGCGCTGCCAGTCCCATACGCCAACAGCGGCCTCCGGCATTTCCAGCTCAATGACCGCACTGCCGAGACGCGCAGAGAGCCCTGCAAGCGCTTCACGCGCATCAAAGGCCATGCGGTTCCAGATCGAGGTTTTGACAAACGCCACCCGCGGCAGCCGCGACGGCACGGTGGCACCACCTTCGAGCCAGCGCGGTAAAGCGGCTGCGTCGCACAGAGTTTCTGCAATCAGTGCTGCGTCTTCCGGTGTCCGCGCAAACACGCCGATCTGGTCCAGGGCAGGTGATTGACGCAACACACCGTCGCGATTGATCAGCCCATAGGAAGGTTTGAATCCGACCACGCCGCAGAACGCCGCCGGCCGGATCACCGAGCCGTTGGTCTGCGTGCCCACGGCCAGCGGCACCATGCCTGCAGCGACTGCCGCAGCCGACCCGCTCGACGAACCGCCGGGCGTATGTTCAGGATTATGCGGATTGCGGGTTTTGCCCGGAGAGTAAGTGGCCAGCTCCGTCGTGACGGTCTTGCCCATGATGATCGCGCCCGCCGCGCGCAGGCGCGCCACAACAGCGGCATCCTTTACAGGTCGCCGGCCGGCATGCAGAACGGTGCCGTTCTCGGTCGGCATGTCCGCGGTGTCGATGATGTCCTTGATTCCGACCGGCACGCCATGCAATGCACCCAGCGGCGCACCGGAGGCGCGGCGCCGGTCGGCGGCACGCGCCTGCTCGAGCGCAAGCCCGGAATCGAGGAAGGTCCAAGCCTGAACCCGCTCATCGACCTGCGCGATACGGTCGAGACAACTGCGCACGGCCGCCTCGGCGCTGAATGCGCCGTTGCGGATGCCCTCGGCCAAAGCTGCGGCGCCGAGGGTATGCAATTCACCCCCGGCCGATAACATCCGGTCAGGCACTGCGCATCGCCGCGCTTATTTGTACAGCGTTTGCGGCAGCCACAGGCCGATGCCCGGGAAGATGTACAGCAACGCCAGCGCAATCACCTGAATCACCATGAAGGGCATCATCCCCATGAAGATCTGGTTCAGCGTCACATGCTTTGGCGCCACGCCCTTCAGGTAAAACGCAGCCATAGCCACCGGCGGCGACAGGAAGGCCGTCTGCAGATTCAGCGCCACCAGCAGCCCGAAGAACAGCGGGTCGATGCCGAACTTGGGCAGCAGCGGAATAAAAATCGGCATGAAGATGACGATGATCTCAGTCCACTCCAGCGGCCAGCCGAGAATGAAGATGATGAACTGCGCCAACAGCATGAACTGCAGCGGGGTGAGCCCCAGCGACAGCACCCACTTTTCGATGATCTCCTGCCCCCCGAGCAGCGCAAACGCCGCTGAAAAAATCGCCGACCCGACGAACAGCCAGCACACCATCGCGCTGGTTTTGGCAGTCAGGAACGAAGATTCCTTCAAAATCGTACCCAGTTCGCGGACCGTGGTACCGACTGCGCCGCCGGCGTTGCCGCGGTAATGTGCGATGTAACGGTAGGCCGCCGCCAGCACGAATCCGCCGAAAGCACCGACGGCTGCGGCTTCGGTCGGCGTCGCCAGACCGAGCACGATGGAACCGAGCACGGCCAGAATCAGCACTGCAAGCGGGAAAAATGAACCAAGTAGCATCTTGAAGATTTCAAGGCGCTGCCAGTTCATCATCCAGTAAATCAGCAGCAGGAAGCCGGCGCCGATCCCGAACATAACCCAGTACCAGTTGGGCACGGGCAGTGTCTCGGCCGCAACAACCGGCGCTGCCGCAGCGGCCGGCGACTGCGGCACGTCCGCTTGAGCCGGCGCTGCGGCAACCTGCGGCTTCTCACCCTCGACCGGCGGCTCGGTCAGCCCCGTGCCTTCGGTGGATTTTCCCGCATTGCCTTCAGCCGGCGGTTCGGACAGCCCGGTACCGGCATCACCCGCACTCGCGACCGGCTCTTTGACATCCGCCGCAAACTCGCCACCCGCCTGCACCAGACCCGCCGTATTTACCTCCTCAACAGGCGCGGTCGCCATGCTGTAGGAAAAAGCCAGGATCCCGATAATCGTGAGCGCGGGCAGAAGAACTATGAAAAATTGCTTCAGAACGGTCATTGACGGCACACCGGGCGCACCGCCCATCGAACGCGCCAGCCCGACCAGCGCGTTGTGTCCGCGCGCCTGAAGCTTCTCGGCAAAAGAAGGCAACGCCACATGACGCTCGGCCTCCGGCAGCGGCGGCATCCACTCCGGCTTGATCATCGCCATCAGGATCACATAGCCGACATAAAGGCTCGCCAGCATGATGCCGGGGAAAAAGGCGCCCGCGTACAACTGCACCACGGAAACACCGGCTGTAGCGCCGTAAACAATCAGCAGCACCGACGGCGGAATCAGGATGCCGAGACATCCACCTGCGGTAATCGCACCGGCGGCGATCTTGGTGTTGTAGCCGGCGCGAAGCATTGCGGGCATCGCCAGCAGGCCCATCAGCGTCACTACGGCCCCGACAATGCCGGTTGCCGTCGCAAAAATCGCACAGGTCACGATGGTTGCGACCGCGAGCGAGCCCGGTACGCGCGCCATCGACAGGTGCAGACTCTTGAACAGCCGCTCGATCAGCGCCGCCCGCTCAACGAGGTAACCCATAAACACGAACAACGGCACGGCAATCAGCACGTCATTTGACATCACCCCGTAAGCGCGCTGCACCATCAGGTCGAGCACCTGCCGGACGGCAAGATCCGGATTGACACCACGATAGAAAAACCAGGAAAACGCGACACCCATCCCCATCAGCGTAAAAGCCGTGGGAAATCCGAGCATGATCGCCACCACCACAAGGGCCAGCATCAGCAGCCCGAGGCTGCCGTTGGTCAGATTGGTCCACGGCGTAAAAATGATCACCGGCGTCACGATCAATGCCATGATGATGAAGCCGAACCAGAGTTCTTTGCGGATTTTCATTTGCCGGCTCCATTTCCCGCCGACACGGCCGCCCCGACATCCTTGGCTTGAACCATCTCCTTCAGCTTGTCGACATCTACCTCCTCGACGTCCTCCTCGCGCGAAGGCCATTCACCCTGACGGATACAGACAATGCAGCGCACGATCTCAACCAGACCTTGCGCCAGCAGGAACAGACCGGCCAGCGGAATCACGGTTTTGAACGGGTAAACCGGCGGGCCGTCCGCGGTGATATTGGAATGCTCGTTGATCGCCCAGGATTCGGCAGCGTAGAAATAGCCGGCGTAGGTCAGCGCCACAACGCCGGGAATGAAAAACAGGAAATAAAGTGTCAGATCCAGTGTGGCCTGCGTCCGCGGCTCAAAAAAACCGTAGAGCACGTCACCGCGTACGTGGCCGTTCTTTGACAGCGTGTAAGCGCCGGACATCATGAACAGCGTGCCGTAGAGCATGATCATCGCGTCGAAGGCCCAGGCGTGCGGGGCATCCAGCACATAGCGGGAAAACACTTCCCAGGAAATCAGTATCGTCAACCCGACAATCAGCCATGAGAAAAAGTGGCCGACGAACGTACTGACCTTGTCGATGAACAGCAGAATTTTTTGCATGTTTCTTTACTCAATGTCGTTGTTACTGGCGGTTACACATAAATGCCGGAGCGGTCGTCCTAAAAAAAACACCATCCGGGCTGGCCGGATGGTGTTTTCAACGGTCTCGTGCCAATCCTGAATCAGGACTTCTTGGCCGGAGCCGCCTTCTTGGCAAAGTAGTGGTTGTAAGCCATGCGGCGGTTGACGTTGGTATCCAGATCCCAGCGCACGGCGCGCTCGGCGAACTTGCGCTGCGATTCCTCGATTTCGCGGAACAGCGCATTGTCCTTGCGCTTGGCCACAGCGTCGTCGTAGCCGTTGAGCTGCGCCTGCAACACGGCATCCGGGGTCTTGTAGAACTTGACGCCCTGCTTCTGCTGCATCTCGATGTAATCCTGGGAATAGCGGTGCACCGCCTTCCAGGACATGTCGGAGGATGCGGCATCAACGGCATTTTCGATGATCGCTTTCATCTTCGCCGGCAGCGCATCGAACTTGCCCTTGTTGAACATGATCTCGAACTGCTCGGCGTTCTGGTGGAAGCTCTGCAGCATGCAGACCTTGGACACGTCGGGGAAACCGAGCAAGCGGTCGGACGAGGCGTTGTTGAACTCGGCCGCGTCGAGCAGGCCGCGGTCCATCGCCGGCACGATCTCGCCGCCGGGCAGCGCGTTGACCGCAGCGCCCATCGCCGTGAACACGTCAATCGAAATACCGACGGTGCGGAACTTCAGCCCTTTCATGTCCTGCACTTTGGTGATCGGTTTCTTGAACCAGCCCAGCGGCTGCGTCGGCATCGGACCGTAGGGGAACGACACCACGTTGGCGCCGATCGAGCCGTAGAGCTTGGCGAGCAGTTCCTTGCCGCCGCCGTATTTGTGCCAGGCCAGCAGCATGTTGGCATCCATGCCATAGGCCGGGCCCGAACCCCACAGCGCCAGCGCATTCTGTTTGCCGTAGTGGTACACCAGCACGCCATGACCGCCATCGAGTGTGCCCTTGGACACTGCGTCGAGCAGCTGGAAGGCGGGAACCACGGCGCCAGCGGGCAGCACTTCGATTTTGAGATCGCCGCCGGTCATGTCATTGACTTTCTTGGCGAAATCGAGAGCGTACTCGTGGAAAATATCCTTGGCCGGCCACGTGCTCTGCCACCGCATCGTAATCGGGCCGGCCTGGGCCTTGGCGATCATCGGGAAACCGGCGGCGACAACGCCAGTGGTCGCGGCAGCCGCGCCAGTCAGGAATTTGCGGCGGGTCGGGCTTGCTTCAGCAGCCTTTTTATCCTGTTTCTTAACCATTTACTCCTCCAGATTACAGTTAAAGCGCGGGACCGCAACAGGCCGGGGCCAGCGAGTTTTTATTGAAAACTTCTGCTTGAGCCTGTTACGACATTTCGGGAAAACAACAAGTTGTACCCTTAAATTTTATTTTTGCTTAAAACCATTTCAGGGCAAAAGGCATCCTAGCGCCCGCATACGCCAAAATCAAGCCTACCCCCTCGTAACAATTGAATACTTACATGAATCTGACAGGGGTTTGTTACCTGATGAAATCCGCAATGCAACAACGCCTGCCCACTAACGGGAGACCTCCGGAACGGCTTTGTAAATCAGGCCATTGCGTGCCAGCCATTTCTCGCCCTCCACAGCGACCAGCACCACCGCCGCACAGGCCAGACATAACCCGAGCTCCAGCGCTGACAGCGGTTCGGTATCAAAAATACGATTCAGCGCCGGGACATAAATCAGCAACAGCTGCAATCCGACCGTCAGCGCCACGGTGATGACTAGTGGCCGGTTCGACAGCACGCCGATCACCAGCAGGGACTCGAGGTCCGAGCGGATCGCCATGACATGCGTAAGCTGCGCAAACGTCAATGCGGTAAACACCATCGTCTGCCAATGGCCGACACCATTATTGACGCCCCAGTATTGCAGCGTCAGCACCAGGGCGCTCATCAATGCACCCACGCACAGGATGTGCTGCCACATGCCGCGGGCAAACATGTTCTCGGCGGGCGGATGCGGCGGACGCTGCATGATGCCGCGCTCCGCCGGCTCCGCGGTCAGCGCCAGCCCCGGAAGGCCGTCGGTCACCAGATTCACCCAGAGGATGTGCAGGGGCAGCAGCGGCAGCGGCATGCCGAAAAACGGCGCGAGGGCGATCAGCAGCACCTCGGCCAGATTGGTGGTCAGCACGTATTTGATAAAGCGGCGGATATTGTCGTAGATGCGCCGGCCACCGCGCACCGCGGCGACGATGGTGGCGAAATTATCGTCCAGCAACACCATGTCAGCAGCCTCGCGTGCGACATCGGTTCCACCGCGACCCATCGCCACACCGATATCGGCACGCTTCAGCGCGGGTGCATCGTTGACGCCGTCGCCGGTCATCGCGACAAACTGGCCGCGCGCCTGCAAGGCCTCAACCACGCGGATTTTCTGAGCGGGATCAACGCGCGCGTAAACCCGCGTATCCAGCACTCTGGAAGCGAGCGTCACATCGTCCATCATCGCCAGTTCGCGTCCGGTAATCACTGCGTCACCGTCGTCGGCAATCCCCAGGCGGCGCGCAATAGCACGAGCCGTCGCCGGATGATCGCCCGTAATCATCACCGGCGTGATGCCGGCGCTGAGGCAGGTTGCCACCGCAGCAGCAGCTTCCGCACGCGGCGGATCCATCAGGCCGACCAGGCCAATGAACATCAACCCGTCTTCCGCTGCCTCGGCATCATTCAAATCCGGAATGGCGTCCCAGCGGCGGCAGGCCAGTGCCAGCACGCGCAATCCGTCCGCAGCCATCGCAGCGGCAGTACTTTCGAGTTCCGCGCGCGGCAGGCTTTCGACACCGGATGCGTTAAACACCCCGATACAGCGCGGCAATACCGCCTCCGGCGCACCCTTGGTATAGGCCATCACGCCGTCAGCACCGGCATGAAATGTGGTCATGCGCATGCGCACCGAATCAAACGGCAGCTCGGCACGACGCGGCGTATCGCGCTCGAGAATCTCCCGCGAAAAACCGGCGCGCTGGGCAGCAACATGCAAAGCCACTTCGGTCGGATCACCAGCCGCACTGCCGCCGGCTTCACTGGTGGCGTCGTTGCACAGCGCCATCGCCGTAAACAGGTGTCCAGCAACAGCGCCGGTCACCTGCTCAGGCGCCAGCAGTACGCCCTCGACCAGGCAGGATTCGACGCGCATCCGGTTCTCCGTCAGCGTGCCGGTCTTGTCGGAACAGATATAGGTAATCGAACCCAGCGTCTCGACGCTCGGCAGCCGCCGCATCAACGCCTGCTGTTCAACCATGCGATAGGCGCCCAATGCAAGTGCGATGGTGACAACCGCCGGTAATGCCTCGGGTATCGCCGCAACCGCTAGGCTGACCGCGGTGAGCAGCATCAGCAAGGGCGGTTCGCCGCGCAGCAGTCCGGCGACAAAGATCAACGTGCAAACCAGCAATACAAAAATCGCCAGCCGCCTGCCGAAGGCCGCGTGCCGCTTCTGTAGCGGTGTTTTCGATTCTTCGCTGGCAGCCAGCAGCGCGGCAATCTGCCCCAGCTCGGTCGCCATCCCGGTCGCCACCACCAGACCGCTGCCGCGACCGTAAGTCACGATGGTGCCCTTGTACGCCATGTTGCGACGGTCGCCGAGCGCGGCATCGGCTTCCGCAAGAATTCCCGCGTCCTTGTCCACCGGTACCGATTCCCCGGTCAGCGCAGCCTCTTCCACGCGCATGCGCATGGTTTCAAGCAGACGCAGATCTGCCGGCACCATATTGCCGGCCTCCAGCAGCACAAGGTCACCGGGCACCAATTCGGCGGCCGCAATCACCAAACGCTGACCGTCGCGCATGACGGTCGCTGAAGGCGCAGCAATACGCTGCAGAGCAGCCATCGCCTTTTCGGCGCGATATTCCTGCGTAAAACCGATAACTGCATTGAGCAGCAGGATGGCGACAATCGCCAGCGTGTCCGCGATGTCGCCGACCACGCCGGACAGCACTGCGGCCGCCATCAGCACGAGAATCATGAAGTCGGCAAACTGGGCCGCGAGAATACGCCAGGGGCTGCGCCGGTCTCCCTGCTGCAGCAGATTGGGACCATACAATGCCAGGCGTCTTGCCGCTTCCACTGCGGAAAGACCACGCTGCGCATCGCTGCTCAACGTGGATAGTGCAGTCGCCGCATCCCGGTCATGCCAATCTACGGATGAATCAGCCGGGGCGTTTTTTTCTGGATCAGGTTCGCGGCTCATAGGCCCATGCTATCCACCACAACAGGGCGCTGTTTGATTCAGATCAAAACCAGGAACGGCTAGGGAATCAGCAGCACATGCACGCGGTAGGGGCCGTGGGCGCCCAGCGTTACAGTCTGCTCGATGTCGGCGGTACGCGAAGGTCCCGAAATAAAATTCACGGCGCGTGGCATCGTGCCGATGTCACGACGCAACAATACCCACGCATCCTCCATGCCGGCGACGATTCGGCTCTTGGAGACGACAGCAATATGCGTTTCCGGCAACAGGCTGGTCGTGGCCGGCGTATCCCGCCCCGAACACATCATCAGCGTACCGGTTTCGGCGAGGGCACAAAACGCCCCGGTGATACCGACCAGATCCGTATCGCACGCAGGACGGCCCTCGACCTGAAGACCCTGCCCCGCCCAGTCGAGCATCGCGTAATCGGGCCAGCACACTGCTGTTTTCGGCAACTGCTTTTCAGTCAGATAACGCGCCACTGCTGCAGGCAAGTCCTGCAACGAAGCAATATCCTCGACGCTGGTGGTCAGATTCAGCGCACGGTCGCGAAACCGCGCCACCAGATCGGCATCGACATAAGGGCGCGGGCTTTGCGGATGTTCGGCGATGAACTGCGCGACCTTATCCTGCTCCGCAGCGCGCGGCGTCACCGCCTTGCCCTGACGGGTGCGGATGCGGGCAAGGATGTTGGCGCGTGCGGACATCAGCCCAGCGTCGGCATGTTGAAGCCGGTGGGCAACGCCTTGTCATCGGGCCAACGCGTGGTCACGACCTTGCCTCGGGTATAAAAACGCACGCCTTCCGGACCATGCACATGCTGGTCGCCGAACAGCGAGTTGCGCCAGCCACCGAAGGAATAAAACGCGATGGGCACCGGGATCGGTACATTGATGCCGACCATGCCGACTTCTATCTCGCGTTCGAAACGTCGTGCCGCACCACCGGAACGCGTGAACACCGCCGTGCCGTTGGCAAAGGGATTGCCATTGATCATCGCAATCGCTTCATCGAGCGATTTCACCCGCAGCACCACCAGCACCGGTCCGAAGATTTCATCCCGGTAGATGCTCATGTCGGTGCGCACCTTGTCAAACAGCGACGCGCCGATGAAAAAGCCGTCTTCATGCCCCGGCACCTTGTGCCCGCGACCGTCAAGCACCAGCTTCGCGCCTGCAGCAACACCCTGATCGACATAAGCGGAAATCTTGTCGCGATGTACGCGGCTGATCACCGGCCCCATATCGGTGCCCTTGTCATGGCCGGAACCGATTTTCAGTTTTTCAGCAGCCGCCTTGAGCTTGGCCACCAGTTGATCGGCAACCTCTTCCACTGCAACCACCGCCGAAATGGCCATGCAGCGCTCGCCGGCTGAGCCATAGGCTGCACCGATCAGCGCATCCGCTGCAAAATCGAGATCGGCATCGGCCAGCACCACCGCGTGATTCTTCGCGCCGCCCAGCGCCTGCACGCGCTTGCCTTCATGGGCGCAGGTTTCGTAAATGTATTTGGCGATCGGCGTCGATCCGACGAAGGACACTGCCTTGACGTCAGGATGATGCAACAACCCGTCCACGGCCTCCTTGTCGCCGTGCACCACATTAAGCACGCCATCGGGCAACCCCGCCTCCTTGAGCAACTCAGCCATGCGCATCGACGCCGACGGCACTTTTTCCGAAGGTTTCAGCACGAAGGTATTGCCGCAGGCGATTGCCACCGGGAACATCCACAGCGGCACCATCACCGGGAAGTTGAACGGCGTGATGCCCGCGCAAACCCCCAGCGGCTGGCGCAGTGAATGGGTGTCAACGCCGGTGCCGACATCGGGGCTATGCTCGCCCTTCAGCAACTGCGGAATGCCGGTCATGAATTCGACGACCTCAAGTCCGCGCTGCACCGAACCCATCGCATCGGGCAGGGTCTTGCCGTGTTCATCGGTCACCAGGCGCGCCAGTTCCTCATGGTGGGCCACCAGCAGTTCGCGGAACTTCATCAGGATGCGTGCGCGGCGCAGGGGCGGCGTATCGCGCCAGGCCGGGAAGGCGCGTTTCGCGGCGGCAACAGCCGCCTCGATATCCGCCGCGTTGGCCAGCGGCACGCGACGAGTCACCTTGCCGGTTGCCGGGTTGGTGACATCGGCACTGCGCGTCGAACTCGCGTTGCGGACTTTGCCGTCGATCCACAAGGGGACGGTGGCCACGGCGGAATGGTCTGCCGGTTTGTTCATAAACTCCTCCAGTAATGCGCCAATTTCTGTTGTTTAACCATTTTTCGATGCCGCCCGGTACAGCTCGCGGAACGTCCGTCCTTCCGGCGCCGGCAGGTCACGCCGGTCCGTCCAGCCGCCGGCAAAAGGCAGGCTGCGGATCATGCCACGATCATCCGCCGCCGACTTCAGCAGCCGCGCCTGCAGCCGCGTCGTCATCGAGTAGAGCCATGAATGTTGCGCCAGCCAGCCCCAGGCGCGCAGCGCGTACATCTCGAACCAGGGCTTCAGCTTGAGTTCGAACTGCTGCTCGCGCAGCTTGCGCAGCAACTCGGGCAACGGAATCTTTACCGGGCAGGCAACATGGCACTGCCCGCACAGCGTCGCCGCATTCGGCAGATCGCCTGCATTCTGCAGTCCGACATAGGTCGGCGTCAGCACCGACCCCATCGGCCCGGGATACACCCAGCCATAGGCATGGCCGCCGACACTCTGATAAACCGGGCAGTGGTTCATGCAGGCACCGCAGCGGATGCAACGCAGCATCTCCTGCATGTCGCCGCCCAGCAATTTCGTCCGGCCGGCATCAACGAGAATCACATGGAAATGCTCGGGGCCGTCGCTATCGCCCTCGCGGCGCGCGCCGGTGGTCACCGAAATGTAATTGGTGATGCTCTGCCCCGTGCCGTGCCGCGGCAGCAGCCGCAGCAGCGTGGTGACGTCTTCCAGCGTCGCCACCACTTTCTCGATGCCGGTGATCGCCACATGTACTTTCGGCAGCGTCGTCACCAGTCGGCCATTGCCTTCGTTGGTGACAATCAGCGTGGAACCGGTTTCGGCAATGACGAAGTTCGCACCCGACACACCCATGTCCGCGGAGAGGAAATGCGGGCGCAGCTTTTCCCGCGCCTCACGGCACAGCGCCGGAATATCGGTCAGCCGCGGTGCATTGTGTTTTTCGGCAAAGAGGTCCGAAACTTCATCGCGCGTCTTGTGCACCACCGGCGCGACAATATGCGAGGGCGGCTCCTGCGCCAGTTGCAGGATGTATTCACCGAGATCGGTTTCAACGACCTCCAGCCCGGCATCAATCAGTGCGTCATTGAGCGCGCACTCTTCGGTAACCATCGACTTCGATTTGATGACTTTGCGCACGCCGTGCTGCGCAGCAATCTCGCGCACGATGCGGTTCACGTCATCATGCGTCTCCGCCCAGTGCACCACCGTGCCGCGTGCCTTGGCGTTACGTTCGAAGGTATCAAGGTAGACATCGAGGTTGGCCAAGGTGCGATCGCGGATGGCCGCGGCAGCGTCACGGATCTCGTGGAAATTGTCGAGTTCGGTAATGCGGTCGGCCCGGCCTTTGACGAAATTCCCCTGCAGCTTCTTCAAAGCCGACTGGAGTTTGACGTCGGCCAGCTTTTCGCCGACCCGCGCCTTGAAGTGCATGGAGGAGACTTGCATAGCCCATAGTATATCGCCCGAACAGATCACCCCCGGCTGGTATGTAATTCGGGGGATCCGGGTATGAAAATCAAGCTGCTAGACGAAACTCTGCAGCGCCCCCTGCTCCTGCGTATGACGCTGGAACGGCCGGACCACGAAATCGTCGCCGAAGTGGCTGATTCCAGACAGCTTTATGACGCCGTCCGCAGCCATTCGCCGGACGCAAACCTGCAAACTGATTTCTCTTCCAAAAAAACTGCTACATTCCCTTCAAGTTTTCATTTTTATTCACAACTCTGTGATTCATCAATAGTATATTAATTATATAAATCTGCGACTTGGGATGACTTTGACATTCACATCATGACCACACCCCACAAAAAAACAGTCAAGCACATTCCCGACAAATACGGCAGTAACGGAATCCGATATCAGCTTCTGATCATTTTTTTCATGCTAATGGGATATAGCGCGGTATCCCAGTCGGCAGAATTTTCGCTGGGCATCGTCCCGCAATTCGACTCCCGCAAGATTGAGGAAGCATGGGCGCCAATCGTCAGGGAAATCGAGCTGAAAACCGGTCATCGCATCATCCTGCGCACCGCTCGGACAATCCCCGATTTCGAGACGCGTCTCTACAAAGGGGAATTCGATTTTGCCTACATGAATCCCTACCACTTCGTACAAGCACAAAGGTCGCAACGTTACACCGCCCTGCTAAGAGACCACGCTGAGCCACTCCAAGGCATCATCGTGGTACGCAATGAAAATCCCATCAAGCAGGTGGAGGAACTCCATGGCAAGAAAATAGCCATGCCGGCGCCCAACGCTCTTGGAGCCTCACTGATTCCCAGAGCGGAATTCGCACGTAAATTCAAGATCGCGCCTGAAATTTCATACGTCAAGTCGCATGCGTCGGTATATCGCTCCGTTATTGCCGGCATCGTCGATGCCGGCGGCGGTATCGAAAGTACACTGGAAGCCGAAACCCCCGCCATAAAGAATCAGCTGCGAATTCTTTACAGGACAGCTGCCTTGCCAACACACCCCATTGCTGCGCATGCCCGCATCCCGGCTGCAATTTCGAAACAATTTCAGAAAGCCATACTGGCATACACCGAAACCCCTGAAGGCCGAGCTCAGCTGTCAAAAGTTCCGATCCTCAAAATCGGCATCGCTGTCAACAGCGAATACAAAGCGGTCGAAAACATGAAACTCGACGAGTTTTTCGTTCAATAACGGCTTGTGTAAAAAAGCATTGGCGTCGGTAATGTCCCTCAAAACGAGACTGGTCGCGATCACATCAATAATACTGTTGCTGATTTTGTTGTTCCTTTCGCTCGTCTTGCAACCCTTCCTGGAAAAGGACCGCCTCGCGACCAGGCAAAAAAACGAAAAGCAGCAACTGACCTACATCGGCACCACGCTGATTCCCGATATCCTTTCTAGCGACCTGGCAGCCTTGGAGGGCACACTCAACCGGCTGATTGAATTACATCCGGGATGGGTCGATGCGACGCTCAGCAATGCCGACGGGCGACTGATCTACCCGCTTGAAAAAATCAACACTTCCCACCAGGGCCAAAGCATTTCGGTCGATATCAGGCATAAAGAAAATTTAATCGGAACCCTGACGGTATTCCCGGACGACAATCAACTGCGGAGGGAAATACGGCAGGAAATCAGAATCCTCGGGTTTGTCTTAGTGGGCGCTTGCCTGTTAAACGCGCTTTTGCTCGGCTTGACACAGCTGCTGCTGGTGATCCGCCCGATTACTCTGCTTTCCCGCGGCGTTAACAAGGTCTCTAGCGGGGATTTCAGCGAAAAACTCCCTGAAACCGGCTCAGAAGAGCTTACTCGACTGGCAAAAGCATTCAACCGGATGACCAACTCGCTGCAACAGCGTGAAAACGATCTGAGAGAGGAGTTGCAGTTTCAACAAGCCCTCTTCGAGTCCGCCGGTGTCGGCATCATGGTGCAGAAAGGCGATCTGATTACGCGCTACAACAGGAAAATGGAGGAACTGCTCCACTATCCTCCAGGCACTCTGATGGAAACGACGTTCAGCGGCCTGCTACCCGATATCGGCGACTCATCGACGGAAGAGCCGATCCGGGATGGCGTCCCTGTGGATCTACAGCTAAAACGCTTCGGCGGTAGTACATTCTGGGCACGTCTGATCAGGTCCCGCATCGACAAGAACAGTATCGTCAAAGGCTACATCTGGGGAGTCAGCGATATCACCGATGTCGTATCGGCTGGGCAATCAATGCGCATCGCAAAAGAGTCTGCCGAGCAGGCGGACCAGGTCAAATCGATGTTCCTTGCCAACATGAGCCACGAAATCAGAACCCCGATGAATGCTGTCATCGGGATGGCGCAACTCGCACTCAAGACCAGACTCGACGACAAGCAGCGCGACTACGTTCAGAAAATCTATCAGTCTGGAAAGTCCTTGCTTGGCATCATCAATGACATTCTTGACTTTTCGAAGCTCGATGCCGGAAAAATGGAGCTTGAAGACAAGACCTTCGATCTGGATGAAATACTTTCCAAGGTAAGTACTTTTGTCGGCCCTGCGATCGCTGAAAAACCCATTGAACTGCTTTACCGTCTCGGCAAGGAAGTACCCCAAGTCGTGATCGGGGACCCGCTGCGCCTCACCCAGGTCCTGACCAATCTTATCGGCAATGCCGTCAAGTTTACGGAGAAGGGCAGCATAACTTTGACGGCAGATCTCCTGCAAGAGACCGAGGACCGTGTACTCATCGAATTCAGGGTACGGGACACCGGCATTGGCATGACCGAAGAGCAGAAAAAACATGTCTTCGATTCCTTTTCGCAAGCCGACATATCAATTACCCGACGGTTCGGCGGAACAGGGCTGGGACTGGCAATCTGCAAGCGGATTGTCGGATTGATGTCCGGGGAAATCACTGTCGACAGCCAGCCCGGGGCCGGCTCGACATTCCGTTTCTCCATCCCGCTTAAAAAATCAAATGTCCTTGCACGAAAGATCGTTCCCAACTGGTTCATGGGTGCGAGGGCCCTGGTTGTCGACGACAATCCGGATGCCAGGGATATCGTCATTGCCCACCTCGAATCTTTCAACATTGACTGTGACGCAGCCGACTCCGGTGAAATGGCCATTGAAAAAGCGACCAGCCAGGGGGCGAAATACTCCTTGATATTGATGGACTGGAAAATGCCGGGCGTTACCGGCGACATGGCCGCACGCCTGATCAAACAAAGAGCAACCTATAAACCGATCATCATCATGATGACCGCATTGGGAAAGGAACTGCTTTCCAGCAGCCAGCACAGCGGCAGCATCGACGGATTCTTCACAAAGCCAGCAACCGCATCCGCGATATTTGACGCACTCGTTGCAGCACTTCCTCAGAACACTGCCTCCCATACCGCCGGCACGGAGGGCTATCCTGGCAGCAACAGGCTGCAGGGTGTTCGCATACTCCTGGTTGAAGACAACCTCATCAACCAGCAGATTGCGAGGGAATTCCTGGAATCCCAGGGCGCCGTTATTACTGCAGCCATGAACGGCGAGGAGGCTATTGACCTACTTGCTAAAAAAGACGACCGCTTCGATCTGATATTGATGGACATCCAGATGCCGGTAATGGATGGACTGACTGCAACAAAGCTGATCAGGGAAAACCCGCTGCTTGGAAAAATACCGATCATCGCGCTGACAGCCCATGCGCTGATCAGCGACAGGCAACGCTGCATTGATGCCGGGATGAACGACTATGTATCAAAACCGATTGATCTGGAGTTGCTGTTATCAACACTGGAGCGATGGATCGATCCGGCTAGGCCCATACCGTTTACGCCTTCGGAGAAAGACGAACCCGTGCCAAAAGAACCCGCACTGATCGAGATTGCGGGCATAGACAGCATTGGAGCGATACGGTCTATGGGCGACCACTTCGATTTCTACGTCTCAGCGCTTCGCCTGTTCGTTTTGACGGAGGAGGATCTACCGGACCGGATTGGCACACCCATTGGCCGTGAACAGCGTGATGCCGCCTCGCAGTGTTTGAGGACTTATGCAGGACTTTGCGAGAGCATCGGCGCCGGAGATCTTGCCCGGGTTGCCAACACTCTGGAACAGGCCCTGCAAGGTTCACAGGACATCAAGCCTCCGCTTGAAAAACTCACAGCCCTGCATGTGCTGACAATCAACGCCATAAAAGCGGCATTGCGGCGCTCCGGTGAAAACGGCCGGCAGCCGGCGTCCGGTAACAGCAACTAGCTGGCGGCGGCCATTTTTCCCAGTGCCATTCCAAGATCGGATTGCAGCCTGCCAAGCAGTTGGCCTGTACGTTCAACATAAAGGTCTGTCAGTTTAGCGGGGATTTTGTACAGCATGCCACGCTCCAGGTGAATGGACGCGCTCTGAAGTTTGATCAGCCCCAGAGTCCCCGCCAGACCTTTAAGGGTATGCACCAGGCGTAATGCGTCGGCGTGGCTTGATGTTCCAAGCAAACGCGCCATTTCAACCATATCGCCAGCATGCAGCGACAGGAATTCGCCTAGTAATTTTACGTAAAGGTCTTTGCTGCCGAGATGCGACATCGCCATGTCGTAATCCAGGCCATCCACGGAAACAAGAATGTCACGGATCGAATCGGGTAATGGAAGGCCCTTTGATTCAACCGCGGCGCCACCCTTGCGCTGTTCAGCGGCGGGCAAAAACCTCCTAACGGTCTGAATCATGACCTCAGGATCAGCCGTCTTGTCCAGATGACCATCGATACCTGCAGCAGCACACCTTTTCCTGACCTCGTCAAAAGTCGATGCAGTCATTGCCAGAATGGGCGTTCCGGCATACCCCGGCAGTTTGCGCAGGGCTTCCGAGAGTTCATATCCGTCAACGCCGGGCATATTGAGGTCAGTGAGAACGAGGTCGAATGAAAGTTCTGAAGCCGCTTGAAATGCGGCATCCGCCTGCCCAAAAGCATGCACTTCAAAGCCGGCATCCGAAAGAAAAAACTTGGCGATCTCACGGTTGATTTCGCTGTCATCGACAATCAGGATCCGGTGCGTTTGTGTATCAGCAGATGCGTCCTGAAGATCCATGCGCCCGGCAAAGTCATGCCCCGGCGAATTCGATAAAGCAGACTTTTCACCAAGACCCTGCCGGCCCCTCAACCGGGCCAGCTCGATCAGTGTACTGAGCCTCGACGCAAGCGCGACAAAGTTGAAGGACTTCGTCACATAGTCAGAAGCCCCATCCAGAAATCCGATACCACCCTTGGCCTGCGACTCGCTCTCATATATGACAATTGCCGGTATCATTGAAGTGTCGGGTCGGCCTTTCATCCATACCAGAAAATTTCGGCCGTCAAACTCCGAGTCAACATAGCTGACCAGGACGGCATCGGGTGCCGGTAACGAGAGACATTGCCTCATGGCATCAGCGATGCTTGTCACCTCTTGAAACTCATATTCCACGCCGAGGGCTTCACGCAAGGTTTTGCAATCACTGGCATCACCGCTGAACACTAATATCCTGGGAAGTCTGTTTTTCATTTTTTTGCGATTTGCACAATTGAATCAATCATGACAGTGGACCGCGATTTCAATTCTTCAAAAACAGATGCCCTTACCATCCGCTGCAGCGGAAAATTACCAGAGCAAAGATCTTCTGGATTTTGACAGCAGGAAATCTCATGTAAAGCACACTATCAACCGGCTAATCAGAGACCAGCTTAAACAGGTCATTTCCTCGATAGCACTTCCGCAACATGCAGCACCTGCGTCTTTTGGTCGCCGCGCCGGCGCAGCCGTCCTTCGATATTGAGCATGCAGCCGAGATCGCCAAGCACCACTGCATCAGCGCCGCTGCCCGTGATGTTCTCGCATTTCCGTTCGGCGATATGCGAAGAGATCTCGCCGAACTTCAATGCAAACGCGCCGCCGAAACCGCAGCACTGTTCACATTCATTCATCTCGCGCAGTTGAAGACCTTGTATCTGCGCCAGTAACGTACGCGGCTGCTGTTTCACGCCGAGCTCGCGCAGCCCCGAGCAGGAGTCGTGATAAGTAATTGTTTTTATTGATGATTTTTTTTCCGGTATGAACTGCACGACATTCACCAGAAAATCTGTCAGCTCATGGGTCTTCGCCGACAGCGCGGTCAGCGCAGCACGCTCTTCTTCCGGAATATCTTTGAGCATTTCGGGGTAATGCGCGCGGATCATGCCGGCGCAGGAACCTGAAGGCGCGACAACGTATTCGCAGTCAGCAAATTCGCGCACCACCTTGCGCGCGAGTGCGATTGCCGAGACACGGTCGCCGGAATTGTAGCCGGGCTGGCCGCAGCAGGTCTGGGCTTCGGGCACCACGACTTCGCAGCCCGCCTCTTTCAGCAATTCAAGAGCCGCGAATCCGATGCGCGGACGCATCAGGTCGACAAGGCAGGTGACGAACAGGCCGACTTTCACGATGGATACGCCCCGTTTGGAATTCTGCCTACTATATCGCAGGCCGCACCCGCGCAGCGCGCTTTCACGCCAGCCGCCACGGATGCAGATAATCGAGACGGTCGCCGGTTTGCACAATCAGATGTCGCACCGATTTGTCACGAACAATGTGCAGCGTGACATCGCTGCCAGCGGCGCCGCTGGACCACAGGCTTTCATAGAACTCGCTCTGACCACCGATCGAATCGCCGCCGACACCGAGGATGATATCGCCGCGCTGGATGCCGGCCTGCTCCGCCGGCGAATCCGGCAGCACGCGCGACACCACAACATTGCCTTCAAGCTGTTCGGTATTCAGTCCCAGCCAGGGCCTTTTGTCGCCGCGGCGCCGGCCCGACTTCGCCAGATCGGGCAGCACGTCTTTCAGCAGATTGATCGGCACGAACATATTGCCGGGGAAGGCCATGCCGGTGTTCAGTGCATCACTGACCCACAGTGAGGCAATGCCGACGAGCCGGCCTTCGCCGTCGAACAATGCCGCGCCGCTGTGTTCATAACGCGGAGGCGCGGTAAACAGTGCGTCATCGATCATGTATTCCCACCAGCCGGTGAAACGCCGCCGCGACACCAGTGCCGCGCCGGTGACGCCACCTGCACCTTCATGCCCGGCGACCACCAGCCCCTGCAGTTCGGACAGGGCCGAGGAATCGCCAAGTTCGACCGGCGCACAAGTAGGCGCCGGTTTGGCGCGCAGCAGACCGAAGCCGGTGGCGTGGTCAAAACCAACGACGCTCGCCGGATAAATCCTGTTATCGCCATCGATGACCAGCACCGAAGCGGCTTCGAGCACCAGATAACCAATGGTCAGGATCAACCCCTGATCATCGATGACGATGCCAGTGCCTTCGCGCTCGGCACCCAGGGAATCCTTCGTGCGCGCGCCTTCAACAACACGGATCGACAGCTTGACCACGGCATCCAGCGGCGGCGATGCCGGCTGCGGAATGCCATTGGTGGCGCGCCAAGAAGCGAGTGCGGCGCTGAACAGGGAGACGGTCACGGGAATCAGCGCCTCATGCCGGCATCAGCGCTTCATAACGCACATCAACAACGTCGATCTCGACGATGCCTTTGGGCGTCGGCAGTTTGACGCTGTCGCCGGCACGGTGCTTGAGCAGAGCCTTGGCGATCGGGGACACCCAGCTGACATGGCCGCGCGCCGGATCGGCTTCGTCGATGCCGACTATAGTCACGGTGTGCGACACGCCATCGGGATCTTCGTAGTCCACCGTAGCGCCGAAAAAGATCTGGTCGGTGTCGCCGCGTGCCGCGGGATCGACGACGACCGACTGGTCGAGGCGCTTGCCGAGGTAATGAATGCGGCGGTCGATTTCGCGCAGGCGTTTTTTGCCATACAGATAATCGCCGTTTTCGGAACGGTCGCCATTGGATGCCGCCCAGGCAACAACCTTGACCAGTTCCGGACGCTCAACATCCAGCAATCGGGTCAATTCCTGTTTGATCCGCGCATAGCCGACCGGTGTCATATAGTTCTTCGGGGGCGGCGGGGCTTCGGGCTCGGCGGGCGGTTGCGACGTTCGGGACATTGGCAAAGTGTAGCGAAAACGGCCGTTCCTGACGTTGTTATCCAGGTTGGCTCACCAGATTTCATATTATAAAATGTTGTTTCCTTAACCGTTTCCTCAGCATTTGCCAGCAAGCACAAACACAGTGACCGAAAAATCCGCCAAACCGTCGATCCAGGTCATCGAGCGCATGATGCATCTGCTCGATGTGCTGTCTGAACATGCCACACCGGCCACATTGAAGCAGCTGGCCTCGGCAACCAAGCTCCATCCGTCGACCGCACACCGCATCCTTGGCGTGATGGTCGACAGCCGATTGGTCGACCGCATCGAGCCGGGCATGTACCGGCTGGGCATCCGCCTGGTGGAACTGGGCAGCCTGGTGAAATCGCGCATCAGCGTTCGCCAGGAGGCGCTGCCACGTATGCACGAACTGCACCGCGCACTCGGCGAAACGGTCAATCTGTCGGTACGACGTGACGATGAAGTGGTCTATATCGAACGCACCGCGGAAAACAGCTGCATGATGCGTGTAGTGCAGATCATCGGCACGCGCGCCCCGCTGCATATCACCGCGGTCGGCAAGATTTTCCTCGCCGACGAAACATCGCAGCGCCTTGCTGAATACGTCAGCCGCACCGGCCTGCCCCGCTTCACCGACCACACGCTCACCGACGCCAGAAAACTCGCCGCCGAGCTCGAAGACATCCGCAAACGCCAATACGCCTTTGACAATGAAGAAGCCGAGCGCGGCGTGTCCTGTGTCGGCGCCGGCATTTACAACGACGAAGGCAAACTCATCGCCGGGCTGTCGGTTTCCGCACCGACCGAGCGTTTCCGCAAAGCCTGGGCCGAATCCGTACGTCAGGCCGCCGAGCGCATTTCATGCACGCTCGGCTACAAGCTGCCGCGCTGACTGCAAGACGCCACACGCTGCAGTCCGATGTACGACCGCTCTGTTGTCTTTCTCGACCTCGAAACCACCGGTGCCACGGCAACCCGTGACCGCATCACCGAAGTCGGCCTGATCGAGGTCGACAACGGCCGCTTTATCCGCGAGTGGTCTTCACTGGTCAATCCCGGCATGAGCATTCCATCCGGCATCCAGGCTCTGACCGGTATCAGCAACGACATGGTGGCGCTGGCGCCGCGCTTCGAGGAAATCGCCCGTGAACTGTATGAGGTCATCGACGGCCGCGTTCTGATCGCACACAACGCACGCTTCGACTATGGCTTCCTGAAAAACGAATTCCGCCGCCTCGGCAAAACCTTCACCGCACCGGTGCTGTGCACGGTAAAACTCTCGCGCAAGCTATTCCCGCAGCATCCGCGTCATAATCTTGACAGCCTGATGAACCGTCACGGCATTCATTGCGATGCGCGCCATCGCGCACTGGGGGATGCCCGCGTGTTGTGGGAACTGGCGCAGCAATGGCGGCAGGAACCCGGCGAAGAAGCGGTAATGGCCGCCACCGAAAAATTATTAAAAACGACAACCGTGCCGGCCGGACTCGCCGACAACGCCTTTGATCACATTCCTGAAGGCCCCGGCGTCTACCTGTTTTACGGTGAAAAAGACGTGCCGCTGTATGTCGGCAAAAGCATCAACTTGCGCACGCGCGTGATGTCGCATTTCTCCGGCGATCATCGCGTCGCCAAGGACATGCGCATCGCCGCCGAGGTCAAACGCATCGACTGGATTGAAACCGCCGGCGAACTCGGCGCGCTGATCGAGGAGGCACAGCTGGTCAAAAAACTCTCGCCGGTGCACAACCGCCAGCTCCGTCGCGCCAGCGAACTCTGCGCCTGGCACTGGCCGGCCGACCGCCACAACGAAGTGCCGGAACTGGTCTCGGCGCGCGATCTGAACGGCGGTGAATTCCGCGACCTCTACGGCCTGTTTCGCTCGCGGCGCACAGCCGTTGAGGCACTGCGCGAAATCGCCCTCAAACACGAACTCTGCCATGCGCTACTCGGCCTGGAAAAGCGCAAGGGCCCGTGCTTCGCCTTCCAGATCAAACGCTGCCGCGGCGCCTGCGCCGGCGTCGAAACGCCGCGCGAACATGCGGCCCGCCTCGCGGCCGCACTCGCAGGACTGCGCATGCGTGCATGGCCCTTCCCCGGCCGCATCGGCATCCGCGAAACCTCGCCCGGCGGTGAGCGTTGCGACATGCATGTAATCGACCAATGGTGCCATCTCGGTACGGTCAGCAGCGAAGAAGAATTGTGCGACCTGCAGGAAGGCTCACCACGGCCACTGTTCGACCTCGACACCTATAAAATCCTCACGCGTTACCTGCTGAACGGCAAACACCGTCCGCAGATCGTGCCGCTGACCGCGAACACCGCGGCTGCTGCATAATCAGCAACACAGTCAAAAACCATCATCCGGAGGGGGATGTCATGAGCAAAAAACTGCAGGGCCTGCTTGTTGCCGCCGTCGTCGCGGCGTTTCCGCTCGGCGCCGCCGCACAGGCGCAGTATCCGGCGAAGACCGTGCGCTTCATCATTCCCTTCCCGCCGGGCGGCCCCACCGACATTATGGGTCGCATGGCGGCCGACATCCTGTCCAAGGCGACAGGGCAACAGTTCGTTCCCGACAACCGTGGCGGCGCCGGCGGCAATATCGGCGCTGAGCTGTGTGCGCGCGCACCGGCCGACGGTTACACGCTGTGCATGATTACCGCGGCACAGGGCGTGTCACCGGCGATCTACAAAAAGATGACCTATGACCCGGTGAAGGACCTCGCCACGATCACGCTGATGGCCAGCCTGCCGAGCCTGCTCACGGTGCACCCCGCGCTGCCGGCGAAAAACGTCAGGGAACTGCTGGCCATCGCCAGGGCAAAACCCGACGGACTGAGCTACGCTTCCACCGGCAACGGCAGCAGCCCGCACATGCTGATGGAAATGTTCAAGTTCATGACCGGCGTGAAAATGGTTCACGTGCCGTACAAGGGACAGGCACCCGCTGTGGTCGACCAGATTTCGGGACAGGTGCAGCTGGCCTTCAACACGGCGATCACCGTGCTGCCGCAAGTGGAAACCAAACGCCTGCGTGCCATTGCGGTGTCCTCGAAAGAACGTTTCCCGCCGATGCCCGAACTGCAGACGGTGGAAGAAGGCGGCGTCAAGGATTTCGACGGCGGTTCCTGGCAAGGCGTCGGTGCACCGGCCGGCACGCCGCCGGAGATCATCCGCCGCGTGAATACGCTGCTGGTCAATGAACTGAAAACGCCGAACATGCGCGACCAGATGATCAAACGCGGAGCGATTGTTTCAGCCAACACGCCGGAAGAATTCTCGACATTCCTCAAAGCCGAAATCGCACGCTGGACCAAGGTAGCGAAGGCCGGCAACATCAGCATCGATTGAGCATGGCCAAAACCGTCTCAGCGGAAACGCAGGCACGCATCGACCTCGCCGCCGCCCTGCGCAGCGCTTCGAGCATGGGCCTCGGCGAGGGCATCTGCAATCACTTCAGCGTTGAAGTGCCGGACCGTCCCGGTCATTTCCTGATCAATCCGCAGGGCCTGCACTGGTCGGAGGTGACGCCTGCAGATCTGGTGATGGTCGACGGCCAGGGGCGCAAGGTCGCCGGCAAGCATGAAGTAGAGCCGACGGCGTTTTTCATTCACGGCGCCGCACACCGCAGCAAGCCGCAGGCGAAATGCGTGCTGCACACCCATATGCCGTTCGCCACCACGCTGACCGTGGTCCACGGGGGACGCATTGAACCGGTGAGCCAGGTCGCACTGAAGTTTCTCGGCCGCGACGCCTATGACGACAATTACAACGGGCTTGCGCTGGATGCCGCCGAAGGTGCGCGCATCGTGTCAGGCCTGAAGAACGCCGACATTCTGTTCCTCGCCAACCACGGCATCATTGTCACCGGGCCGTCGATCAACATCGCCTTCGACGATCTGTATTACCTCGAACGCGCCTGCATGCTGCAGGTGCTGGGCATGGGCACCGGCAAACCGCTGCGTCAGGTGCCGGATGTCATCGCGCAGAAAACCGCAGCGCAGATGACGGATGACACCCAGGCCCGCCTGCATTTTATTGCGCTCAAGCGCCTGCTCGATCGCAACGAACCAGGATGGTCACGCCTCGAATAAGGCAGTGCAGCCCGGATTAGGCCGCAGGCCGCAATCCGGGGAACAAACACCACGATGATTGTTCAGCAGTGCCCCGGACTTCATTGTGTTCCATCCGGGCTAAAGCGCCAGATAATCAGTGATAAACGAGCGGCTGGTTCAGCAACACGCTGAAGTTGTCGAGAAAGGTGTCGATGTTTTCGGTGGTCGCCTCATCACCGGCCGCTGCGTTCATTGCATTGGCGAATTTCTCGGCGACATCGCCGGTGAAAAACGTGCCGCGCGACGAGCGCTTGTCGACCAGTTCCAGGCCCTGCTGGCCGGGATACTCGGCAACATAATACTGCTCACTGTTGTAGACGATGCGCATGGCGGGCTCCGTTTCATATAAGTTATTGATTTTAATGTATAATATTAAAATCAAACTACAGTAGGAAGATGAGGCGCCCCACCCCGGATTTCAAGGGCTGCGCCGCCGGTTGGCAACCGCAATGCCGATCAGGATCAGCGCCAGTCCGAGGTAGGCATTGGGCGCAGGATGTTCACCCATGATCCACAGCCCGAGCAGTACAGCGACACCGGGGCTGAGGTAATTCACCAGCGACATGAAGCTGGGCCCCGCGGAACGGATCAACTGGAAGTACAACACCGTCGCAATCGCCGTCGGCACCACACCCAGCCAGCACACCGCCGTCACCGACTGCCAGCGCGGTGACAGCGTCCAAGGCGGCGTTTGCCACAGGGCCACCGGCACCACAATCACGCTCGCCACCAGCAGGGTCGCCGCTGCAGCGACCAGCACATCCCCCTTGATGATCAGTCGCGTCAGCACGCTCTGCATTGCATAACACAGGGCCCCGCCCAGTACCGACAACTGCGCGATGACCCGCAGCGCATCCCCGCCAAGACCCGCCAGCGCCGCCGGCCCCATCAGCAGCACGATGCCACAAAAGCCGCCGGCAAAACCGATGGCGCGCTGCCGCGTCATGTGCTCGCCGGCGATCAGGAAATGCGCCAGCACGATGGTCGCCAGCGGCATGAAGCCCATCAGGATGCCGGCGAGTGCGCTCTCCACCACCTGCTGTCCCCAAGTGATCAGGTAAAACGGAATCGCATTACCGATCAGCGCCACCACCACAAAGGGCCACCAGTTACTCCCCAAGGCCGGCAGCCGCCGCCCACTGCCATAAACAAACATCAGCAGCACGATCGCCGCAATGCCGATGCGCCCCGCCACAATGGTCAGTGGCGGCAGGCTCGACACCGCGATGCCGTTGAACATGAAGGAAGAACCCCACATCGCGACCAGCGCGAACAGCAACAGCCATTCATTCAACGTGCGGTGAGTGGACATCCGGAGATTGACCCGCGCGACAGCGCGGGTTTTGAGTTGTTTTAATTGCGGTCAAGCATACACGGAAACACTGACTGCAGATGACAGCACAATGGCATCGCCATACAGACGGTGTTGATGTCCTGCCTATGAGCCGCCGGGCTACCCACGACGATCCGGTATCGCAGACGGAGCCACGGTGCGCCCCATGATAAAATCACCCTTTACCGATACACGACTCCGATGACCACGCTCTCACCGCTCACCGCACTCTCCCCGCTCGACGGCCGCTACAACAGCAAGCTCGGCGGACTGCGCAACTGCTTCAGCGAACAGGCCCTCATCCACCAGCGGGTGCGGGTCGAGGTCGAATGGCTCAAAGCGCTGGCCGCAGAGCCGGCGCTGAAGGAAGTGCCGGCATTCTCCAAGACCACCGTTGCCGAACTCGATGCACTGGTCAATCAGTTCTCCGAAACCGATGGCGCCCGCGTCAAAACCATCGAAGCCACCACCAACCACGACGTCAAGGCGGTGGAGTACCTGCTGAAGGAACGGCTGGCAAGCAATGCCGAGGTGACCAAGGTCGCCGAATTCATCCACTTCGCCTGCACGTCCGAAGACATCAACAACCTCTGCCATGCGCTGATGCTCAAACAGGCACGCACTGATGTGCTGCTGCCGGCGCTGGACGCGATCATCAGCCGCCTGCGCGCGCTGGCACACGACCTCGCTGACGCCCCCATGCTGTCGCGCACCCACGGCCAGCCGGCGTCGCCGACGACGCTGGGCAAGGAAATGGCCAATGTCGTGGCACGCCTCGACCGTGCCCGTGCGCGCATCGCCGCAGTTTCCCTGCTCGGCAAGGTCAACGGCGCGGTGGGCAATTACAACGCACATCTCTCGGCCTACCCGGAAATCGACTGGGAGGGCTTCGGCAAAAAGTTTGTCGAATCGCTGGGGCTGGAATTCAATCCCTACACCATCCAGATCGAGCCGCATGATTCGATGGCGGAACTGTATGATGCCGTTGCCCGCACGAATACCATCCTGCTCGATCTCAACCGCGACATCTGGGGCTATATCTCCGTCGGTTACTTCAAGCAAAAGACCAAGGCCGGCGAAATCGGCTCCTCGACGATGCCGCACAAGGTCAATCCGATCGACTTCGAAAATTCCGAAGGCAACCTCGGCCTCGCCAATGCACTGCTGCGCCACCTCTCGGAAAAACTGCCGGTGTCACGCTGGCAGCGGGATCTTACCGATTCAACGGTTCTGCGCAATATGGGTGTCGCGCTAGGTTACGCACTGCTGGCCTGGGATTCCTGCCTGAAGGGCCTCAACAAGCTGGAAGCCAATCGCGCGGCAATGACCGATGATCTCGACGACAACTGGGAAGTGCTGGCCGAGCCGATCCAGACAGTGATGCGGCGCTACAACGTCGCCGGCGCCTACGAGCAATTGAAGGAGCTGACCCGCGGCAAGGCAGGCATCAACCGCGATACCCTGCACGCTTTCATCAAGGGCCTGACCGGCATTCCTGAAGCCGAAAAACAGCGCCTGCTGGCGCTGACACCGGCCAATTACATCGGCAAGGCTATCGAACTGGCTCGACGCATCTGAACAAGCTGCGGGAGGAGCCGGTAGCTCAGGAAGCCCGGCGCTGACGCAGGATCTCGATGATGCCGGGAAGAATGGACAGAAAAATGATGCCCAGGATCACCAGCGTCAGGTTGTTTTTGATAATCGGCAGATTGCCAAAGAAGTAGCCGGCATAAGCCAGTGACACCACCCACAGCACGGCGCCGCTGACATTGAACAGCGCGAACTTCGCGTAAGTCATGCTCGCAGCGCCTGCGACAAACGGCGCATAGGTGCGGACGATGGGCACGAAGCGGGCGATGATGATGGTCTTGCCGCCGTATTTTTCGTAGAAGTCGTGGGCGCGCTGCAGATACGCCGGATTCAGCCAGCGCGATTCGCGGTGACTGAAAATCCGCGGCCCGATGTAATGCCCGACGCCGTAATTCACCGCATCGCCCAGCACTGCGGCGATGATCAGCAACAGCATCATCAGATGGATGTCCATGCCGCCCGCCGCCGCCACGGCGCCGGCGACAAACAGCAGCGAGTCGCCGGGCAGGAAAGGTGTCACCACCAGCCCGGTTTCACAGAAGACGATCAGGAACAGGATCAGGTAGATCCAGGCACCGTGGCTGGCCACAAGCGCCTGGAGATGCTGGTCCAGGTGCAGGACAACATCGATCAACTGCGTGAACAGTTCCACGCGGAGGCCTAGACGATGGCGCCGTCTTCACCCGCCTGCTTGGGTTTCTCCGGCTTTACCAGATCATCCCGCTTCAGCCCCAGCCACATCAGCAGCGGGCTGCCGACGAGAACCGAGGAATAGATGCCGAAACAGATGCCGATGGTCAGTGCCAGCGCAAAGTAGTGCAGCGTTTCGCCGCCGAAGAACAGCATCGCGCAGACCATCAACTGGGTCGAACCGTGGGTGATGATGGTGCGCGACATCGTCGACGTGATCGCGGCGTCAATCACTTCGGGAACAGGGGTATGACGGAACTGACGGCTGCGGAAGTTCTCGCGCACCCGGTCCATCACCACCACCGATTCGTTGACCGAATAACCGAGAATGGCCAGCACGGCGGCAAGCACCGGGAGCGAAAATTCCCAGTTGAAGATCGAGAAGCAGCCGAGAATGATCACCACGTCATGCAGGTTGGCAATGATTGCCGATACACCGAACTTCCATTCGAAGCGCAGCCACAGATAGCCGACGATGCCGAGAGACACAAACAGCAGCGCCAACGCACCGTTTTCGAGCAGCTCCTTGCCGACCTGCGGCCCGACGAACTCGACCCGCTGAAGTTTTACCGCAGCATCCAGCTGGCGCAGTTCGGTCATCACCTGCTCGGACAGCTGGGCGCTGGTGATGCCTTCCTTGACCGGCAGGCGGATCAGCACGTCACGTGCAGTACCGAAGTTCTGCACGCTGGGATCGGCAAAACCGATCTTGATCATGCGATCACGGATCGGATTGAGATCGGGCGGCTGCGGATAGTTGACCTCGATCACCGTGCCGCCGGTAAAGTCGACGCCGAGATGCAGACCCTTTGTCGCGAGCGCGCCGACAGCGATCAGGAAAGTAATCAGCGAGATCACGTTGAAGATCAACGCGTAACGCATGAAGGGGATGCTGCGCTTGAAGCGGAAAATTTCCATGGTGGCTCCTACTTGGCCTGCGCCGCGGGTTTCCAGATCTGGCCGATGGAAATCCGGTCCAGCTTGCGGCGCCCGCCGTAATAGAGGTTGACGATGCCGCGCGACACCATCACCGCGCTGAACATCGAGGTCATAATGCCTAGGCAGTGCACCACTGCAAAGCCGCGCACCGGACCGGAGCCGAACGCAAACAGCGCGATGCCGGCGATCAGCGTGGTCACATTGGAGTCAAGAATGGTCGCCCAGGCCCGCTCATAACCCGAGTGCAGCGCGGCCTGCGGCGTCATGCCGTTGCGCAATTCCTCGCGGATGCGCTCATTGATCAGCACATTGGCGTCAATCGCCATGCCCAGCGCCAGCGCGATCGCGGCGATACCCGGCAGCGTCAGCGTCGCCTGCAGCATCGACAGCAAAGCGATCAGGAACAGCAGGTTGGCGCCGAGTGCAACAACGGATATCGCCCCCATCAGCATGTAGTAGATGACCATGAACACCGCGATCGCAGCAAAACCCATCCACATCGACTGGAAACCGGCCTGGATGTTTTCAGCACCCAGCGACGGGCCGACGGTGCGTTCCTCGATGATTTCCATCGGCGCCGCCAGCGCGCCGGCGCGCAGCAGCAGCGACACGTCCTTTGCTTCCTGCGTAGTCATGCGGCCACTGATCTGCACGCGGCCACCGCCGATTTCGGAACGGATCACCGGGGCGGTGACCACCTCGCCCTTGCCACGTTCGAACAGCAGGATGGCCATGCGCTTGCCGACGCTTTCACGCGTGACCTGCTGGAAAATGCGCGCGCCGGTGCCATCCAGATTGATGTGTACCGCCGGTTCGCCGCTCTGTCCGTCAAAACCGGGCTGGGCGTCGTTGATGCGCTCGCCGGTGAGGACAACCTGTTTTTTGACCAGCACCGGCTGGCCGCTGCGCTCGTAATACAGTTCGGCGCCGAAGGGCAACTGGCCGGCCTTGGCCTGCTGTAGCGTGCCCGGATCCATTTTCTCTTCATCGACCATGCGCACTTCGAGGGTCGCGGTGCGGCCAAGGATGTCCTTGGCCTTGGCGGTGTCCTGAACGCCCGGCAGCTGCACGACCACGCGGTCGGCGCCCTGCTGCTGGATGATCGGCTCGGCGACGCCAAGTTCATTAACTCGGTTGCGCAGTGTGGTGATGTTCTGCTGCAGCGCGAATTCCTGGGTCTTGCGCTGGGCCTCGATGCGCAGAACGGCATTGATGCGGAATTCTCCGCCGTCCTCGCTGGCCTTCAGCTCGAGGTCTGGCATGTCCTTGCTGATGCGTACCAGGGCTTTTTCGCGCAGCGCGGCCTCGCGGAAACGCACGGTGATCGACTGACCTTCGCGCGACAGACCGGAATACTGCAGGCGCTGTTCGCGCAGCATGCCACGGATGTCGTTGCTATAGGCCTCGAGCTTTTTCGACAGCGCCGCCTTCATGTCGACCTGCATCAGGAAGTGCACACCCCCGCGCAGATCGAGGCCGAGATACATCGGTAGCGCACCGATCGATGCCAGCCACTGCGGGCTGCGCGACAGCAGGTTCAGCGCCACCACATAGTCATCGCCCAGCGCCGTCTGCAGGGCATCCTTGGCCTTGAGCTGCTCCTCGGTGCCGGCAAAACGCGCCTTGACGCTGGTGGCGTCCATCGCGATACCGGTGCTTTCGAGCGACGTTTTTTTCAGCGTATCTTCGATACGCGCCATCAGCGCCGCATCGGCCTTCAGGTTGCTGCGCAGCGGCGACACCTGCACCGCAGGCACTTCACCGTAGAAGTTCGGCAGCGTATACAGAAAACCGATCGCCACGGCGGCGAGGATCATCAGGTACTTCCACAGGGGATAGCGGTTCATGTTGGGCGCGTTAGTGGTGAAGCGTGGGGGGCATCGAAAAGAAACAAGACTGGGCGATGCGCATGGCCGGCCAAAGCCGGCTTGCGCATCAACGTCTTACTGGATGGTCTTGAGGGTGCCTTTGGGCAGCACGATCTGGATCGCAGCCCGCTGGATCTGAATTTCGACGTTGTCGGCCACCGATACCGTCGCATACTGGGCATCGACTTTGGTGATGCGGCCGAGAATGCCGCCAGCGGTAATGACTTCATCGCCCTTCTGCAGGCCTTCCACCATTGCCTTGTGTTCCTTGGCGCGTTTCATCTGCGGCCGGATCATCAGGAAATAGAGCACACCGAACATGGCCAGGATCAGCAGCATGCTTTCGATGCCGCCTCCCTGTGCCGCTGCGGGCGCAGCCTGCGCCCAAGCTGAACTGATTAACAAGTGGAACCTCCGTGGTGTTGGCAGGCGGCCCGGCGTTTTGCACTGCAACCGGTTACGCCCAAAGTGTTGTATTTTAACATGATTCTGCTTCGTGATCGCCACCGTGGGCCGCCGCAAAAGCTGCCAGCCGCCGCCCGGCAATGGCCGCCCGCAAGCCCGCCATCAGCTCCTGGTAGTAATGCAGATTGTGCAGGGTATTGAGCCGGGCACCGAGCATTTCGTTCACCCGCTGCAGGTGATGCAAATAGGCACGGGTGAAGTGACGGCAGGTATAGCAGGCGCAGTCCGGGTCGAGCGGCGTCAGATCATCGCGGTATCGGGCGTTGCGCAGCTTGATCACGCCGTGCCGGGTATACAGCCAGCCGTTGCGGGCATTGCGGGTGGGCAGCACGCAGTCGAACATGTCGATGCCGGCCTTCACCGCCGCGATGATGTCCGCAGGGGTACCGACCCCCATCAGGTAACGCGGCCGGTCCGCCGGCAGCCGCGGCGCGGTGTGGCGCAGGATACGCAGCATGTCGGGCTTGGGTTCGCCCACCGACAGGCCGCCGATGGCATAGCCGTCAAAACCGATGTTCGTCAGCGCGGCCAGCGATTCGTCGCGCAGGGACTCGAACATGCCGCCCTGAACGATGCCGAACAGTGCATTCGGATTGCCGGCATGCGCGGCCTTGCTGCGCGCCGCCCAGCGCATCGACAGCCGCATCGAATCGCGCGCCTGCTCGAGCGTCGCCGGATGCGCAGTGCATTCATCAAAGGCCATCACGATGTCGGAATTGAGCACGCGCTGGATGCGCATCGACTCTTCCGGCGTCAAAAAACAGCTGTCGCCATTCACCGGCGACTGGAACCTGACGCCCTCCTCGCTGATCTTGCGCATCTCCCCCAGGCTGAACACCTGGAAGCCGCCGGAGTCGGTGAGGATCGGGCCGTCCCAGCCCATGAAACGGTGCAGTCCACCGTGCGCGCCGATGACATCCAGCCCCGGGCGCAGCCACAGATGAAAGGTATTGCCGAGAACGATCTGCGCGCCGAGTTCGCGTACTTCCACCGGACTCATGCCCTTGACCGCGCCATAGGTGCCGACCGGCATGAATGCCGGTGTATCGATGCTGCCGTGCGCGGTTTCGAGTGCGCCGCGGCGTGCGGCGCCGTCCGTCGCTGAAACTTTGAATTGCATTGGGGATTGGTGTCCGGTTCAGGGCGTGCGTTCGATCAGCATGGCGTCACCATAGCTGAAAAACCGGTAACGCTGCTCGATCGCATGCCGATAGGCCTTGCGGATGTTGTCGACGCCACCGAACGCCGACACCAGCATCAAGAGGGTAGACTTCGGCAGATGGAAATTGGTAATCAGGCAATCAACGATGCGGAAACGATAGCCGGGCAGCACGAACAGTGCGGTATCGGCGCTGCCCGCCACCGGCTCGCCGGCTGCAGCAGCCGACTCCAGCGCACGCAGGCTGGTGGTGCCGACCGCAACAATGCGTCCGCCGGCGTCGCGATGCCGCCGGATCGCATCCACGGTGTCCTGTGACAGGCTGTACCACTCGCTGTGCATGCGGTGTTCGCTGAGATTCTGCGTGCGCACCGGCTGGAAGGTACCGGCGCCGACATGCAGGGTCAGATACGCGGTGCCGATACCCTGATCACGCAAGGCCTCCAGCAACGCCGCATCAAAATGCAGGCCTGCGGTCGGTGCCGCCACGGCACCCGGCGTACGCGCAAAAACCGTCTGATAGCGCGTCTCGTCATCAACACCCGGCCGGTGTTCGATGTACGGCGGCAAGGGCAAGGCGCCGTAACGCTCCAGCTGGGCAAACACATCCTCTTGCGGGAAACGCAGTCGATACAGCTCACCCTCGCGGGCCACCATCTCCAGGACCAGTCCACCTTCAAGATGTAATTCGCTGCCGGCCTTGGGCGGATGGCTGGCACGGATCTGCGCCAGCGCTTCGCCCGCCCCCAGAACGCGTTCAATCAGCACCTCGATCCGCCCGCCGCTGGCTTTCTGCCCCATCAGCCGCGCCTTGATGACCTTGGTGTCATTGAGGATCAGCAGGTCGCCCGCCCGCAGCAGCCCCGGCAAATCGGTAAACCGCAGGTCTTGCAGCGTACCGTTCGCGCCGTCGAGATGCAGCAGCCGGCTCGCCCGGCGTTCGGCCGCGGGCGACTGTGCAATCAGCTCTTCGGGAAGGTGATAATCGAAATCATCCAGACGCATCGCGCGGATTATACGGACGGAAAGATAGGCATGGATACATAGGGACGGATACACAGGATGAATACAGCGAATGGTTGCCGCCATAAGGCCGTTTGACCGATAATCCCTCACCCCCTGCCTCGGTGGTGGAATTGGTAGACGCGCCGGACTCAAAATCCGGTGCCGCAAGGCGTGTCGGTTCGAGTCCGACCCGAGGCACCACTCACAAGTCCCTGGCCGCCATCACGGCGCCATGCATTCTCCAGACCAATCAACGGAAAAGACCATGACTGAAAAGGAAATCGGCGTCAGCATCGACGGCCATGTCGCCACAGTGGAACTGCGCCGTCCGCCCAATAACTTTCTGGACATCGACCTGATTGGTGAGCTGGCCTCGGCGCTGGAAGCGCTGGACGAGGACAGCAACTGCCGCAGCATCGTGCTCGCCGCCGCCGGCAAACATTTCTGCGCGGGCGCCAACCTGAAAAAGCGCGTGGACGACGAAGCTGCGGGCCAGAAACAGGTCACCCAGCCGCGTCACCTCTACCACGAGGCACAACGCCTGGTGCAGACCCGCAAGCCCATCGTCGCCGCGATCCACGGCAGCGCCATCGGCGCCGGCCTCGGCCTGGCGCTGGTCGCCGACTTCCGCGTCACCTGCAAGGAAGCGCGTCTGGCGGCGAACTTTTGCGCAATGGGTTACCACCCGGGCTTCGGCATGACGGTGACGCTGCCGCGTCTGGTCGGTCATCAGACCGCGAAATGGCTGTTCCTCACCGGCAAACGCATCCCCGGCGAAGAAGCGTTTGAACTGGGACTGGCCGACCGTCTGGTGGCGCAGGATCAAGTGCGTCAGGTCGCGCAGGAAATGGCCGCTGAACTCGCCAAGTCCGGCCCGCTGGCCGTGCAGGCCACGCGCGAAACGCTCAACGGTGATCTGTTCGCGGCCTTCCGCGCCGCCACCGAACGCGAAGCCTTCGTGCAGATGATGCTGCGCGAAACCAATGATTTCAAGGAAGGCGTCAAAGCCGGCTTTGACCGCCGCGATCCGGTGTTTACCGGCAACTGAACAAACCGGCGTTCGCCGTGCTTAACGCGGCGGCGCCGGCAGCATCTGCGTCAGTGCTTTTTCAGTCACACCGGCATAGAACACCAGCACCTTCATCGGCACAGTGCCGGTATTGCGCCCGTTATGGGCCCGCTCAAACACTTCGGCGAGGCCGTCACCGGCCTTGAGCGTCAGGCGCCGGCCATCCTGCAACTCAACCTCCAGTTCCCCCTCCAGCACCATGCCGAAGGAAGGCACCGGATGCGCATGCCAACCGGTCTGTGCGCCGGGCGCCAGCGTGACGATAATCCCTGTCACCTCGGCCGTGCCCTGCGGATACACGATGGGGGTGCCGTCCCAGGCGCGGGTGGTTTTGAGGATGATTTTTGAGGTCACCGCCGGCACCGGCTCGGCGGCGGCAAGTGCCCCGGTCCAGCACAGGCCACTGATAGCCAAACCGATGCTAAGGTCACGCCTGTTCAAGATCATTTAATCACCGTAATGGAAAAGTGGCCCAGCGTTCAGCTCTAACTGATCGGATATCTGGCCCGGGTCAGGGTACGGTGACTTCGACGTTGTCGATCAGACGTGTCTTGCCCAGACGGGCAGCCGCCAGAATCACCAGCTCGCGCTCGCCGTTGGACGGCGGTTGCAGATCGGCACGGCGGCGCACCGCGACGTAATCGGGCTTCCAGCCGTGCTTGGCCAGCTCGGCCATCGCGCCGAGTTCGATGCGCTGGTAATCACGCGCGCCGAGGGCGATTTCACCACGGGAATTTTTCAGCACCCGGTACAGCCGCGGCGCTTCCTGGCGTTCCGCCGGAGTCAGATAGCCGTTGCGTGACGACAGCGCAAGGCCGTCTTCAGCGCGAACCGTTTCCGCCAGAATCAGTTCAATCGGCAATGCAAACTGGCGCACCATATTCGACAGTACCAGGCACTGCTGGTAATCCTTCTTGCCGAAAATCGCTGCATGCGGCGATACCATGTTGAACAGTTTGAGTACTACCGTGGCCACGCCGCGGAAATGACCGGGACGCGCACCGCCATCGAGAATGTGCTGGAGGTCGGAAGGTTCCACGGCGAAAGTCTGCGGTTCCGGATAGATTTCCTTCTCGTCCGGCGCAAACACCACATCGACGCCGGCATTGCGCAGGCGCTCGCAATCCGCCTCAAAGGTGCGCGGGTAGCGGTCGAAATCCTCGCGGGGACCGAACTGCAGCCGGTTGACGAAAATGCTGACCACAGTGCACGCCGCGCGCGGCTTGGCGATGCGCATCAGCTCGATGTGCCCCTCGTGCAGATTGCCCATCGTCGGCACGAACACGTTGTCGGGTTCGCGCCGCAGGCGTTCGCGCAGCTCGTGCACGGAATGAATGACGTCCATTGGAGACCGTGGGTCTGTGGCAGGTGGTGGATGAAAGAGGGCGCATTATATATGCGCCCGAAGATCGTGGCGGCGAACGCCGCGGGAATCAGAAGGAGTGTTCGCGCCCCGGGAATTTGCCTGAACGCACTTCCGCGACATACAGCGCGACCGCATCCTGGATCGATCCGGCGGCAGCTTTCATGTAATTCTTGACGAACTTGGCCTTCTTGCCGGGATAAACGTCGAGCATGTCATGAAGCACCAGCACCTGGCCATGACAATCGACGCCGGCGCCGATGCCGATGGTTGGCACCCTGGCCGCCGCCGTGACCTGGCTGGCCAGCGCCGCGGGAATGGCTTCGAGCACGATCATGCCCGCCCCCGCCTGCTCCAGAATCCCCGCATCATCGAGCAGCCGCTGCGCGTCGTCCTCGGCCTTGCCCTGCACCTTGTAGCCACCGAGTTGGTGCACGGACTGCGGCGTCAGCCCGAGATGACCGCAGACCGGAATGCCGCGCTCGGTCAGAAAAGCAATGGTTTCCAGCATCGAACGGCCACCTTCGATTTTGACCATCTGCGCACCTGCCGCCATGATTTCAGCGGCATTGCGGAAGGCATCCTGCGGGCTGACCTGAAAGGTGCCGAAAGGCATGTCGCCGATGATGAATGCATTTTTCGCACCGCGCGCCACGCAGGCAGTGTGATAAACAATGTCACGCAGCGTCACCGGCAGGGTTGATTCATGGCCCTGTAGCACATTGCCCAGCGAATCGCCAATCAGCAGCGTATCGACACCTGCGGCATCCAGCAGCGACGCAAAGCTCGCGTCATAGCAGGTCAGCATGGTGATCTTCTCGCCTTCCCGCATCATCTTGTGCAGATTGCTCAACGTGATACGCATGTTGTTTCCTCTTGATGGGCCGAACCGGTTTTAACGGTCAGTTACCCAGGCTGAAAAATTCCCGCGGACCGCGCAGCGCATTGATCCGCCGCAACAATAAATCAAAATCCGCCGTTGAATCAACGAAGTTCAGATTATCCGAATTGACGATCAGCAGCGGCGCGGTATCGTAATGATGGAAAAACCGCGCATAAGTATCAGCCAGCCGGACCAGATAGTCATCCGGGATCGAGGTTTCATAGGCGGTCGCACGCCGGCGCACGCGTTCGATCAGCGTTTCCACGCCGGCCTGCAGGTAAATCACCAGATCGGGTTGCGGCGCCTGCGGCTTGAGATGATCATAAATCTGCCGGTACAGCGCGAGTTCGGCGTCATTCAGGTTCATGCGCGCGAACAACGGGTCTTTTTCGAGCATGAAATCCGAGACGGTGATGCCGCGGAACAGGTCGGACTGCACCAGGTCACGCACCTGGTTGCTGCGCTGGAATAGAAAAAACAACTGCACTGGCAGCGCATGTCGAGCGGGGTCCTGATAAAAACCCGGCAAAAAAGGATTGGCATCCGGATCTTCGAACAGGGTCGCGGCGCCGAGATGGCTCGCCAGTTTTTTCGCCAGCGTGGTTTTGCCCGATCCAATCGGACCTTCGACCACGATATAGCGGTATTTCGGATTCAGAACCGGGTTCATGTTCATGCCGGCATCCGTTGCAGTTGCGCGATGCTGTCCGCATCCACGCGTGCCGCCAGTTCACTGACCCTGCCCTGCCCCGGCACCTGCATGTCGGGCGCGATCTCGGCCAGCGGCAGCATCACAAAAGCCCGTTCAAGCATTCGCGCATGCGGAATGGTCAGACCGGGATCATGGATGACCATATCGCCATACAACACGATGTCCAGATCGAGCGTACGCGGCGCATTGGGAAATTCGCGCACGCGACCGTTGACGCGTTCGATCTCCAGAAGGGCCTCGAGCAGTGCGTGGGGTTCCAGTGTGGTGTCGATCAACGCCACCGCATTGATGAAATCCGGCTGATCGGTATAACCGACCGGTGCACTGCGATACAGCGAGGACCGAGCCGTCAGCCGGGTGCCGGGCAATGCCGCCAGCGCATTGAAACCGGCCTCGATCTGGCGCAGCGGCTCTCCGATGTTGGCGCCGAGCGCAATGCAGGCCGTACTTGGCGCCTGGGTCACAACCGTTATTCCGCTGCGGGCGCGCCGTCAGCCGGTTTGCGGCGACGGCGTTTACGGCGTTTTTTCGCCGGGGCACTGTCGGTGACCAGCATCGTCGCACGGGCATCGGCGTCAGCGTCCTGGAAACTGGTCCACCAGTCACCAAGCGATTTTTCAACTTCGCCGCTTTCACAGCGCAGTAGCAGGAAATCATAAGCAGCGCGAAAACGCGGCTGTTCGAGCAGGCGATACGGGCGCTGCCCCGCGCGCTGTTCAAAACGCGGCTGCATGATCCACAGTTCTTTCATGTCGGATGAATATCGCCGCGGGATCGCCAGCTGCTCGGTTTGCTGATCAAGCACGCCGTCCATCGCCTCATGCAACGCCGGCACCGGCGGCATGCCGCGGGCCTGGTGCTTTTTCCAGGCGGCCAGCACCTCGTGCCAGAGCAGCGCGGCAAACAGGAAGGCCGGCGAGATGGTCTTACCGGTGCGGATGCGGGTGTCGGTATTTTTCAGCGCGAGCATGACAAACCGCTCGCCCATCGGCTGCTCGAGAATGACGTCGAGCATCGGCAACAAACCGTGGTGCAGACCTTCCTTGCGCAGACGCTTGACGCACTCCGCGGCGTGACCGCAGAGCAGCAGCTTGAGCATCTCATCGAACAAGCGCGCCGCGGGCACATTGGCCAGCAGCGGCGCGAGCGCCTTCACCGGCTTGCGCGTTGCGGCATCCATTTCCAGTCCACAGGAGGCGGCAAAGCGCGCGGCACGCAGCATGCGCACCGGGTCTTCGCGATAACGCTGCTCCGGATCGCCGATGATGCGCAGTTTTTTGCTTTTCAGATCGGCGACGCCGCCGTGGTAATCCCAGACTTCCTCGCGTGCCGGATCGTAGAACAGCGCGTTGATGGTGAAATCGCGACGCGCGGCGTCCTGTGACTGGTCGCCCCAGACGTTGTCGCGCAGCAGGCGGCCGTGTTCGTCCTCGACCTGATGACTGGTATCGGCAACATCGGCCGGTCCGCGGAAAGTAGTGACCTCCACCAGATCGCGGCCGCAGAGCACATGCACGATGCGGAAACGCCGGCCGATGATGCGCGAGCGGCGGAAAATGCCGCGCACTTCCTCGGGCGTGGCGTTGGTGGCGACGTCGAAATCCTTGGGCGTGCGACCGAGAATCAGGTCGCGAACCGCGCCGCCGACAACAAACGCGGCATAACCGGCTTCCTGCAAGGCATCGCAGGTGCGCAAGGCGCAGCTGCCGATGCGCTCACGGCTGATGCCGTGTTCGGCCACGGGAATGATCCGCGGTTTCGCGGACTTGAACATGCGGCCCGAAAACACGCGGCCGAGAAACTTGGTGATCATGCGGAAATGTCAGTCAGCGCCGTATGTAGGACGGATTGCATCCATTGATGCACCCTCGCCAAGCGCCGCAAGGAGAAAACGGCGCGATTATACATGGGCATCAGCAGCACTCAGCCGAGGCTCATCACCGGCCAGCCGCGCGCTGTCGCCTGCGCGCGCAGACTGGCATCGGGGTCGACCGCGACCGGATGGGTGACCTGCTCCAGCAAAGGCAGGTCATTGTGGGAATCGCTGTAAAACGTTGATTTTTCAACACTTTTAATGCTCTGTTCGTGAGCGGCCAACCACGCTTCCAGCCGCGTGACCTTGCCTTCGCGGAAACAAGGTGTGCCTTCGACGCCACCGGTGAATTCGCCGTTGCGGGCCTCGGGATCGGTGGCAATCAGATGTTCGATGCCGAATTCGCGCGCAATCGGCGCGGTGACAAAACTGTTGGTCGCGGTGATCAGCACGCGGGTTTCGCCGGCATGCGCCTCGACCAGGTCGCGCGCCGACTGGCGGATCATCGGCAGGATGCGGCTGCGCATGTAATCGGCATGCCATTCATCCAGCACCTTGCGCGGATGACGAGACAGCGGCTTCAGCTGGAAGTCGAGGAATTTGCGTATATCCAGCGTGCCCGCCTTGTACTGGTCATAAAACTCCTGATTGCGAGCCTCATACACTTCGCGGTCGAGAACGCCGCGGTCAATCAGGAATTGCGCCCATTCAAAATCGCTGTCGCCGGCGAGCAGGGTATTGTCGAGATCAAACAACGCCAGAATCATTGAGTTTTCCGTTTTCGTTTCAGTTTTTCTGTTGCAGCAGCTGCAGCACTTCACGCGCCAGCGGCACCGTCACCGCACGCTTCTGTTCGAGTGATACCCGGTCCAGCGTATCGACCAGCGCGCGCAGCGAACTCAGGTCGCGCGGCACCCGAGCCAGCAGATAATCTGTCACTTCCGGCGGCAACATGAAGCCACGCGCATTCGCATAATCCAGCACCGCGGCTCGACGGTCGTCTTCGGTCAGCGCGCGCACTTCATACACCAGACCCCAGGCCAAGCGCGTCAGCAGATCGGCGCGCAGCGACAGCCGCGCCGGCGGACAGTCCCCGGTCACCACCAGCACCCCGAAGGATTCCCTCAAATTATTGAATATATTGAATAAATTAATCTGGGCTTGGTTATCCAAACGCTGCACATCATCGACGCCGACGACTTCTGCACCCTCGTCAGCAAGCGGTAGCTCGCCCGCGCCGTAGAGCCGCACCCGGCGCCCGGCATCCGCCAGCGAATTCAGCGCCGCACGCAAGAGATGACTGCGCCCGCTGCCCGGCGCACCCCATAGATAAATGAACCGTTCGCACGGCGCACCTTCAGCCAGAGCGCGCAATACCGCCACGGCCTCGGCATTCGCACCAGTAACAAAATTTTCCAGCGTCGGCGCAGGCGGCGACGCCAGTTCAAGCGCAAGCTGTCTCATGATCGGAGTAGAACCGGCGTGAGGGCGCACAACCCTGCCTGCAAGCGCATTGGAACGGAACCCTGGATACCCATTTAAGATAAAATTCGTGACGGCTAGACCGGCTGCCGGATGCGTATCTTAGCAGGGCAATCCGTCGCGGCCGTGCACCATCACCGGACCCCCGACCCTATTCCCTACCCGCCTTACACGCAGGAATTCCCTTGAAACGCAAAACCCCCACTCGCAAATCGCTGACCTACCGTGATGCCGGCGTCGACATCGATGCCGGCGATGCCCTGGTCGACCGCATCAAACCGCACGCGAAACGCACGATGCGGCCCGGCGTGATGGCCGGCATCGGCGGCTTCGGCGCGCTGTTCGAAGTGCCGCGAGGTTACCGCGAGCCGGTGCTGGTTTCGGGAACCGACGGCGTCGGCACCAAACTCAAGCTGGCCTTCCAGTGGAAACGTCACGATACCATCGGCATCGACCTTGTCGCGATGAGCGTCAATGACATCCTGACGCTGGGCGCCGAGCCGCTGTTTTTCCTCGACTACTACGCCTGCGGCAAGCTCGATGTGCCTTCGGCCGCCGATGTGGTCAAAGGCATCGCTGCCGGCTGCGAAATGGCGGGCTGTGCACTGATCGGCGGAGAAACCGCCGAAATGCCCGGCATGTATCCGGCCGGTGAATACGACCTCGCGGGTTTTGCCGTCGGCGTCGTCGAAAAGAAAAAAATCATTAACGGCCGCAGCATCAAGCCCGGTGACGTCGTGCTCGGCCTCGCCAGCAACGGCGTGCACTCCAACGGTTATTCGCTGGTCCGCCGCATTCTCGACCAGCCAGGCGTCAAGCTGACCTCGAAAATCGGCGGCCGCGCGTTGAAGGATGCGATCCTCGCGCCGACGCGGATTTACGTGAAACCCGTGCTGCAACTGATGAAGAAAATCGATGTCAAAGGTCTTGCGCACATCACCGGCGGCGGACTGGTCGACAATGTGCCGCGTGTCCTCGGCGAAAACCTGACCGCCGAACTGCTCAGCGATGCCTGGCCGCTGCCGCCGCTGTTCCGCTGGCTGCAGGAACGCGGCAATATCGCCGACGGTGAAATGCACCGCGTGTTCAATTGCGGTATCGGCATGGTGATCGTGGTTGCAGAAAAAGACGCCAAACGCGCGCAGTCGCTGCTCGAAAAAGCCGGCGAGCGCGTATGGCAAATCGGAACGGTACGTCGCCGCAAGCGTGGTGAAGCACAGACCATTGTGGTCTGACGTGTTTTGACGGTTCAACAGATCCGGCCTGACAAGGAAACAGCATCCTGAAACGCATTGCGATACTGATTTCCGGACGCGGCAGCAATATGGCGTCGCTGATCGCCGCCAAACTGCCGGCGCAGATCTGCGCGGTGATCAGCAATGATCCGGCCGCCAAAGGTCTTGCCACGGCGGCAGGGTACGGCATCGCTACCGCCGTCGTCGATCACCGTCATTACAAACAACGCGCCGATTTTGACGCCGCGCTGGCGCAGGCCATCGACGCGCACCGTCCCGATATCGTCGTGCTCGCCGGTTTCATGCGCGTGCTGACCGAAGACTTCGTCAACCGCTACCGCGGCCGGCTGATCAACATCCACCCTTCGCTGCTGCCCTCGTTTACCGGACTGCACACCCACCGTCAGGCGCTTGAGGCCGGCGTGCGCGTACACGGCTGCACGGTGCACTTCGTCACCCCGCAACTCGACCACGGCCCGATCATCATCCAGGCCGCGGTGCCGGTGTTGCCCGGTGATGATGAAGATGCGCTCGCAGCGCGGGTGCTCGCCGAAGAACACCGCATTTACCCGCAGGCGGTGCGCTGGCTGTGTGAAGACCGTGTGACGCTGGATACAGACGGCCGTGTCCGGATTGCCGGGGTCAGCAAGGCTGCCGGCGCCCTGCTCTCGCCGCCGCCCGATGCCTGAGCGGATCAGCATGATCATGACCTTGCTGCTGGCATTGTTGCTGCCGGCCGCCACGGCAATTGCTGCGCCACAAGCCGTGAAGGCCCAGTATGAGGTCTCACTCAATGGTGCGCCCGTAGGCGTGATGCAGGATGTATTCGAGATCCGCGACGGACGCTACAACATCGTCAGTGAAACCCATGCCATCGGCGTACTGGCACTGGTGCAGCGCCGCCCGGCGCGCGTCACCAGCAGCGGCGAGGTCAACCGCACGGGGCTGCGCCCGCAAACCTTTGAAGCCACGCGCGGCAACAGCGATGCGCGGCGCGTGCGCGCCGATTTTGACTGGACCGCACACAAGCTGACGCTGAACCATGACGGCCGCAGCGAAACTGCAGCGCTGCCGCCCGGTGCGCAGGACCGGTTGTCGGTGATGTACCAGTTCCTGTTCCTCAATGCGTATCAGGTGCGCGATCTGAAGTTTGCGATGACCAACGGCCGCAAAATCGATCAGTACCATTACGCCACCGGCCCGGACACCGCGCTGGATACACCGATGGGACGCCTCGCAGTCATTCATCTGGTGAAGCAGCGCGCGCCCGGCGATACCGCCACTGAAATCTGGCTGGCGCACGAACACGCGATGCTGCCGGTGAAAATGCGCATCATCGAAGACGACGGCAGCCGCTACGAGCAGGTCATCGTCAAAATCGAAATGCCGACAGCGGTTCAGCCATGAGCGCACGCCGCACGGCGCGGCGCATGCTCGCCGCCGCGGCCATCTCCTTGATCGCCCATGCCGCGCTGCTCGGCGGCTCATGGCTCATGCCGCCGGAAGCGCCGCCCGAACTGCCGACGCTGACCGCACGCCTGCAACCGCTGCCGCCCCCGCCGCCCGCAAAACCCGTCGCGCCGCAACGTCAGCGTGTGGCTGCCGCAGCACCTTCTGCTAGCGCGCTTCCGTATGTCGCGCCGGTGCTGAGCGACAGCACAGCTGCAACCACCGCAGAACCGGCTGCACCGCCGCCTGCCGCTGAACCGGCCGCACCGCCGCCTGCCGCTGAACCGGTAGTCACTGCGAGCGCCGCACCCACCGCATTCCGCATGCCCGAAGCGCCTCCGGTGCCCAGCTTCCCGCGCAAAGGCCAGATCACCTATCAACTGACGATGGGGCCCGACCAGACGCCCGTTGGCCGTACGGTGCAAACCTGGGAATTCGAAGGCACGCAGTACCGGCTGGGCAGCCAGTCGGAAAGCACCGGCTTGATCGAAATGTTCCGGCCGCACCGTTACAACTATCTGAGTAAAGGCACGCTGTCCGATCAGGGGCTGCGCCCCGAACGGTTTCTCGCCAGCGTGAAACGCGGCAGTCGCACCGAAGAATCCATCGCGGTGTTCGACTGGAACGAGCACAAGGTGCGGCTGGGCCGCATGCCGCAGCAGACCACGGTCGAACTACCCGCCGACAGTCAGGATGTCATCAGCTTCATGTATCAGCTCGCGCTGGCACCGCCGGCGCCGGGACGCATCCGTTTTCCGTTCACACGCGGAGCCCGCCTCGACATGGTGAGCTTTGATGTACTGCCGCCGGAAACCATTGACACGCCGCTGGGCCGCCTGCGCACCATTGCCGTGGTCCAGGTGCGCGAGGGCGACAGTGAAAGCCTCGCCGTATGGCTCGCCACGGACTACCGCAATCTGCCGGTACGCATCCGTTTTTATAACCGCCATGGCGAGGTCTCGGGAGAGCAACTCGTCGACGAAATCAGGGTCAGTGACCGATGAAACCTCCATATAAAAAATCCCGCCAGAAAACCGAAGAAACGGTTGTCAACTCACGCTCGGGACCTTCGCACAGCCGTCTTGATGAAGCCGCCAGCGCGCTGAGCCGCGTGCTGACTTTTGAATATCCGGCGGATGCCGTGCTCAGCCGTTATTTTCGCGACCGTCTGGCGCTGGGTCAGCAGGACCGCGCCTTTGTCGCGGAGTCGGTGTTCGGCGTATTGCGCCGCAAGCTGCTGCTGGATTACATCGCGCCGGAGGCTACGCCCCGCCAGCTGCTGCTGCTATGGCTGGCGCGGATTGGCGGATACAGCGGACGCGAGCTAGGCGCACTGTGCTCCAGCGAAGAAACACAATGGCTCAACAGCACCCGCGCCCAGGGCACGCTGCCGCTGTCGGTTGAGGCGGACCTTCCGCAATGGGTCATCGAACGCCTGCCGGAACATGATGCGGATTTCATCCGTGCGCTCGGACGCTCATTGCAGGAATCCGCGCCGCTCGATCTGCGCGTCAACACACTGCGCGCCACCCGTAACGAAGTACTGGCGCGGCTGGAAGCCGAAGGTATCGCGGCTGCGCCGACGCCGCTGTCGCCGATCGGCATCCGGCTGCAGGTCAAACCCGCGCTGAGCCGCCATCCGCTGTTCACCAGTGGCGCGGTGGAAGTGCAGGACGAAGGCAGCCAGCTGCTGGGTTATCTGCTAGCGCCGCGGCGCACCGATCTGGTGGTCGATTTCTGTGCCGGCGCCGGCGGCAAGACACTGATGCTCGGCGCACTGATGAATTCGCAGGGCCGCATTTATGCTTTCGACGTTTCGGAGAAACGCCTGTCGAAACTGAAGCCGCGACTGAAACGCTCCGGCCTGTCCAATCTGCACCCGCAGGTGATAGCACATGAAAACGACACCAAGGTGAAACGCCTCGCCGGCAAGATCGACCGCGTGCTGGTCGATGCACCGTGCAGCGGGCTGGGCACGCTGCGCCGCAATCCCGATCTGAAATTCCGTCAGTCGCCGGAAGGCGTGGCGGAGCTGCTGGTGAAACAGACCTCAATCCTCAACGCTGCGGCACGACTGGTCAAACCTGGCGGCCGGCTGGTCTACGCGACCTGCAGCCTGCTGACCACGGAAAACCAGCAGATCGTCGACGCATTTCTCGCCGCACATCCGCAGTTCACCGCACTGAACTGCGGCGACCTGCTGCAGAAACAAGGCATCACGCTGGAATGCGGCGACCACATGCAGCTGTGGCCGCATATTCACCGTACCGACGGATTTTTTGCCGTGGCATTGGAGCGCGCCGCAGGCTGAATGTGCAGTTCCTGCGTGCTAACATGATTTTCCAAAATGCTCCGCAACCCCTATCAACGTCCATGATCGTATCCGCTGAAATCCACGGTTTGCTGCTCGACCTCTTGGAAGACCTGCGCAGCATCAAGATCCTGTGGCAGGTCGGCGTGCTGCTCTCCTGCATCGGCATCGGCTGGTTCCTCGCACGCAGCTACAACCGGCGGGTGCAAGGCCATGCGCCGATGGACGTCACCCAGGCACTGGGGGTCGGCAGCCTGCAACGGCTGATGTTCCCGCTGTCGGCACTGGTAATGGTCACCATCGGCCGCGCGATCCTGCATTACTGGCAGAAAACGCCGCTGCTGGATGTCGCGGCGACGCTGCTGCTGGCGATGGCGCTGATCCGCATGTCGATTTATGCCATGCGTCACACCTTCGCTCCCAGCGACTGGCTGCGGGTATCGGAGCGCTGGATCAGCTGGCTGGCGTGGATCGGGGTCGCCATCTACCTCACCGGACTGTGGCCGGCGCTGCGTGAAATTCTTGAAGATGTCGGTTTTACGACAGGCAAACACCAGATTTCGCTGCTGCTGGTGCTTCAGGCATCGCTGTCGGTGATTGTCACGCTTTTCGTCGCGTTGTGGCTGGGCCGTCTGATCGAAACGCGCCTTATGAAAGCCACCACGCTGCAGATCAACCTGCGGGTGATGTTCTCCAAGCTTGCGCAGGTCATCCTGCTGCTGGCCGCTTTCCTGATTGCATTGCCGGCCGTGGGCATCGATCTCACCGTGCTGTCAGTGTTCGGCGGCATGCTCGGTGTCGGCATCGGCTTCGGCCTGCAGAAAATCGCCGCCAACTACATCAGTGGCTTCATCATCCTTCTCGACCGCTCGGTCAGCATCGGCGATGTTGTGACCATCGGCGAGCATTCGGGCACGCTGACGCAGATGACCGCGCGTTATGTCGTGGTACGCGGCCATGGCGGCCTCGAAGCCATCATCCCGAACGAAACCATCAACACGTCGACGGTGGTCAATCATTCCTTTACCGACCGCAAGGTCCGCGTCGCCCTGTCGATACAGGTCTCCTACACCGCGGATCTGGATGTCGCACGAAAACTCATGATCGAAGTCGCAGCCGCGCATCCGCGGGTTATCGCCGATCCGGCGCCGGCCGCGCTGATCACCGGCTTTGCCGACAGCGGCATCAACCTCGAACTGGACGTGTGGATCGCCGACCCGGACCAAGGTCAGGCAGCCCTGCGCTCCGACCTTTATGCCGGCATCTGGCAGGCCTTCCGCCGCGACGGCATCGAAATCCCCTTTCCACAGAGGGAAATACGGGTTCTGGGGACGGTCCACACCAGCCCGGACCAGATATAATTTTCAATAAATACAAATAGTTACAAATTAGTTCCCGGTGTATTTTGACATCCGGGCTATCCCCCGCAGTTGATCTTCAGTACACTCACCCCTTAGTTGCAAAAGCACCCATATTTAACGAGGAATTGAATGTACACAGGGGTCCTGGATTTACCGTGGTGGGGTTATATCGCTTATACCCTCATCCTTACCCACATCACGATCGCGGGTGTCACGATTTACCTGCATCGTCACTCTGCACACCGTGCACTGGATCTGCATCCGATCCCGGCGCATTTCTTCCGTTTCTGGCTGTGGCTGACCACCGGCATGCTGACCAAACACTGGACAGCCATCCACCGCAAACACCACGCCAAATGCGAAACGGTTGATGACCCGCACAGCCCGCAGATTTTCGGCATCCGCAAAGTCCTGCTGCAAGGCGCCGAACTGTATCGCAAGGAAGGCCGCAATCAGGAGACGCTGGACCGCTACGGTTACGGGACGCCCGACGACTGGCTCGAACGCAACATTTACTGCCATGACCGCTGGGGCATTTCCGTCATGCTGGTCACCAACGTGATCCTCCTCGGACCGATCGGCATCACCGTTTTTGCCGTGCAGATGCTGTGGATTCCCTTCCTGGCCGCCGGCGTCATCAACGGCATCGGCCACTACTGGGGCTACCGCAACTTCCAGCCTGCCGACGCCAGCACCAACATCATTCCCTGGGGCATCCTGATCGGCGGCGAAGAACTGCACAACAACCACCACGCCTACGCCACCTCGGCCAAGCTGTCTAACCGCTGGTATGAGTTCGATATCGGCTGGCTGTATATCCGCATTCTCGAAACGCTCGGACTCGCCCACGTCAAGAAAATCGCGCCGAAGCTGGTACTCGACAACTCCAAGACCATTTGCGATCTCGCGACGCTGCAAGCCGTGCTGACCCACCGCTACGAGGTGATCGCCAAATACGCGACTTCCCTGCGTCAAACCTGCGCCGGCGAACTGCAGGCACTCAAAGGCGCCGGCGTCGACATGGGTAAACTCAAGCGCTGGCTGCGCATCGACAAGGCCGCATTGCCTGCCGCCGAGCTGGAGCAGCGTGAAGCCGCGATCCGCCGGAGCAACACCCTCGCCACCGTCTACACCATGCGCGACGAACTGGCGCAGGTCTGGCAACGCTCTACCGCATCGAAAGAACAACTCGTCAAACAACTGGAAGACTGGTGCCATCGCGCCGAAGCGAGCGGCATCGATGCGCTGCAGAAGTTCTCCCGGCAGCTGCGTTGCTACGCTGCCTGAGCGCTGCAAGCACCAAACAAAAAGCCCGCTGATCAGCGGGCTTTTTTATTACTTCTGACGCGGCAATTACTTGATCTTTGCTTCCTTGTAAGCCGCACCACGGCAACCTCTCGATTGGGGAATTTTGCGGCAATAAAAAACCCGCCTGCCGGCGGGTTCTTCATTTCCGCTGAAGCGGCGATTACTTGATTTTCGCTTCTTTGTAAGCCACGTGTTTGCGCGCGACGGGATCAAACTTCTTGATCTCCATCTTTTCAGTCATCGTGCGCTTGTTTTTAGTGGTGGTGTAAAAGTGACCCGTGCCGGCGGTCGATTCGAGTTTGATTTTTTCACGCATGATCGTTTCCTGGTTTAGACGCGTACGCCCTGCTCACGCAGGTCGGCGAGCACAACATCAATGCCCTTGCGATCAATAGTACGCAGGCCGGCGGTGGATACACGCAGGCTAATCCAACGGTTTTCGCTTTCGACCCAGAACCGGCGCTTTTGCAGGTTGGGCAGGAAACGCCGTTTCGTCTTGTTGTTGGCGTGGGAAACGTTGTTCCCAACCATCGGCTTTTTGCCGGTGACGCAGCAGACCCGTGCCATTTCAGTGCTCCGCAAATTCAGAAAAGGCGAGATCATACACTGAAATGCCCCTCTGCCTCAACCCTTTAGCGCCTTGAAACCCAGCGGCAGCAAAAAAATAATTCAATAAAACAATAACTTACAATATCCCGCGTTCGGCAAAGGACAAAGCACCGTCCCCGGCGACAACAAAATGGTCCAGTACGCGCACATCCACCAGCGCCAGAGCCTGCTTCAACGCCGCTGTCAGCGCCTCATCCGCCCGACTCGGCTCAGCGACGCCGGAGGGATGGTTGTGCGCGAAAATGACTGCAGCAGCGTTGAAATGCAGTGCCCGTTTGACGACTTCGCGGGGATAGACGCTGGTCTGGGTCAGCGTGCCGCGGAACAGCTCCTCAGAGGCAACCACGCGGTGCTGGGCATCGAGAAAAACGGCGACGAAGACCTCATGCGGCCGGGCATGAAGCAGCAGGCGCAGATAGTCGCGTACGGCACCCGGCGCCGACATCGCCGCGCCCGCCGCCAGTTTCTCGCGCAGCGTGCGTCTTGCGATTTCCAGCGCCGCCTGCAACTGTGCATATTTCGCCGGCCCGAGTCCTGGCCCGGAACAGAAAGATTCATTGGCGGCACCGGCCAGTGCAGACAGCGAACCGAATCGGGTCAGCTGGTCGCGCGCCAGTTCAACCGCGCTTTTGCCCTTGATGCCGGTGCGCAGAAAAATCGCCACCAGTTCGGCATCCGACAGCGCCTGCGGCCCCTTGGCGAGGAGTTTCTCGCGGGGACGGTCATCCAGCGGCCAGTCGGTAATCGCCATCGCGGTTTCTCCGGGTTGATTCTCAAAAACGCACCAGAACGGCCGCGGTTTACCCGTCGCCGGATTTACAGTTACACTTGCCTCCCCCTCACGTGGAAAGCGCTACGTGTCTGATATTGAACGTAAAAATGATCGCAAAAAAGTTCTGCTCGGCCTGACCGGCGGCGTCGCCGCGTACAAGGCTGCGGAACTGGTGCGCCGGCTCGGCGACCGTGGCATTGAAGTGCATGTGGTGATGACCGAAGCCGCCTGCGGCTTCATCACGCCGGCGACACTGCAGGCGCTGTCGGGCCATCCGGTTTACACCAGCATGTGGGACGGCCGCATCGAAAACGGCATGCCGCACATCGAACTGTCGCGCGACAAGGACGCCATCGTGGTCGCGCCGGCAACCGCCGACTTCATGGCTAAAGCGGCGCTCGGTCTCGCCGACGATCTGCTGTCGACACTGTGCCTTGCCCGCGACTGTCCGCTGATTGTCGCGCCGGCAATGAACCGCCAGATGTGGGAACACCCGGCAACGCAGCGCAATGTCGCCCAGCTCAAACGCGACGGCGTTACCATTCTCGGCCCCGAAAGCGGCGACCAGGCCTGCGGCGAAACCGGCATGGGCCGCATGCTCGAACCGGATACACTGGCCGAAGCGGTCAGCGCTTTCCTTGCACCGAAAATCCTCAAAGGCAAACGCGTGCTGATGACCGCGGGTCCGACCTTCGAACCGATTGATGCCGTGCGCGGCATCACCAACCGCAGCTCCGGCAAGATGGGTTATGCACTGGCGCGCGCGGCCATCGCGGCTGGCGCTGAAGTCACACTGATCTCCGGACCGGTGAGCTTGAACGCCCCCTTCGGCGCCGCTGTGACGCGCGTACAGACCGCGGCGGAAATGTTCGAAGCCGTAAAAAAACATGCCGCCAAAGCCGACATTTTCATCGGCGTCGCCGCGGTTGCCGACTACCGCACCAGCGCACCACGCAAACACAAGATCAAGAAAACCGAGGAAGACCAGCTGCACATCAGCCTCGTGCCGAACCCGGACATCCTCGGCTGGATCGCCTCGCGCCCGAAGCCGCCGTTCTGCGTCGGCTTCGCTGCGGAAAGCCGCAACCTCGACGCCTATGCCGACGAAAAACGCCGTCGCAAGAAAGTGCGGCTGATGATCGCCAACCTTGCGCAGCACGCCATCGGCGCCGACGACAACGAAGTGTCGATGCTCGATGACAACGGCACACATCGCCTGCCGCTCGCATCAAAGGATGTGGTCGCACAACAGATTGTTGCCCACATCGCCGGGCTTTGTGATTCAAAAGCACGCAAGTCGAAATAACCGGATACCCCTGAGCCGTCACCGGCCCAGGCGATCAACACGACACCACCCACTGCGCCCATGAAATCCATCGACGTCAAAATCCTCGACCCGCGCCTGCGCGACCAGCTGCCGCAATACGCAACCCCCGGCTCCGCCGGACTCGACCTGCGCGCCTGCCTTGATGCGCCGCTGACGCTGAACCCCGGACAGACCGCGCTGATTCCCGCGGGCATGGCCATTCACATTGCCGATCAGGGACTCGCGGCGATGATCCTGCCGCGCTCGGGCCTTGGCCACAAACACGGCATCGTGCTCGGCAATCTGGTCGGTCTGATCGATTCGGACTATCAGGGTCAACTCTTCGTCTCGACCTGGAACCGCGGCCATGCCGCCTTCACCATCAACCCGCTGGAACGACTGGCGCAGCTGGTGATCGTTCCCGTGGTTCAGGTCGCATTCAACGTGGTTGATGACTTCGAAGCCTCTCACCGCGGTGCCGGCGGTTTCGGCAGTACCGGCAAGGGCTGACATGTCGCAGACCTCTGGCTTGGTATTGTTCGCGCACGGCGCGCGCGACCCCGAATGGGCGGAACCCTTCCGCGCCATTGCCGCGCGTGTCGCCGCAACCCGTCCTGATTTCACGGTCCGCCTGGCCTTCCTGGAATTCCAGAAACCGGCGCTTGCCGATGCCATCACTGAACTTGTCGCAGCGGGTAATCAGCGTATCCGCATCGCCCCCCTGTTCATGGCTCAGGGCGGTCACCTGAAAAATGACGTACCCAAACTGCTCGACGACATCCGTATCCGTCATCCCGCAGTAAAACTGGATCTGTTACCCGCCATCGGCGAGGTTGCCGAACTGCGCGACGCCATCGCGCACTGGCTGATCAAGGCCGCACCGGAGATTCCCGCATGAAACGCATCTTTCTCAGCATGACCTTTTGCCTGACCTTTTCTTTTGTTGCCTTTTCCGCAAACGCGGAAATGCCGCTGATCGAACTCAAGGCAGGCAAACAGAAATTGACCGCGGAGGTTGCCAATACCGATCCCGATCGCATACAGGGTCTGATGCACCGGCGCATGCTTCCCGAGAACCGCGGCATGCTGTTCGTTTTCCCGAACATCGGCTACCACGGCATCTGGATGAAAAACACCTTCATCCCGCTGTCGGTGGCCTTCATCGACGACAAGGGGGTGATCGTCAATATCGAGGACATGCAGCCGAATACCCTCGACGCGCACAACGCGAAACAGCCGGTACGTTATGCGCTGGAAATGAACCTGGGCTGGTTCCGCAAACACGGTATCGCCCCCGGCACGAAACTCGAGGGTCTCGACAGGGCGCCGCCGCCGCGCTGAAACGCCGGCAATAAAAAAGCCCGGGGATCACCCGGGCTTTTTTTACGGCTGAAACCTCTGTTTTACAGGCCGCCGTTCTGCTGGGCCACCATGCAAAACAGCATGGGCACCGACAGCATAGTGTTGAAGCGTGAAGCCAGCATCGCGAGGCGTGCCGCTGCCGCCTTCGCCGGCGCCTCGACAGTAACGATACCGAGCGCCTTTTTCTGGTTCGGCCAGATGATGAACCATACGTTGAAGGCCATGATCAGGGCCAGCCACATGCCGATGCCGATCGCAGTGAACGGTTTGCCGAACATCAGCGCGGTGCCGAGATAGCCGTTCATTGAAGCAACGATCAGGCCGGTAATCACCGTGGCCAGTGCGGCCCAGCGGAACCAGAAAAGTGCGGTCGGCGCGATGACTTTGCCGATAGCCGGTTTCTGCTCATCGGGAATCTTGGCCATCGACGGAATCTGCACAAAGTTGAAGTACCACAGCAGGCCGATCCACATCACACCGGCCATCACATGCAGCCAGCGGAACAGAAAAGCGAACCAGGCGTGGTCACCGCCACGCGCACCGGCGCCGCCAGTGGCGACAATAAGAACAACGAGAATGATGAAACCTGCGAGGATGGTACGTCCCAGAGACTGGAATATGGCTCCCATGCGTGCACTCCTTTCACTGCGTAATTGTTATGGACCAACCAGAGCAAAATCAGCGCGCAGTCTAGCACAGCGACGCGCCGTCAAGGCCAAAGGCCATGACGGCGGCAGGGGAAAATCCGCAGAATAAGCAACCGGTCAGGCGGCAGCGAGGCTGCCGGTTTCCACGGCCACTATGGCTTTGGCCTGATTCAGATCCTGCGCATAACCGGCGCCGTAGAGGCAGCAGGCAATCTGGTTGGCGATCGGCGCCGGCATCGGGATGCGACCTTCAAGTACACCGGTAATCCATAGTGCAGTGCCCTTAAGGTCCTGCGCCGCCGGCAACGGATGGGCGCAACGCGGCGTCGCTTCGGCATCGAACAGCATACGCACGGCACCTTCGGTCACCAGAGTCATCGCCGGCCGGCATTGCGCATCGACCACGGCATCGCCGTCGAGTGATTCAAACAGCAGCGCGGTGGTACCTGTTTCGCAGATCAGCGATTGCAGCATCACGCATTCACGTGCGCCGGATGCGGGAATCAGATGTAGGGATTCACCGCCGAAGGGATCGGCCAGACGCGCCAGCAGGCGCGCCAGCGTGCCGCCGCCGAGGCGGGCGCGCAAGGCCAGCAGATCGGCAATTGCCGGCGATACCGCTCCGGTCGGCAGAAACACCGACTGCCCTGCGCCCAGCGCCTGCTGCGCTTGGGCAAAACTCGCAATGGGCATGATGCCCAGTTCGCGGAACAGATAAGCCGATGCAACGCCGCTGCCGCCGCTCAGCGCGCCATGCACCAGCACGGGAATGCCGATCCGCCGCAGGCTGATCGCCAGTAACGGCGCGAGATCGGGTTGATGCTTTGCAGTACCGTAAACCGGCATCAGCACCGGCCGCCATTGCGTCGCCGGCGTAGTCGCATGAAACACGCGTGTCGACAATGCCGCCAGCACGCCGTGCAGTTCCTGCTGGGTCAATGCGCGCTGTTCGAGCAGCACCAGCAGGCCGCCCATTTCCAGTTCGGAAACCCCGCCATCAAAAATGGCCGAGAACAATGTTTCCGCTTCGTACTCCGACAGCGACTGTTGCGCCGCCAGCAGTTCGATCAGGTGTGCCCAGTTCATGCTGCGCTCCTCCGGTATTGATGACCGTTGGTTTCTGGGCTGTCTATGAGCAACCGCCGTGCCATATGCCGCAAACCCCTGTTGCCCCTGAAAACCACCGGGATACACAGGAATCCGCCGCGTTACGGTGCGGCAACCGACGCGATTGCTTTATTTTGGTGCCGGACTTCTTATGTTGCGCCGCAAAAGAAACGGGCCATGAATGTCCTCCCGCAGGACATTGGATCGCGGCTGAAACCCGGCAGCATCAACCAGCGCCGGCCAGGCAAAAGAAAAGGGCATACCGGAACCGGTACGCCCTTCCCGCTGCAGCGCCGGAAGCGCCGCTTGTTATCGCGATCAGCCTTTGAGGCAGCTGCTCATGAATTTCTTGCGCTCATCGCCAGCTTTGCCTTCGGCCTTGGCGCTGCAATCCTTCATGCGATCCTGCTGCTTCTTCTGCGCCGCGCTCGGCTCTTTCTTGCCGTCTTCGCCTTTCAGGCAGGAACTCATGAACTTCTTGCGGTCATCGCCCGACTTGCCTTCAGCCTTGCCGCTGCAATCCTTCATGCGCTCCTGCTGTTTCTTCTGCGCTTCGCTCGGCTCTTTCTTGGCTTTCTCGACAGCAGGTGCTGCTTTTTTCTCGGCAGCAGGCACCGCTTTTTTGGCTTCGGCTTTAACGTCAGCCTTGTCTTGCGCATGCGCGGTGGACAGGGCGAACAGGGCACAAATTGCGGCAGCGATCAGTTGTTTCATGGAAACCTCCTCAGAAAATTCTTAAAACTCAATAAAAACAATGTTTTATCAAGATCCGCTGCCGCCACACCGGCCACGCAGTCCGATGCTCACTTTAACGCCGCCCGGTTTCATGCGGATGACAGTGCGAAGGCATCGGCCAGCAATTCATAGGAATGCAGACGTGAGTCGTAGTCACCGGTGATGGTAATCACCATCAGTTCATCCGCCTCAAACTCGGCTTTGATCTCCAGCAGTCGCTGTTTGACGACATCCGGCGTGCCGAGCACGACGCGCCGGCTGTGGTGCGCAATGCGCTGACGGTCGGTATCGGTGTACGGATAACGCTCCGCCTCTTCCAATGTCGGCACCGGTGCATTGACGCCGTAATCCATATTCAGCCGGCGCAGGTTGACGCTCTGCGACAGACGCTGCGCCTGCTCCTGGGTATCGGCACAGATCACGAACACGCAGACCATCGCCTGCGGCTGCGGCTCGCGTGGTGACGGCTGATAACGCTTTTTGTAATCGCGCATCACGACGTCGCCCCCGCGCGCACTGATGAAATGCGCAAACGCAAAACGCAAACCGAGCTGCGCCGCCAGCGCGCCGCTGTAGTCCGATGAACCGAGCAGATAAATCTGCGGGCTGGTCGGCCCCGCCGGCTGCGCTTTCACCTGACGGAAGGGATGATCATCGGGCATGTCATCGTCAAGAAAGGCCGTGAGGTATTGCACCTGATCCGGAAAATCGTCGGCCGAGGGATAACGCCCCTGCCCCATCGCCATCGCCGTCGCCTGGTCACCGCCCGGCGCACGGCCGATGCCCAGATCAATGCGCCCCGGGAACAGCGCCTCGAGCATGCGGAACTGCTCGGCAATTTTTAAAGGACTGTAGTAAGGCAGCAGTACGCCGCCGGTACCGACACGGATTTTTGAAGTGGCCGAAGCCAGCCGTGTGATCAGGATTTCCGGGCAGGGATCGGCCAGCGCCATGATCGAGTGATGCTCGGCGCACCAGTACCGGTAAAAACCCATCTGCTCAGCGGCCTGCGCCAGACGCAAGGTCTGCTGGATCGCCTGCTGCGGCGTGTGACCGCTGATCACCGGCGACTGATCGAGGACGCTGAGTTTCAAAGCAGCCATCCTTATTTCTCGGAACCGCGGATAAACGCATCCAGCACGCCGCACCAACCCAGCGCGAGATTGGTCCGGTTATAACCGCCGCCGCCGAATCCCATGATGCGGCCCTGGCACATTTCATTGGCCAGCACACACAGCCGCCGCGCCGCGTGCGCATGGGTTTCCGGCGTGTACTGCAGATGCGCCAGCGGATCGCCGGCGATGCTGTCCGCGCCTGCCTGAAACACGATGAACTCCGGCTTGTGCGCGCGCAGATGCGCCTCCACACGCTCCCACTCGGCGAGGAACTCGACGTTGCCCGAACCCGGTTTCATCGGAATATTCAGCTTGAGTCCCGCACCTGGCCCCTTGCCGCGCTCGGTTTCTGCACCGGTGCCCGGATACAGAAAACGCCCGTCCTCATGGATGTCGGCATAAACCAGATCAGGGTCGGATTCGTAGGGGTAATACAGCCCGTCGCCGTGATGCACGTCGATATCAACGTAAGCCACACGCTGGATACCGTATTGCGAACGCAGCGTATCGATCACCACGCCACAATCGTTGAACACGCAAAAGCCTGCCGCATTGTCGCGTGAGGCATGATGCAGGCCGCCGATCGGCTGGAAGGTGCGCAGGACATCTCCGGCCATGATGCGCGACAGCCCGTCGAGTGCCGCACCGACGACATGCGCGCTGGCCTCGTACACGCCGGGGAAGGCCGGCGTGTCGCCGTAATCAATCGACCCGTGACCCTGATCCGATAACTGGTGCACTCGCTGCACATGATCTTCGCCATGAAAGCGCGCGATCTCTTCGGCCGTTGCTGCACGCGAACCAGACAGTGCGGCCGAATGATCGAGCTTCTGCTTGGTTGCTTCTTTCCAGAACGCATCCTGCCGGTCCGGTCCCCAGGGATGACCGTCGGGAAAACCGTAACGGCCCAGCGCCTCATCGACATACAACGCTACTTCATTCCGCATGACTACTCCTCCAGTATTTCCCTAGAACAGACTACCCTGTTTAACCGCGCCGGGCACCCGGAATTGAGAGGTGTCACGCTGCATGCCCTCACCGCGCCGCGCCTGGTTCAACCCGGCCTTTTTGCAGGCAATGTCAAAACGCCGCGCGAGGATATGCGCGAACTCGCCGTCGCCCCGCATGCGGCTGCCGAATTCCGGATCGTTGTCCCGCCCGCCGCGCATCGCCTGTACGCGGCTCATCACATGCGCGGCCTTCAGCGGATAATTTCGCTCGAGCCATTCGCGGAACAGCGTTTTCACTTCGAAAGGCAGGCGCATCAGGATGTACGCCGAACGCTGCGCACCGTGCTCAGCCGCTGCCGCAACAATCGCCTCGATTTCCTGATCATTCAGGAAGGGCACCACCGGCGCCACCATCACGCCGACCGGAATGCCGGCATCCGCCAGCGCACGCACCGCCTGCAGCCGCCGTGAAGGCGCGGTGCAGCGCGGCTCCATGCGCCGCGCCAGTTCATGATCCAGAGATGTCACCGACAAAAACACCTCCGCGAGCCCTTTCGCCGCCATCGGCCCGAGGATGTCGATGTCGCGTTCGACCATTGCGTTTTTGGTGACAATACCCACCGGCTGGTTGAACTCAGCACAGACTTCAAGGATGCCGCGGGTGATACCACGCGAACGCTCGGCTGGCTGATAAGGGTCCGTGTTGGCACCAAGCGCAATCAATTCACATTTGTGGCCGGGCTTGGATAATTCTTTGCGCAGCAACTCCGGCGCATTGATCTTGGCAAAGATCTTCGTTTCGAAATCAATGCCCGGAGACAGGTTGCGATAGGCATGACTGGGGCGCGCATAACAATAAATGCAGCCGTGCTCACAGCCCTGGTAGGGGTTTATCGATTGGGTAAAGGGAATGTCCGGCGAATCGTTGCGCGCGATGATCGACTTTGCGCGCTCATCGGTCACCACGGTTTTCAGCGCACGCTCTTCGTCCTGCGCAGCGCTTTCCCACCCGTCGTCATAACCCTCGCGCCCGACCTGCTCAAAGCGCCCTTCGGGATTGACGCCAGCGCCGCGCCCCTTGCGCGGATCGGCATGTTTGCCGGTCAGCGTCCGCAGCGGCATGGTTACTCCGCGCGGTAGGCGTGGGTGGTCATGAGTTCAAACACTTTGCGCTGTTTGCCGTCGCGTCCCTTGCCGGTGACCTCGGTTCGCACCACTGCCACCAGGCGGCCGTGATGCACAACCTTGGAACGGATTTTCAGCGCGCGGCCCTCGCCGGGACTGATATACCAGGCCGACAGCGCGGTGAGCTGCCAGTGCGGCGTCAGCGCGGCACTGGCGTTTTCAGCAGCCAGTCCGAGCAGAATGCCGCCCTGCACATGTCCGACGCGGTTGCCGATATGCGGGCCGTTCTTCACCGTCGCATGCGAACCGCCAGGCTGATGGGTCGACTGCACACCCCAGAAATGCCTTACAAAGGAACCGCCGTGCTCGCGCACCCAAGCCAGCGAGGCTTCCGCGGCTGCAACAATTTTTTTCTCGTCCGGAAGGAGTTTGCCGCCAGGAATATCTGGCGTCGGGTTCTCGCCCCGGCGACGGTGCGGCACCGGATGCAGCTCGACGCCCTTCGGCGGCTTCAGCACCATGAAGGTTGCCGTGCCCGTGCACACCAGCCCGGCCTCGTTACGGATCGTCACGGTACTCAAACCCTGGCGACCCGCAGCACCTTCGACAAAACCGTGCATCTCGCCGCGACCATGCAGACGGCCATCGGCACGTGCACCTGTGAACTGCAAATTCATCGTCACCGTTGCCAGCCGCGTACTCGGCTCCAGACCAGCACGCACCGCACCAGCCATCGCCAGATCCGCAAGGATCGCAAAGCCCGAAAGGCTCAGCTGCCCGTCCACCGTCGATGAGAAGGGCTGGACATCCACCGACAGCGAGGTGTGGTCGGTGCCGACATGGTCATAGGACAGATCCAGGAAATTGCCGGCGAAGTGATAACCCGGCTCGCGGTTCAGCGCGACCCCGCGTATCACCTGTGTGCGAATCAGGGCCAGCGTGGATTCATCAACGGGTGCTGCGGGCGACGGCGTCGCGTGTTTCGGATATTCGGTCATGCTGCGATTGTAACAAGCGCCTGCGTCGTTGCCCCGCCGCGACCACAGGCTGGCGTGAATATTTAATGGTCTGTTTTTATTATTCTTTTCTGTCAGCGCCACGAAGGGCCGCAGCAACCGCATCCAGCGCAGCAATCGGGGCACGGCCCTGCGCCCGCGCCAGATCCAACGCTACCGCATTCAACGCACGGTAGGCCTCGGCAAGCCGCGGATCCAGTGCAGTCAGCGCCGCCAGCTGTCGTGAAACCACCGCAGCATCACCCCGCGCCACCGGCCCGGTCAGCGCCCGCACCGTCCCCAGCGCAAATACATTGTCGAGAGTCTCGCGCACCAGCGGCTCCATCATCGACTGCGCCGTGGCACGGTCCAGCCCAGCGCTTTCATACGCACGCAGCCCGGATTCCATCAAAGCCGTCAGATCGTTGCACACCAGCACGCTGGCCGCGTGATACAGCGTCTTGCCCGCCGGATCAATCTGCGCCACGCGTGCACCAAGTTGTGCGAACAGCGGCCGTAGAAGCGCCAGTGCTGCGGCGTCGCCTTCAACCGTGCACCAGGTGCCGGCAAACGATTCAAGCGCCCTCTCCGGCTCGGCAAAACTTTTCAGCGGATGCACGCTCGCCAGCTTTGCCCCGCAGGCCACTAACGGCGAGAGGATCGATGCGGCTTGCGCACCGCTGCAATGAAACAGCACATCTCCGGCGCGCACGTTACCGGTCGCCGCCAGCGCCGAAGCCATCGATGCAATCGCGCCATCCGGCGGCGTCAGCAGCCACAACGCTGCAGGCCGCATGTCAGCCAGCTTACGCACTGCCCGACCGCTGCCGATAAAAGCCACCGCCGCTTCCGCTGTCACGAACTCGGCGCTCAGTACGTCCTGCAACGCACAAAGTCCCTTGCGCACGAGTAATGCGCCCAGCGTGAGCCCGACGCGTCCGGGACCAATGATGTTGAGCGTCGTCATCTGATGAAGGACTGGTTGATTACCAGGGTGCCGGCGTAGCCGCCGCGATCAGCAACAGATCGACATACCGCCCCGCACCACTGGTCAGCACAGGGTAATGCCGGTCGCTGATAAAACGCAGGCGGCCATTCTCATCCTCAATGCGCACCTGCACGGAATAGGTAAAACGTTCTTCAATCCGTTTCGGGTCGTAGGCAATCTCAAAGGCAAGCGGAACCTGCCGGCCGGCGGTCTTGATCACCTGCTCGCCGATCACGGTCGCCGGTGAGTCGGCGCGTGAGACATCAACGAGGCGGTCCTTGACGACTGCGGATGGCGGCAGAGCGATGCTTACGCGGCAGGTCATGCAGCCGGTTACGATCTTCGATTGGACCGGCGACGCCGAATTCAAAGCGCACCCCGTAATCAAAAAAGCACAGCCCAAAACAAAGGCTGCTTTTCTTAATACATTCATCAACTTCCCTCACAGGCAAACAACTGCATCGTTGCAGTTTACCCAATTAATCAGCTCAAACACCCTGAAACTCCTTGTGCGGGCCTGTCCACAAACCGTAACGGTCAGGCGTTATAGTTTCAATATGAACAACACCCGTCGCAGCTTGCTGATCCGCAGCGCCGCCCTTTCCGCCGCGCTGGCCCTGCCCGCCACCCGCATCCTTGCACAGCCGCGCTTTGCGCAGAATCCGTTCTCGCTGGGCGTCGCCTCCGGTTATCCGCAACCCGAAAGCGTGGTGCTGTGGACGCGGCTGGCACCGGATCCGTTGAACGGCGGCGGCATGCCAGACGCGAATGTGCCGGTGCGCTGGGAGATTGCCGCGGATGCCAAGTTCAGCAAAATTGTCGATCGCGGCGAAGGGTTGGCAATGCCGCAGTTGGCGCATGCGGTGCATGTGCAGGCGAAAGGGCTCGCACCATCGCATTGGTATTGGTACCGCTTCATGGCCGGCGATGCGGTGAGCACGGTCGGCCGCACGCGCAGCGCGCCGGCCGCCGACGACGCCCGCGGCAAGCTCAGTTTTGCGGTGGCCTCATGCCAGCACTACGAACACGGCTTTTATGCCGCCTATCGCGACATGGCCGGTCAGGAGCTGGATTTCGTGATGCATGTCGGCGACTACATCTACGAAAGTTCCTGGGGCAAGGGCCGGGTGCGTGATCACCATATCCCCGAGCCCTATACACTGGCCGATTACCGCAACCGTTACGCGCAGTACAAGATGGACCCGAACCTGCAGGCCGCCCATGCCGCCTGCCCCTGGCTGGTGACCTGGGATGATCACGAAGTCGATAACGATTACGCAAATGACCGCTCACAGGACCTTGACCCGGTCGAGGCCTTCCTCGCCCGCCGCGCCGCCGCTTATCAGGCCTATTACGAACACATGCCGCTGCCGCCCGGCACCTTCAGCGGTGGGCCGAACATGAAGATCTATGGCACGCATGCGATGGGCCAGCTTGCGCGTATCCAGCTGCTCGACATGCGCCAGTACCGCGATTACCACGTGTGCTCGCGCCCCGGACGCGGCGGCGGCAATCAGGTCAATGTGGCGGAGTGCGCGGACCGCACGAAAACGGAACACTCGATTCTGGGGCGCACGCAGGAACAATGGCTGGAACAGGCGCTGGCGGCCTCACCTGCGCGCTGGAACATCATCGCGCAGACCACGCTGATGGCACAGGCCGATCGCGGCGCCGACACGCGCACGGTCTATACCGATGGCTGGGACGGTTACCCTGCGGCGCGTGAGCGGCTGCTCAAGTTCATTGCCGAACGCAAGGTTCGCAATCCGGTAGTACTTGGCGGCGATGTGCACTTCGCTGCGGCCTGCGACCTGAAAGTGGATTTCGACAATGAACGCTCGCCGGTGGTGGCCAGCGAGTTTGTCGCAACATCGATCACGTCCTACGGCCCGAGCCGCGCGCGCAACGAAACACTGCTCGCCAAAAATCCGCATGTGAAATTCGCCAACAGCCAGCGGCGCGGCTATTCGAAATACGAAGTCACGCCGCGGCGATGGGAAACCAGCTTCCGCGGCGTTTACGATGCCGCCGATCCGCAATCGCGGGCGTATAACCTCGGGCAATATGTAGTGGAGGATGGCAAGTCGGGGGTGCAGCGCGGTTGAGTATTACCGCCGGGCATCGGATCGGCGCAGACGCCTGATTTGGAGCACATGATTCCGGCTTGCGCTGCGCGCGTCCGGAATAACTTATTACTCCAGGTATTTTTTTATATTGACTTTTCAGTCAATCACAGACCGAGGATACGGCCAATGTCCGCGGCATAACGGCTGATCGTTGTGCCCTCGTAAATCGCCTCGTCCACGGTCTCGTCGAGCAGGTCGCGGATGTCATGCAGGCTGTCACTGACCCAGTGGTGGCGTTGCACCGGTGAGTTGAGCACATTGCGCAGGGTCTCCACTTCATCGCGCAAACGCTGCACGTCTTCCGCACCACCCTGCACTTTCGCCAGGTCGCGCTCAAGCGCATGGATCAGTTCCGCGGCCTGTTCGAGGTCGATTTCTTTTGCATTGTTGCTCATGACTGTATTCCTTTTGCGAATCTAGTGGTCGCGCCAGCGGTCAAGCTGCCGCCGCTCGCGCTTGGTCGGCCGGCCGTGGATGTCCTGCGCGGGATCGGCGGCGAACTTGCGCAATGCCGCCTGTTCTTCACGCCGGATGCGGCCGGCTTCGTCTTCAGCATACAGCGTACGCGCAACGGTTGCCGGACCGCGTTTGTCCGATAGCTGCTCGACACGGATCAGCCATTCCGCATTGCCGATCTGGATCGCCAGTTCGTCACCGACGCGCAGATCCTTCGCCGGCTTGACGCGCTCGCCGTTGACGCGGACCTTGCCGCCTTCGACCGCCTGCTGCGCCACCGAACGGGTCTTGAAAAAACGTGCGGCCCACAGCCACTTGTCGATGCGGACAGACATCTCAGTCCGGCATCGGCATTGCTTTGCGGCCCGGCAGCGCAAGCCAGCCGCGGACGATCCGGTAGAGAATCCACAGCCCGACGACAATCATCAACGGTATGCCGATCACCATGCCGATGAAGGTCGCGATCAGCAAGCCGGCAATCACCACCCACAGCAGCGACCACCAGAAGGTACGGATTTGCCAGGAGAAATGCGAGTCAAGGAATGTGCCGCGCACCTCGTTGCGTTTCACGTAATTGATGATCACCGCGATGATCGACGGCCAGCCGGTCAGGAAAGCCGTGACGATGAATGCCGCACTGAACATGCCCGTCATCACGCTGAAGGCATGCAGTGCATAGATGATGTGCGTAAGCGTGATCAGATCCTGCGAAACCACCGGCGCCAGGGTCTTGCCGTCAATGTCGGTCATGAGTGTCCTTCCTTATGAAAGGTCAATGGCGTGTTTCTTGAAATCCGCAAGTGAAGCAAACTCCAGCGACGCCTCATGCGTTGCCCCGAGCACCACCCGCGGTGCGCACCCCGCATCGAGCGCCTCGCGCCAGCGCGGCGCGCAAAGGCACCAGCGGTCGCCCGGCTGCAGGCCTGGAAAACCGAACTCCGGCACCGGCGTCGACAGGTCATTGCCGCGGCCCTTGCTGAATTCCAGAAACTCAGCAGTCATTACCGCGCACACCGTATGCACGCCGGCGTCTTCCGGACTGGTATTGCAGCAGCCGTCTCGGAAAAAGCCGGTCATCGGCCGCTCGCTGCAGGACTGCAGCTTCTCACCCAGCACGTTGCGGGCAAATTCATTGGGATCAAAACGTCGCATCGCTCAACTCCTCGTTCTGCGGCAAATCACGCGTGGACATGGCGCGTCTGGCGCAGCTTGCCACGCGCGCCCGGCTGCGGTTCCGGCCGCGTGCCGGATTTCATGAAGGGCAAGCGCCCCTTGGCGCCGCTCGCTTCGTAGTCGAAGGCCACCGACTCAACCACCAGCGCTGCATCGGCACCGTTTTCCAGAAGGAAATCGTGCAGGTACCCGCACAATTTTTCCAGCGCAAATTCATGGGTCTTCGCCGTCCGCGAATACAGCCAATCGGTGAACTGCATGAAGCGCGCAAACGGCGCATCAACCAGAAGCAGCGGCAAGGCACGATGGAAACGGCCGGAGTTGCCGATCAGGTCCCAGTAACGGGCGAAGCGCACGATGCGTTGTACGTCGGTGAAGCTCACGGCGTCGGTGGCCAGCACCACATAAGGCGTATCGGGACTGTAGCGCATCGAATGCGCGGTCGTGTGGCGGTCGATGGGCGCGCCGCGCAGGCGCTTGAGGATGCCGACCTGGATTTCGTGCGGCTTCAGCGCATACAGCCGGTCAAAGCCGCGGCCGAAGGTGGCAAGGTCCTCACCGGGCAGCCCGGCAATCAGATCAACATGGATCAGGGCGGGCGATTCCTCGCGCAGCCAGCGCAGATTGGCCTCGGCCAGCGCATTGTCCTGCTTGCGCGAGATGCGCGACTGCACCGCCTCGTCCCAGGTCTGGATTCCCACTTCAAAATGCAGCCGGCCCTGCGGGAAACGCAGGATCGCCGCCTTGAGTTTTTCCGGCAGGTGATCAGGGATCAGTTCGAAATGGATGAACAGGTCATCGCTGAGGCGTTCCAGAAAGAAATCCAGAATCGCCAGACTCGCTGCCACTTTCAGATTGAAGGTACGGTCAACAAAGCGGAAATGCCGAGCGCCGCGGTCATACAACGCCTTCAGTTCAGCCAGGAAACGCTCCTGCTCGAAGGGCCAGGCCGTTTTATCCAGCGCCGACAGACAGAACTCGCACTTGAACGGACAGCCGCGCGAGGCCTCGACATAAATGAACCGTCGCGCGATGTCCTCGTCGCTGTATTCGGCGTAAGGCAAGGTGATATCCGAGAGCCTGGGCTGTTTGCCGGCATGCACCTTCTGCGCCGGTGCCCGTCCGGCCACGATGTCGGCGCACAGTTGCGGGAAGGTAATGTCACCCCAGCCGGTGACCACGTAATCGGCGAGCGCACAGATGCGCTGCTCTCCGGTTTCGTAACTGACCTCGGGGCCGCCCACAACAACAATGATTTCCGGCGCGACGCGCTTGATGATGGCAATCAGCCGCGTGGTTTCCTCGACATTCCAGATATAGACGCCGAAACCAATCAGCCGCGGCCGGTCGGCAAGCAGCTTTTCCGCGATGTCCGCCGGCCGGTCGCCGAGCACGAATTCACGGATGCGGGTCGCCGCACGCAGTTCGCCCATATTGGCGCGCAGATAACGCAGGCCGAGGGCCGCATGGACATAGCGGGCGTTGATTGTGGTCAGAATGATGCCGGACATGGCGGCATTATCGCACCGGGCATGCCATCAACCGGGCGTTTTTGATACCCTAAGCCCCTTTCCTACCTTCCACACCGGACGCAATCGCCATGGCCCAGAGACCCGATACCCCTGACAGCAAAATGGACGCGACGACGCTGTATCGCGAAGACGTCATCACCGACCGCAAGGTCGGCACCATCCGCCGCATGACTCCGATCACCAGCTCTGGCGCCGACGACAGCACGCGCCCGACGGTCTATCTCGGTGAAGCGCAGATCATGACCAACGCCGGCCCGCTGCCGATCAATTTTGAGATCGAAGCCGCAGGTCTGGCTGAAGCCGTCGAGAAATTCGGCGATGCCGCCAAGGAAGCCGTCGAGCGCACGGTGCGTGAACTGCAGGAACTGCGCCGCCAGCAGGCTTCGTCGATTGTCGTACCCGGCATGGGTAATCCCGGCAGCAAGATCCAGATTCCGTGACCGCACCCGCAACCGTTATCCGCTCCGCCGGCGTCGTCATCGCACGGCGCAGCGGCGGCGACTGGCGGCTGCTGGTACTGCGCTCGGGCAAACACTGGGATTTCCCAAAGGGTTTGCTCGACGAAGGTGAAAGCGCGCACGATGCCGCCCGGCGAGAGGCGACCGAAGGTACGGGCATTTCGGACCTGTCCTTCGATGCCGCTGAATCGCACAAGGAAACCATCGCCTACGGTACCGGCGAAATCGCGCGGTATTACCTGGCGATCACCAAGACCCATGAAGTGATCCTGCCCATCGTGCATGAACTAGGGCAGCCCGCTTACGACGAGTGGCGCTGGGTGACGTTTGACGAATCCGAAGATGTGCTGCCGCCGCGGCTGAACGCGGTACTGGCCTGGGTACGGGATACGCTCGACGCACGCTGAGCCGCGTGCAAACCGCAAATAAAAACAGCGCCGTTCGCGGCGCTGTTTTTATTAAGCAGTGACACGAATGCCGGTTAACGCCCCTTCTTCGCCGGGATAATCGGTAACATCAGATAGGACGCCGTCTTGCCGCCGGCATAAATCGTGTTTTTCGCGCCGGCGTTGTAATCGCAGTGGTAATGCGTATACGGCGCACTGCCGGCACCGTCGCGGGGCTGGATATCGATACGGATGCGGTGCCCCTTCTTGAACACCATGCTGGTCGGCCAGA
>JAURHM010000017.1 GCA_030833315.1 Burkholderiales bacterium
GCGCTTCATCGTCGCCGATGATCACCGCAAACCGCGCACCGCTGCCATCCGCTTTTTTCATCTGCGACTTGAAGCTGCCGCCGCCGCAATGCAGGATTACTGCAAGCCCTGCATCACGCATCTGCTCCGCCACCTGCTCCGCCCAGGCAGTCGCCGCATCACCCTGGCGAACGATATATACATCAGCCACCGCTTCCGGTACCGCCGCAGAACCGTCCACCAGCAAGGCCAGCAGCCGCTCGACACCCATCGCAAACCCGCAGGCCGGCGCCGCTTTGCCGCCGATCTGCTCAATCAAGCCATCATAACGGCCGCCGGCACACACTGTACCCTGCGCCCCCAGCCGCTCGGTCACCCATTCGAAAACGGTGCCATTGTAATAGTCCAGCCCGCGCACAAGGCGCGGATTGATGCGGAAGGCCAGCCCGGCGGCACGCAGTGAAGCCTGCAGCGCCGCAAATGCCTGCGCCGACTCGTCATCCAGATCGTCGGCCAGTTGCGGCGCCGCCTCGATGAGCGACTGCATAGCCGGATTCTTGCTGTCGAGCACACGCAGCGGATTGCTGTGCATGCGCCGTTTCGCATCCTCATCCAGTTCGCCGACCCGGCTTTCCAGATAAGCCACCAGCTTCGCACGATAACGCGCACGGGCTTCGGATGACCCCAGTGAATTCAGCTCCAGCGTAATGCCATCCAGTCCCAGCGCCTTCCACAGCCGCGCGCACATCAGGATGTGCTCGGCATCGATATCCGGCCCGGCAAAACCCAGCGCCTCAACACCGACCTGATGAAATTGCCGGTAACGCCCCTTCTGCGGTCGTTCGTGACGGAACATCGGTCCGCGGTACCACAGTCTTTGCGGACCGGGATAGAGCAGGTTGTGTTCAATCGCCGAGCGCACGCACGAAGCCGTACCCTCGGGACGCAGCGTCAGCTGTTCGCCGTTGAGTTCGTCTTTGAAGGTGTACATTTCCTTCTCGACGATATCCGTGACTTCGCCGATCGAACGCACGAACAGCTCGGTACGCTCCAGGATCGGCATGCGGATTTCACGATAACCATAGGCATGCAGCCAGCGCTGCACCGTATTCTCGAAAAACGTCCAGTAGCGAGCATCATCCGGCAGCACATCATTCATGCCACGCACGCCCTGCACCCTGTTGGCCATATCCTGAATTCCGTCCGGTCAGCGCGCCGCGGCAACAGCCGCCTCGGCAACGCCGTAATGATCGCGCACGTATTGATCGACAATGCGCTGGAATTCTTCGGCGATCTGATCGCCCTTCAGTGTCACGGTTTTCACACCGTCGACAAAAACCGGCGCCACCGGTGTCTCGCCGGAACCTGGCAGACTGATGCCGATATTGGCCTGCTTGCTCTCGCCGGGTCCATTGACCACGCAGCCCATCACTGCAACGTGCATGTTCTCGACGCCGGGATAACGGCCGCGCCATTCGGGCATCTGCTCGCGCAGATAGCTCTGGATGCGATTGGCAAGCTCCTGAAACACCGTGCTCGTGGTGCGTCCGCAGCCGGGACAGGCAATCACCAGCGGTGCAAACGAACGCAGGCCCATGGTCTGCAGCATTTCCTGGGCAACAATAACCTCACGGGTGCGGTCGCCGCCCGGCTCCGGCGTCAGCGATACACGGACCGTGTCTCCTATGCCTTCCTGCAGCAGCACCGCCATCGCCGCTGTCGACGCAACTATGCCCTTGGAGCCCATGCCCGCTTCGGTCAATCCCAAATGAAGCGGATAGTCACAACGCGACGCCAGGTCGCGATAGACCGAGATCAGATCCTGTACGCCGCTGACCTTGCACGACAGGACAATACGGTCGTGATGCAGCCCCAGATCTTCAGCCTGTTTCGCGCTTTCGAGAGCGGAAGTCACAAGCGCATCACGCATCACCACGGTCGCGTCGCGCGGCTGTGCCAGCCGTCCGTTTTCGTCCATCAATCGCGCCAGCAATTCCTGGTCAAGACTGCCCCAGTTGACGCCGATACGCACCGGCTTGTTCAGCCGGCAGGCAAAGTCAATCATGGTCGCGAACTGTTCGTCGCGCTTTGCTCCCTTGCCGACATTACCCGGGTTGATGCGCAGCTTGGCCAGGGCTTCGGCACAGGCCGGAAACTGGGTCAGCAGCCGGTGTCCGTTGAAATGAAAGTCGCCGACCAGCGGCACGTTGACGCCGCGCTTATCGAGTTGCTCACGGATAACCGGTACCGCAGCAGCAGCCTCGGCATTGTTCACCGTCAACCGCACAACCTCTGATCCGGCACGTGCCAGTGCTGCAACCTGCTCGACAGTGCCCGAGATATCCGCCGTATCGGTATTGGTCATAGACTGCACGACAATCGGCGCGCCGCCGCCAACTAGCACATTCCCGACTTTTACTGTCGAGCTGCGCCGGCGTGGCGCCGGACCGTGAGATGGAAGACAGGCAGTCATCAATGAATTACTCCAGTGTAAATCGCGCCACTTCATTCTTGGCATACGGCGCCAGATCCACTGATCGTCCTTTGTAGGTCACTTTGACGCCGCTGGCGCTGCCAATCACCACATTCAGCGGCGGCACAACCTGGATGATCTGCACGGCACCCGCAGGGCTAAGCTGGGAAAACACGATGCGATCATCCCGTTCGCGCACCTCAACCCAAGACTGTTTTTCAAAAACCATCTTCATTTCCACTGCGCCGGCGCGTTTTACCTCAGGCGCCGCAGCGGGTATCTGCTGGGTTGGTGGCGCAGATACGGTTGCGGGTGCAGGTGACTGCGCAGGCATGGGAGCCGGGACGGCAACTGGGACTGAAACCGGAGCCGGTTGAGCCGGCTCCGCAACGGGCTGAGTCGGCATTACTGCAGAAACGTCGCTCTGCGGCGGGAAAACCTGCTGCGCCACTGCCGGCGCCGGGGATACTGGAGTATCAGTCACCTCAGCAGGCGGCGATGAATGGATAAATTCGAACAGCACCACGATCGCCGCCAGCACTGCAATCAGCGCTGCATAAATCGGCCAGCGGGGTCCGCGGCCATCAGGGAACGGAATGTTATGGGAATGGGGAATCGCCGCACCGGCCGCCAGCGGATCCAAGGGCATCGTCAACCCTGCAACAAGAGCTTCGCCATCCAGCTCCATCAGGCGCGCGTAATTGCGTACAAAGCCACGGACGAACACTGGCCCCGGCAGGCGTGCGTAGTCATCCGCCTCCAGCGCCTCGATCTGAGACGCCGAAAGCTTTAGCTGCTGCGCGATCTCGGCGACGGTCTGGTTACGGCTTGTGCGGGCCTCGGCCAGTGCACGCCCCGGGCGTATTGCGGACTCAGGAGCCGCGGATTCAACCGTTGTGTCGGTTTCGCTCATTCAAACCGGCCCGCCTGCAACGCGGCTGCCTCTTTCGATTCAGGGAAATTCTTTCGCAGCTGCTGAGCGTAACTGGCCTCGCCATTGGCATTACCCATGCGGCGCTCGACCCGGACGGCAAGCCACAGCACTTCAGCGTTGGCCTGTGCGGCTTGAGCCAGACGGCGCAGATAACCCTGCGCAGCAGCGTAGTTCGCGGAAACATAAGCAAGGTCTGCCAGCTGGTAAAGCGCTTGCGCCTGATTGGGCCGCAGCGCCACGGCACGCAGGAAAAACTCCTGTGCGGAGGCGTCATCACCACGCCGGCGCGCACAGACACCGGCATTGACAAGCGAGCGTTCCGGATTCTGGTAAAGCGGATTCTGCACGGCCGTGAGCAGATATTTGATGCCCTCCGCTTCACGCTTGCGCTGACAGAGGAACATGCCGTAATTGTTGTTGGCGTCGGGATCCCCGGGCACCAGCCGCAGTGAACGGTTGAAACTTTCTTCAGCCCGCCGGTCATCCTTCAGCGCCGCATAAACCAGTGCCGCAACGTTATATATCGGAGCGTAGGAAGAATCCGCCTGCTCCGCAATCCGCACCTCTTCCAGTGCCACGCCGAGGTTGCCGAGTTCGTAGTAACCGGCCGCCAGCTCGGTATGGATGCGTGCGCGGTTCCGGGCGTCGCTTTCGTTGCCGGTGGTATTCACTGAAGGCTGCAGGTCAGCCGACTGCTCCTGCATCCCGCCACCCGCGCAGCCGGTCACCAATACGGCCACAACAAGCCAACACGACCAAAGACGGCGATGCACGAACATTCCATTAACCTTGCAAATCATGTTCTGCTCTCCTCCAGGCGACGTTGCACGCGCCGGGTTTTGTCACGAACCTGTCCGGCCAGCTGGCCACAGGCGGCGTCAATGGTGTCGCCGCGCGTTTTTCGTACCGTCGTAGTCAGCCCCGCCTGATGCAGCACATCACGGAAAGCGGCAATAGCCGGTATCGCGCTGCGTTCATAACCGGAGCCCGGGAAAGGATTGAAAGGAATCAGATTGATCTTGCAGGGCACATGCTTCACGGTCTGCACCAGGTCGCGGGCCTGCGCAACACTGTCATTGATACCGGCAAGCAACACATATTCAAAGGTGACGAAATCCCGCGGCGCTTTTTCGATGTACCGCACGCAGGCAGCCATCAGCTCCCTGATCGGATACTTGCGGTTAATCGGCACCAGCTCATCGCGCAGCGCGTCGTTGGGGGCATGCAGCGATACCGCCAGCGCCACCGGACAGGCATCACGCAAACGATCCATCGCCGGCACGATGCCTGAAGTCGACAGGGTCAGTCGGCGGCGGGAAATACCGTAAGCATGGTCATCCAGCATCAGTTGCATTGCGGATACCACGTTATCGAAATTCGCCAGCGGCTCGCCCATGCCCATCATCACCACATTGGTGATGGGTCGCTCCATTCCGGTCGCCGCCGACAGGCTGCGGCTGGCGTGCCACAACTGACCGACAATTTCAGCCGTGGTCAGGTTACGGTTGAATCCCTGGCGTCCGGTCGAACAGAAGGAACATTCGAGCGCGCAGCCGGCCTGCGAGGAGATGCAGAGCGTGCCGCGATAACGTCGCGCTACAGGAGCGCCTTCGGCTGCCGGCTCGTCGTCCGCATCTCCTTCGGGAATATAGACGGCTTCAATAGCATTGCCGGTACCGACATCAAAAAGCCATTTACGGGTGCCGTCCGGCGCCGTGGTGTCTTTCAACACCCGCGGCGCCTCGATCACCGCACAGGCCGACAGTTGCTCGCGGAAACCGCGGGAAACGTCGGACATCAGAGCAAAGTCACACACACCGGACTGATGCATCCAGCGCATCATCTGCCGGGCGCGAAACGGTTTTTCGCCCCGTTCCGCGCACCACGACTGGAACTGCTCGCGGTTAAGCCCCAGCAGGTTGAGCGACATGGGCAGCCCGGTTGTCTTGCACGCCGCTCAGCGCGAGTGCACTTCGAGTGCGGGAAAGAAATAAGCGATTTCGATGGCCGCATTTTGTACGGAATCGGAACCGTGCACGGCATTGGCGTCAATGCTGTCGGCAAAATCGGCGCGAATGGTGCCCTTGTCGGCTTTCTTCGGATCAGTGGCTCCCATAAGGTCTCGGTTTTTCTGCATCGCGTTTTCACCTTCCAGCACCTGGATCATCACCGGGCCGGAAATCATGAAAGCTACGAGCTCACCGAAGAAGGGACGCTCTTTGTGCACTGCGTAAAACCCTTCAGCCTGGGCTTTGGACAGCTGGGTCATACGGGCGGCAACAATTCGCAGCCCGGCCCCCTCAAAACGGGAGTAAATATGACCGATCACGTTTTTGGAAACGGCATCGGGTTTGATGATGGAAAGCGTGCGTTCGACAGCCATGAAAATCCCCTACTTCCAGAGTTTGAAATAACCCCGAAGAATAGCACGATAACGTCTTGAATAAAAGACGTTTACCGGTCATGGCGGTCGTGCCGGAGCCTTTTCTCCAGCACGACCTGAATCATTAGGCAACCGCCTTGCGCAACCGAAAACGCTGCCAAAAGTAAATAGGCAAACCGATACCAAGGCCAATAAAGTCACTTAGCCCCCCTGGATGCAGCAGGTTAAGTGCCCCGAAGAACAGGATGACTCGAAGGGGCATGGCAAGCTTGCCACCGAACCAGCCTTCCGTAGAGCCAGCAAGGAACCACACACCGATTGCCCCGGAAATTGTTGCCTGCACAATTCCCAGCCACGGCCCCTGCATCAGCAACACGGGAGAGTAGAAAAACATGAATGGCACTAGAAAAGTCGCCAAACCCATCTTGAGCGCAGTCCAGGAGGTCTTCCACGGGTCAGCCTGCGCCATACCCGCTGCCGCAAACGAAGCCAGTGCAACCGGAGGGGTGATTGCCGAAACCACGGCAAAATAGAACACAAACATGTGCGCTACCAGCACCGGGATGCCGATCTTGGTCAGACCTGGCGCAATGACCGCCGCGGCGATCGCATAAGCGGCGGTTGTCGGCATGCCCATGCCGAGCACCAGCGCAACCAGTGCCGCAAACAGCATGGCTACGAGCTGGCTTGCACCGGCAATGCCGAGAATCAGCTCGGAAAACCGTCCGCCGATGCCGGTCAGGGCGATCACACCAACAATGATGCCAGCGCAGGCACACACCGCAACCAGTTGCACTGTATCCCGCGCGGCGAGATTCAAGGCTTCCAGGGTGCGCTTCCAGCCGAACAGGAGTGCAGGAACCACCACCAGCACGAAAGCAAGTCCCCATACCGCCATTTCACCAAGCGGTTTAATCGCCGGCAAGCCGTGCTGAAAGCCGAGCGCAATCAGCAATCCGCCCGCCGCGAGGGCCGCGAAACGCAGCAGCAAGGCAGTCAGCACCACAGCCGCAGACCGCGGATCCTCCTGCCCTTCCGCACTGGTCAGATCGTTAAACAAGCGCGACAACCAGCCCGCAATCAACGCGGCGACGATGCCGAGACCGCCGGCGCGAAACGGCGAATAACCTTCCAGTAACGCCCAGACAAAGATGACCAGCGGTGAAAACAAGTAAAGCCGCGTCAGCATCAACTTCAGCGGCGGCAGCTCATTGCGTGGAACCCCCTTGAGACCCAGCCGGATTGCATGCAGGTCAACGTGGATCCAGCAAGCCGTGTAAAAAAGTATTGCTGGAATGACTGCGGCAAGTGCAATCTGGCCGTAGGGAATTCCGGTGATCTCGGCCATCAGGAACGCGCCGGCTCCGAGTACCGGCGGCGTCATCTGGCCACCGGTGGAAGATGTTGCTTCAATCGCCGCCGCTGTCGAACGATCGTAGCCAACCTTGCGCATCATCGGGATGGTCACCATGCCTGACGCCACGACATTGGCAACGGCTGATCCCGATATTGATCCGAACATGATGCCGGAGGCCACTGCAGCCTTGGCCGGCCCGCCGCGCGCCCAACCGAACATGGCATTGCAGAGGTCGTTGATGTAGTCGCCAACTTTCGACACCTGCAGGAAAGCCGCAAAGCACACAAACAGAATGATGTAGGAGGATGAAACCTGTGTGGTGACGCCAAAAATGCCGTATTCACTGTAAATATAGGTAAAAAACCGATCAACCGCAAAACCCTTGTGCTCCAGCACACCGGGCATCCACGGTCCGACAAAGCAATAAATAATGAACGCAGCAGCAATGATCGGCAGCGCGAGCCCCGAGGTGCGCCGAGCGAACTCCAGCACCAGCAGTGTCCCGACTACTCCGACGACCACATCGCCGGTGGTGAACTGCGCGCCGGCGCGAAACAGCAGGCCATCGAGTTCGATGGCGATATACACCGCACAGCCTACCGAAGCCAGAACCAGCAGCCAGTCATACCATGGCACTCCGGTCTTGGCGGCCCTGCGGAACGGCGCATAGATAATCAGGCCCAGAGCCGCGCCCCAGCCAACGTGTATCGCCCTGAACAACAGCGGCTCCAGTGAATAGACGTTGAGCACGTAAAGATGAAACAGGGTGAAACCAATGCACAAGACCGCCAACAACCACGTCTCCCAGCGGTGAAGCACGCGCCGGTTGCCACTGAATTCCTCATCAGCCATTGGCGGCTTGACGACCTCATCCATCGCTGGCGTGGTTGTGCTCATGTTCCTCCCTCCCGGATAAAAAAAACCGCACTGTGCTTACGCGCAGTGCGGTGTTCTGCAATTGACCGATCAGCCCTTGTATTCCGGCGGAATCAGGTGCTTGGGCACGGCAATGCCCTTTTCCTTGAAATAGCGAATTGCGCCCGGATGGAACGGCAGGAATCCGTTGCGGTTCCAGTTGGCAAGCAGCGTCTCTTTCGCAGCCGCATGCCCCTTGACCATCTGCGCGTTGTTTTCAAGCACCGCCTTGACCACGGCATACACCAGTTCTTCAGATACATCCTTGCCGGCAATCGCAAAGTTGTAGAGGCCAACAGTCTTGTGATCCTCGGCCTGCTGCTTGTAAGTGCCTTTGGGAATCAGCGAGTCCGACAATTCCGGCAATGCCGCTTTGACCTTCTTCAACTCATCATCGCTGAAGGTGAAAAAGCGGACCTTGTTGGTCGTCTCAAGCTCGGAATATGCGGCAATCGGTACACCCGCGCAAAACGGGAACGCATCGATCAGACCGTCCTGCAGGTTCGCCGACATGTCGGAGGCCTGTCCGTTGCGGATCGTGGTGTCGATATTCAGCGCCTTGAACATCAGCGGGAAATACGTGCCGCAGGTGCCGGCACGCGGCCCGACGCCCGATTTCTTGCCCGCCAGATCCTTGACCGACTTGATGCCCGACTTCTCCAGCGCCACGAAATGAAACGGCGTGTCGTACATCGGGAACATTGCACGGATGTTGCTGTACTTCTTGCCCTTGGTCCATTCGCCCTTGCCTTCCCAGGCCTGCAGCGCTACGCCCATCGTAGTCATGCCGAAATCGATCTGCTTGGAATCAGTCAGAATGATGTTCTGGTTGGGGCCCTGGGTTTGCTGGGTGCTGATGCTGGTGCCGATTTTTTCGTTAACCAAACTGGCCCACACCTGTCCATAAACAAAATAAGTACCTCCGACAGACGCAGTGCCCAGCGTCAAATTGGTGGGCCACTTGCCTTGTGCGAGCGCCGCAGTCGCGAATATCAGGCCGGCAACGGCCGCGATCGCGAATTTCACTACCTTTGCAATTGCCATGGTTTTCTTCCTCACTATGGGTCGTTAGGGATTCCAGGATGCGCTCCTGCAGATTTTGCGGAGCGTTATTCTCATCCTGCGGACCAGCTAAATCAGGTTATCAAAGCCCCCCGCGTTTAGCAAACCTCCGGCAGATTGTTTTGTCCCCGACAATCCCGGCGGTCAGAACGGCCCAGGCACCCAGACCGGAATAAGGCCTTTTCCGCCCTGTGCGCACCGGAATCGCACATCGACGCCGATACCGGGCACGGCGGCAAGCTCGTCTCCCAGAAACAGCAAGGGCAGCCGTTCACGCAGCCATGGCGGCAATACGCTTTCCTGCAACAGGTTGCGCAACGTGCGCCGCGGCCCCCCGGACGCCAGACGTAGCACTTCGCCGCCGTGCCTGATACGAACCGTCAGTCGGCCGCGTTGCAGCCATCCGGCGGCGATGCCGCTGCCCTTGCGCTGCTCAAGTCGCAGGGTGCCGCCCAGTTGCGGCAAAACCAGTGGCGCGCGACCGCGCCATACCATCTCGAAGTCCCGCGGCAATGGCGGCAAAGGAGCCACCACGTGTAGTGCGCCCTTGAACCGCCGCAGCTCGAAATCACCCAGATCAACGCAGACTCGTGCGTCCGCGCGTGCCGTCAACGCCTGGCGCAGCAATTCATCCAGCCGCCCGGCTTCGGGCATAAGCACGCCATGGCGGCGCAGAAACCTTCGCAACGCATTGCGTGCCCGGTGTGCGGGCATGTCCTGCAACTGCGCCAGCGCAATCGATGCCCCTTCAGCATCGGCCCCGATGTCCTGGTCAGCCAGCACATCGAGCAAATCCGACGCTTCAGCCTGCAGCCGCGCTGCACGTGCCAGCACGATGCCTGCACCAGGCACCCTGCGTTCGATCAATGGCAGCACGTCATGGCGCAGAAAATTGCGCAGGTAAGCACGGTCGAGATTGCTGTCATCCTCCACCCAGGACAGCCGATGGTGGCGCGCGTAGGCCTCGATGTCACTGCGCGGAACATCGAGCAATGGTCGCCAAACCGCCGGAATGCCTGGTTTGAATACAGGCATGGCGGAAAGGCCGCGCGGACCCGCGCCTCGCAGCAACTGCAGCAGCAACGTCTCGGACTGGTCATCACGGTTATGAGCCAGCGCCACGACATCGGCATTGCAGGCCGAAAATACCCTGTGGCGGGCCGCCCGCGCCGCCGCCTCGGTACTGTTGCCGCGCGGCACTTCGACTTTTGCGATTTCCAGTTTCACGCCCAGATCGCGACAGTAACGGCGGCAATGCGTGGCCCAGGCTGCCGCATGCGTGCTGATCTGGTGATTGACATGAATCGCAGAGATCCGTCCCGGAGGCAGGCGCAATCCCCGTCGCAACAGGTGCAGCAGCACGACGGAATCGACGCCGCCGCTGAGACCGACGTCAATACGGGCTTTGCCCAAGCCACCCGCTTCAAGCGCGGCGCGAACCAGACTGACCAGGCTGTCAGTCATGCCGTTTCGTCTGTGCCGGAAGCCATCGACAGGCTGCCGCTTCAGCGGCTTTCCGCTTCCTTGAACTGGCCGTAGCCCATCAACCGCTCGAAACGCAATTCGGCGAGCTTGTCGATGGGCAGGTCGCGGAGCTGGCGCCAGCTGTCCTGCAGCGCTTTTTTCATCGACTGCATCATGGCATCGTGATCGCGATGCGCGCCGCCCAGCGGCTCGGCGACGATCTTGTCGACCAGGCCCAGCGCTTTCAGCCGGGTTGCCGTGATGCCCAGCGTTTCCGCGGCGTCCGGTGCGCGATCGGCACTTTTCCAGAGAATCGAGGCGCAGCCTTCGGGCGAAATCACCGAATACGTGGAATATTGCAGCATCAGCGTCACATCGCCAACGGCGATCGCCAGCGCGCCGCCGGACCCGCCTTCGCCGATCACGGTGCAGACGATCGGCACCTTTAGCGCCGCCATCACGAAAAGATTGCGTCCGATGGCTTCAGACTGGCCGCGCTCTTCGGCGCCGACACCCGGATAGGCGCCGGGGGTGTCGATGAACGTAAACACCGGCACACCGAATTTTTCCGCCAGCTTCATCAGCCGCAGCGCCTTGCGGTAACCCTCGGGGCGCGGCATCCCGAAATTGCGATAGATTTTTTCTTTGGTATCGCGGCCCTTCTGGTGACCCATCACCACCACCGTTTGCCCGCCGAAACGCGCAAGTCCGCCGACAATCGCCGGATCGTCGGCATAGGAACGGTCACCGTGAAGCTCCTCGAAATCGGTGAACAGGCTGTTGATGTAATCCAGGGTATACGGTCGCTGCGGATGACGCGCCACCTGCGAGATTTGCCAGGACGTCAGCTTGGCATAGATGTCCTTGGTCAGCGTCTGGCTTTTTTTCTGCAGCCGGGATATTTCCTCGGAAATATCCAGTGCCGAATCGTCCTGCACAAAGCGCAGTTCTTCGATCTTGGTTTCCAGATCGGCGATCGGCTGCTCGAAATCGAGAAAGGTCGCTTTCATGGAGAGGAATAATACAGGATGCGCCGGATTCAGGGCTTCAGATGCTGCGCGAAGAAAGCCTCGGCCCGCCGCAGCGTATCCTGCGTCGCAATGCGGTTCGGCTCATGACTTTGTTTGGTCTTGCCCGGATCGTCATAGGAATGGTGCGCGCCGTCATACCAGTAAAACTCCAGCGCGGCCCCGCGGCTGCGCATGGCATCCGCAAGGCTCCGGCAAACGGTCGGTGACACTTCGTCATCGTTCTCGGCAACGGCGAGCAGCAATGGTGCGTACGGCTTGTAGTCCGGCTCTGCAGACTGCACCCGGCACCCGGGGTAAATCGCCAGCGCTGCGCGAAAGCCGGTTGCGAGCGACGGATTCTGCAAACCCGGCGGCCGCGACCCAATTGTCGCGAGCACGGTCATGCCGCCGTTGGACCAGCCCTGCACGCCGACGCGTTCCGGCAAAACGTCAGCGCGCGTGCGCAGATAGGTCAGCGCGCCGTAGGCGTCCAGCGGCCGCACGGTCTGCTCACTGACCTCCGCCGGCCTTGAATTGTAGGAATGCTTGGCAAAGCCGTCAGCAAAACCGCGGGGACCGAAACTGTCCACATGAATCGCCACGTAACCGCGGGCTGCCCAGAACTCACCCCACAACTTGTGGCGCAAGGTCAGTGCATCAGCGTTGTACTGGCCGCGTTTCAGCGAAGAATAGGAACCGGCGCGTCCGTGCAGCATCACCACCGCCGGATACTGCCCCGTTGCCGACGGAGCAAATACGTATCCCGTAAGCTTGGTACGACTATCGCCGCTCATGAACTGCACCGTCTCCTGCATCACAGCCGCGGAAGACGCCGCAGCGGCAACCATTGAGGTCAGCACAATCAGCGCGTGGGCGATAAATTGGAACGGTTGTTGCACAGGATCCTCACTTTCCTCCGCGCCTGACGCCCTTCGCGTCACGCTGCATCAGCGCCGCGGCAACCGCCAGCAGTACCGCGTCCAGCCAGAATACGGGTACCATACCCAGCGCCGTGGACAGTGTTCCGAACACAAACGGCACCAGCACTTCAGTGCCCTTGTTGACCATCTGGCGCAAGCCCATGGCCTCCCCCGACCGCCCCTCCGGGGCCCGGTTGTAGGCGAGCATCATCGACAGCGGACTGCCGCAACCCAGACCCACGCCCATCACAAAGGAAATTACAAACAGCGCAGCAAAGCCGGTGACAAAGGGGAACGCCAGACAGACCACCGTTGCCAGCAGCAACGATCCCGCCAATACGCGTTCCTCGCTGAAACGTTTCACCAGATGCGGCATCAGCGAGCGCACGATCAGCAGAGCAAAGCCAAAAGCGCCGAGGATCATGCCGATTTCGGAGGCACTCAGTCCGATGCGGTGACCGTAAATCGGCAGCAGCAGATTGTACAGCTCAAGACCGGTTTCGATGATGCCCGCAGTGATCAGCGCGCGGCGCAGCGGCGGATTACGAAGCAGATCTCCTACGCGATGTTTCGCCTTCTCTTCCTTGTCCAGCTTGGTGTGCGTGGTTTTAGGCAACCACCCAGCCCACAATCCCAGCAATAAAACCGGTATTACCGGCATTGCCGCGAGAACCGCGAAAGTCGAGCGATGACCGATCGCATCGATCAGAAATCCGGTAGAAGTCGGGCCAAGCAGCGCCGTCATGCCGATACCCAGACTGAACCAGCTGTAATTGCGCGTGCGGTCCATGCCTTCAGCCATGGCGCCAATCAGGTGCTGCACCGAAACCGTATAAAAAATGTAGCAGCAGCCGATCAATGCCGCAGCGATATACAGGACCTCCAGCCGCTGCCAGATAAAAGGCAACGCCAGACCCGCGAACAATCCGATGGAACCGAGCAACATGGGTTTGCGGAAACCGATGCGGTCGGAAACCTTACCTGCATAAACCGATAGCAGCAGCGGAAAAAGCGCGTAAGTCGAAAAAATCATGCCGACGAAAAATTCGTTGGCCCCGAGTTCCAGCGCCGACAGCGACATCAGCACCTTGCTTCCCTTGTAGGCTGTGTGCGTGAGCACACTGAGAAGAACAACGCGGAATATGGACGGGATATTCATGTCAGTGTCGTACGGACGCGCGCTGCAGGCGCCCGGCGCTGTCGATCAAAAACCGCGTCACAAATAGAATTTTCTTGTTGGAGGAAAGCAGAGGCGTGTATTTTAGCGCATCATCACCACACACCCACCGGAGTCCCAGAGCATGAAACTGCAGAACATCGGCATCGTCAGTCCCGGAGACATGGGTCAAGCTGTCGCCCAAACCCTCAAAATCAGCGGGTTCACCGTTCATGCCGCGCTCGAGGGCCGCAGTGCCCGAACCCGTGCACTGGCCGCTGAAGCCGGACTCATTGACTGCGGCACGATGGAAAACCTCGTCAAGACCTGCGATGTTCTGTTGTCGATACTCAACCCTGCCGCTGCAGTGGACAATGCACGCGCCGCAGCCGCAGCCATGAAAACCACCGGCAAACGCTGCCTGTTCGTCGACTGTAACGCCGTCGCGCCAGGCACCGCACAGGAAATTGACACGATCATCCGCGAAGCCGGCGGTGAATGCGTCGATGCCGGAATCATCGGCCCGCCGCCGCGGGGCAAGGCCAGCATGCGCATGTATGTTTCAGGTCCCAAAGCGGCACTGTTATCGCCGCTGAACGGCGGCGGCATCCATGTGCGGATTATGAGCGAACGCATCGGAGATGCCTCTGCGATCAAAATGTGTTACGCCTCCTACACCAAAGGAGCGGTTGCGCTAGGCGTTGAAATGCTGATGGCCGCGCGACGCATGGGGGTCGATGAAGCGCTCAACAAGGAACTACAGGAAAGCGCAGCTGAGAACCGGCAATGGATCCTCAGCCGGTGCACGAGCATGCCGCCCAAGGCTTACCGCTGGGTGCCGGAAATGCTGGAAATCGCAAAAACTTTCGAGGATGCTGGAATGACGCCGCGCATCCTCCTCGGTGCAGCGGACATGTACGAAATGATCGCGCAAACGCCACTGGGAAAGGAATCGCCGGAAGAGGCCCGCAAGATCGGGCGCGACGGGCAGGCCATCATCAACAATCTGGCAGACTGAACCGCTATACACGATAGACCGAGCGCTGGTCGCGCCGAAAGACATCACTGGCCGGCCTCCGGGGGCACTGCTGCACCTGGACGGATCTCTCCATTGTCTTCGAGGGGCATTTCGTAGCGCATCAGATGGTTTTCCTCACCGTTTTCCCGCGAGATGAAGGTCCCGTTGATGCTGTGATCGACCAGGTAAAACTGGGGGCGCTCAAAACGGATGGCGGCATGACGACGCGACACCACCGTGTCGGTAACCACCAGCTCACAGGAAGCTTCGAGTCAGATAGTCAATATCGGATGCCAATCATCCAGACGGGCTTCCTTGCCGGCCAGTGTCAGCACCAGACTGTCTGCATCTTCGGGAATCATTCGATGAATATGCGGATTTATCAGGGTGCTGTTAACCAGATCGTCTCGCCACTGCACTTCACCAAGAGCTGTTTTTGCCAGCGTCGTTTTCATAATAGCGTCAAAACACGGCCAGGTCGCCTCGCGATACCCCTCATTCAGCTGCTGCAGTGTTGATTCTGAAATCAGTATCTGGTCGGGATTTGCGGCATCGGCAAGATAAGCTGCCACATTGGCCGTATCTCCGTAGACATCGTCACCCCCTGTAACCACGGGAGCGGCATGCAATCCGATGCGAACTTTCATGTCGCGCCCGCCCAGATACAGCGCCGTGATGGCCCGCTTCATATCGACTGCAGCATCGACTGCGCTGTCGGCATCGGGAAACAGGAACATCACGGCATCGCCAAGGGTTTTAACCAGACAACCATGATGTCGGGGCAACACCTCCTTCATTGCAGCAGGACAGGTATTGACGATTTCCAGTGCGTCAATATCACCATGAATACGGTAAAAGGCAGTGCTCTCAACGATTTCAGCGAACAAACCGCGAGATCGTCAATATGGCTCGGACATACCCGAGCGTTACCGACAACAGGGAGCCGTCATTCACAGCGGCGGCGCGCGGCGGGTATTGGCGATGGAACAGTAAACACAAAATTAATTCCTTGAAAATACTTCATTACTTTACGCAATAAAGCAATACGAAGGCAAAACCCGGGTGCGTCGACAAACCACCGGCAAAGCCTCACAATCACTGGGAAATACCATCGAAGGAAACCGCCTTGAGCACTGCAACCAATACCAAGAACATGGCACTGTTCTGCGACTTCGAAAATGTCGCACTGGGCGTGCGTGAGGCGAAGTTTTCCGAATTCGACATCAAAAAAGTGCTCGAACGCCTGTTGCTGAAAGGCGATATCGTCGTCAAAAAAGCCTACTGCGACTGGGAACGCTACAAGGATTTCAAGAAACCCATGCACGAAGCAGCTTTTGAGCTTATCGAGATTCCCCATGTTCGCATGTCCGGAAAAAACTCCGCAGACATCCGTATGGTCGTCGACGCACTGGACCTTTGCTACACCAAGTCCCATGTCGACACCTTCGTCATCATCAGCGGCGATTCCGATTTCTCGCCTCTGGTATCAAAACTCCGCGAGAACAACAAGGTGGTGATCGGCGTCGGCGTCAAAAAATCATCCTCTGACCTGCTGATCAACAATTGCGACGAATTCATTTTTTACGACGATCTCGCACGCGAAAAAGCCAAAAAGCAGCAACAGAAAAACCGGAAAAAACCGGCTGCTGCGGCAGCAAAAGCCGGCACCGCTGCGGAAAACACGGAAAAAGATAACAGCGACAAGGATGGCGGCGACAAAAAAGCTGATGCACTCGATCTGGTCATGGAAACCATCGAGGCACTTTTCACCGAGCGCGGCGCCGAAGAAAAAATATGGGGATCAATGGTCAAGCAGGCGCTCAAGCGCCGCCAGCCCGGATTCAACGAAAGTTATTACGGCTTCAAGTCTTTCGGCAAGCTGCTGGATGAAGCCCATGCCCGTAAGCTGCTGGTACTCGAGCCGGACGAAAAATCCGGCGGCGTTATCATCAAGAGTTACAACCCCGATTACTGAACCAAGCCGCAAAGCGGCTGTCTGATCTCCGACAAGGAGATTCCAAACTCATGGATCAATCCCAGGGCCCGCAGATCCGCTTCGCCGCCCGCCCGCAGGCCGGCCTAATCGAACGCATTGTCTTTTTTGTGCTCGGCCTGGTCGTGCTTGTCGCCGCATTCTTTTTTATCGGCATCGCACTGATCGCCGGCGCCATCCTCGCCGTCGTTATCCTGCTGCGTTTCTGGTGGTTCAAGCGCAAATTGCGCCGGACCAATGAAGAAAGCTATGTCGAAGGCGAATACCGCGTGGTTGAAACCGTAATTACCGATCAGCGCCGATCCGGCGAATAACCGCCTGCTGCTCAGCAGTGCAAGCGGTCGAGGTCCTGATCCAGCATGGATACCGGATCCTCCAGCGGCTCGAGATGCGTGATGACATTGACCCGCGGTACCGCCTTGCGGATATCCCTCTCGATACGCTCCGCCCAGTCATGCGCCTCCTTGACTGCCCATTGCCCCGGCACCAGCACGTGCACCGATACAAACGCACGACTTCCGGCCTGGCGTGTGCGCAGCGCGTGAAAATCGAGTCCCTGCTCGCGGTAGCTGTTGAGCACAGCCTCAATGGCTGCGATTTTTTCCGGCGGCAGCGAGATATCCATCAGGCCCTCTGCCGAGCGGTGCATCAGCTGCCAGCCAGTCCAGACAATATTCAAGGCAACAAAGATCGCAATCACCGGGTCGAGCCACAACCAGCCGGTTACCCAAACCAATCCCACACCAACCAGCACGCCACCTGAAGTCCAGACATCCGTTATCAAATGATGCGCATCGGCCTCCAGAACAATCGAATGCTGTTCGCGCCCGACTTTCAGCAGTATCCGCGCCACCAACAGATTAACGACCGATGCAGCTACGGAAACCGCCAGGCCGATGCCCACGGATTCCAGAGGCTGGGGATGTGACAAACGGTCAACAGCCGCCCAAATGATGCTCAGCGCAGCAAATACAATCAGTAAGCCCTCGAATGCGCTCGAAAAATACTCCGCCTTGCTGTGACCGAACGCATGCCGGTCGTCTGCAGGGCTTGCGGCCAAGGTCAGAATCCACAGCGCCATCATCGCCGCCGCCAGATTAACGAAGGATTCGATGGCATCTGACAACAATCCGACCGAACCCGTCATCCACGAGGCAGTGCCCTTGAGAAGAATCGTCGCGATCGCCGCCGCAATCGACAGCCAGGCATATCGTGTCAGCGAGGGATGTTCCATGCCGGTATCAACCCGTCATTCGCGATTAATATTTAAATATATGATTATATTAACTATTTTTTGAGATCGGCCGCAGCAGCCTTGGCCTGGGTGCGCACATCGAAACGCTCGACATTGACGATGATGCGCTCATGGACACCCTCGCCGATTCGCTCAACCGAATCCTCAGCCCAGACCCGAAAGATCAACTTGCGGCCCTCAACCCTGATCACTTCGGCATGCGCATGAACGCGCATACCAACCGGCGTCGCCGCGGTATGACTGACATCGAGCCGCGTACCCACGGTCTGATGCCCCTCCGGCAGCAAACCCTCGACTGCATTCAGCGCGGATTCTTCCAGCAGCATCACCAGAACCGGTGTCGCCAGGACCTTGATGCGGCCACTGCCGACATGCGGTGCGGTATCGCGCGTACCGACCATGATTTCCGTGGAGCCGGTCAGACCGGTGCGGATCGAATCGAGATTGAGACTCATGAGTACTTTCATTGCGAATGGCAATGATGCGATGTTACATTGAAATACCACTGTCTGATTCATCAATGCCTTGGAGGAGAACGCACTCATGCGTCTGGGCTATTTCACGATGCCGCTGCACCCGGCCCACCGGCCACCCGCCATCACGCTGCAGGAAGACCGCGAAGCCATCATCCTCGCCGACCGCCTCGGTTTTTACGATGCTTTTGTCGGCGAGCACCTTACGGAGCCCTCGGAAAACGTCACCAACAGCTTCATTTTCCTGGCAACGCTGATCCACCACACCCGGAACATCAAACTGGCGACCGGAACCTCCAACCTCTCGCACTCGCATCCGACGCTGATCGCCGCGCACGCCGCGATGTTCGATCACCTGGCACAGGGCCGCTTTATTTTCGGTGTCAGTCCCGGCGCACTGCCTTCAGACGCCGAAGCACTGGGGATGCTGGGTGAAGACCGTAACAAACTCTTTGCCGAAGCCATTGATGTCATCCTGGCGATCTGGGAGCGCGATGCCCCCTACGACATCGACTTTCCCGGAAACCGCTTCAAAGTCAGCACCGCTCAAACTCAGAATCCCGAGATCGGTCGCGGCGGCATGTACAAACCCTGGCAGCAGCCCCGTCCCGAAATTGTCGGCACCGTAGTGGCGCCCGGGTCCAAAGGCGTCATCGCGATGGGCGAGCGGGATTTCCATCCGCTGTCGGCCAATTTCCTGCTGTCGCAATACCTTGCTTCGCACTGGACCAATTACGCCGAGGGCAAAAAACGTGTAGGCAAGACCGCCGACCCCGCCGACTGGCGAATCGCCCGCACCATTTTTGTCGCCGATGATGAGCACACCGCAGAGCGTTACGCACTGCAGGACAGCGCAAGCCCGTACCGTCATTACTGGGAACTGCTGCTGAAAAAGATGCTGATCTCGAAACGTCACGCGATCTTCAAGACCCACCCCGAGCAGGACGATCGTGAACTGACCACCGACTATATGGTTGACCAGTTGGTGCTCTGCGGCACACCGAACCGGGTTGCCGAGGAAATCCTTGCGCTGCGCGAAGAAGCAGGGGATTTTGGCGAAATCCTCTACGCCGGCATGGACTGGGTGGATCCGTCGCTGGCGAAACGGTCAATGGAATTGATGGCGGAAAAAGTGATGCCGCAGGTCAATCGCGCCATCGGCAACAAGAAGGCGACTTAATCGCCGGGTTTGCCGGCAGGCGCCTTGCCTTACCAGTAACCGACCTCCCGCCTGTAACAGGGCGGCGAGGAAAATCCTGCCTAGGGATGACGCGAGGCCAGCAGCTGCGCCGCCAGTTCTGCAGCACGCCCAGCAGTGGCAAGCGGCTCCAGCCCTCCCGGTGCATTGTGATAAATGCAGCGCTCGGTCACGATGAAATCCAGCGGAATGTCGTAGGGTTGCGGATAAATGGTTTCCAGTCTGGACAACTCGAAAGCCACCCCGATCTTCAGCGGCTGCGGCGTAATCATTGCGAGCGTATGGTCGAAATAGCCGCCGCCATAACCCAGGCGGTAGCCTCGCGCATCAAAACCCACCGGCGGGATCAGCAGCGCCTGCGGAACAACGACACGCGTGCCTTCCGGAACCGGCAGGTCGAATACCCCTTTCGAAGTGGCCACACCGGGCCACCATTCACGGAACTGCAGCGGTGCACGTTTCTCGATAACCACCGGCAATGCGGCGATGGCCCCACCGTCACGAAACCGGCGGATCGCATAACGCGGATCAAACTCGCCCTGGAACGGCCAGTACAGGCTGACCGTCATCTGCCGCAGCATCGGAAAACCGGAAACCAGAAATCCGGTTATGGCGTCATTCCAGAGTTGATGTTTTTCCCTGGAAACAGCGGCACGCTTCCGCAGCAATTCCGCCCGCACTGTTTTGCGCCACAGTTTGAGGTCTTCCGGAGCACTCATCGAGATTCCAATTTTCCCGGTTCCGATACGCACATTGCAAAACTCTGATCAGCCGTTCAATTTATAACACGCAACGACAAGCCACGCAGTCTTACAACGGCAACAGGTCTTCGTGCTACGATTGAAGCGCAACAATACAGGGGCTGTCATGCGCATAACCACAAACATATTCATGGCTTTATTGTTGGCAACGTCCGTAACAACGGTATGCGCCGCGACACCCGCCGAACAATACGAAAAATTCTGCACGATTTGCCACTTGCCCGGCTCTCATGGCGCGCCGAAGGTGGGAAACCATGACGCGTGGACGCAACGGCTGCGCTCCGGATTGAACTCAATCTATCGCAATGCCATTGAAGGCATTCCCAATACCACGATGCTGGCCAAGGGCGGCCAGGCCGGCCTTCCGGACTCCGAGTTTCGCGCCATTGTCGACTTCATGATTGCCGCAACCGCTCTGCCACCTTCGGTCATTTCCGATGCCAGACGTTATGACCGGCTGGGACTGACCGACCGCGACTTCATCCGCCGCGACGTCAGCCGCGACGGCTACCTTTCACGTCAGGAAGTGGGCACCGATCCCGTGTTACTGAAAGGTTTTTCCCGCTTCGACATCAACCGGGACGGCCGACTCAGCGAGACCGAGTATCGCAACGCGGAAACTGCATTGGAACGGGAGCGAATAGCTGTCAATGCGGATGACGCCAGCTTGAACACGGCAGTCGGCAAAGCCCTCGCTGCGATAAAAGGCCTGAAAACCGAAGATGTGAAAATCGAGATCAGCGCAGGCGCGCTGGTGCTGTCAGGCGTGGTGGCACATCCTGGCCTCGCGATCGAGGCTCATGATGCCGTCAAACGCGTAGCGGGACTGAAAAGCATCCAGAACCGACTGATCACCGGCGACCAGATGGGCTGGGATTAACCGGCTACAGCATTGTCTTTCGCGATCGGCAGTTCAAAATAAAATGTCGAGCCCTGGCCTTCGACGGTTTAGCTTGAATCCGCATGCGTCATTGACCGACTCCTTTATGGGGGCCGCCGGGACCGGTCTGCCAGCTGGCACTGCGGGGCATCTCGCCCCAATGTAATTTGAAATGGAACATCCAGAGCAACAGTGCCCAAAACCGCCATACTGAATTGAGCTGGCGGTAACCGAAGTTTTCCAGAACAACAACCAGCAGCAATACCACAATCTGATGCGGTTTCTGATAGATGTGAAATGAAATTTCCTCGAGCAGCAGGGAATTTATCGACAGCACCAGACCGAGGCCGAAAGCTACCAGCATGAAGGTGACGAAAGCCTCCAGCGATACCAGCCCGGTAAAAAATGCCGTGATCATGAAACAGTAACCTGCCACCTCGACCAGCGGCCCCAGCCATTCAAACAAAACCATGAACGGAAAGGCCAGCCAGCCGGCAGTGCCGCCGCGACGATGAAAAAGCAATCCGATATTCAGCGTCAGGCTTTCAATCAGTCCGCGCTGCCAGCGCATCCGCTGGTTCTTCAATACAAGCAATTTTTGCGGCGCCTCGGTCCAGCAAACCGGATCAGGCACAAAAACAATACGATAGGGAATATTTCCGGTACGGTGTAGGCGATGCAGTCTGACGACGAGTTCCATGTCTTCACCCACGGTATCCGTGCGATAGCCGCCGGCTTTGACCACCACTTCCTTGCGAAAAACCCCGAAGGCCCCGGAAATGATCAGCACAGCATTGAGCGGCGACCACCCCAGACGTCCAAAGAGGAAGGCCCGCATATACTCGACGACCTGGAAAAGCGCCAGCGGATTGCGCGGCAAGCCTTTACTGGTCAGGAATCCGCTGTCGAACGTGCAGCCGTTGGCAATACGAATGCTTCCCCCGGAAGCGATGGTATGCGGATTTTCGAGAAAAGGCTGGACTACCCGGCGCATACTGACCCGCTCCAGTACCGAATCCGCATCCACACTGCAAAACAGCGGGTAACGCGAGGCATTGATGCCGGCGTTCAGCGCATCCGCCTTTCCGCCGTTTTCCTTGTCGATGACGCGCAGCGTCGGATGCATCTTCGAACGGTAAATGGCCCGCACAGGCTTCACCGAAAGCCGCTGCCAGTAAGCCTCCGGGAAAGGCTCGAGACCAAATTCGCGGCGCAATGCCTCCATCGTCCCGTCCCTGGAACCGTCGTTGATGACGATCACTTCAAACTCGGGATAATCCAGCTGCAGAATCGAGCGCACCGAACTCGCAATCGTTACCTGCTCGTTATAGGCCGGCACCAGCACCGACACCGGAAGCTCAAAACCGGAAAGGCGGCTAGGAATATCATCCAGACTGTGCGCCTCGACATAACGCTTGAGACTGCCCAGCGACAGCAGATTCAGCATCAGATAACCGGTGTTGATACCGATGAAATACAGCATGAAAAACCACTGCGCGCCTTCCACCCAGTCATTGACGGTCATGACGAGCGAGCCTCAGCAATGGCCTGACCGAGAATGTCAGCAGCAAAGCGGTCTTCCAGCGTACCGCTTATTTTTTCCAGATCCTCGATACGGGTACCCGGCAGTGCCAGCAGCGCGCGCGCCGCACGATAACGGACCCACCATTGAGGATCGCTTAGCATTCCGGTCAGTAGCCGACGGTCGGAGACATCGCCGATCCGCCCCAGAACCCGGATCGCGCTGACACGGACAAACCAGGCCTCATGTGCAGCGTATGCACGGACAATATCCAGATCGCGCGGGTCCTGCACCAGACGCAACGCCGCAGCAATCAGTTCAGGACTCTTTACCTGACGCACAATCTTTCCGGCCACCGGCAACACACGCTCGGTATGCGCTACTTCCATCATGCGCAGCAGACGTGCCACCTGCGCTTCCGCACCTTTGCTGCTCGCCGTTGCTTCCACAGCTGAAATCAGCGGTTGCGTGGCCACTTCCGGGCCCACCTCTTTGAGCATGGTCACGACACGCGACATCGGCCAGTCATCCCGGGCCGCCATCACCGTCACCAGCCAGGCCAGTATTGAAGAAGCATCAATGTCGAGTAATGCGCGGGCCGCCAGCAGGGACAGCACCGGCGACGGGTCGGAGACCAGCGCGCGCAACTCATGCCATTGCGTGCGGTCACCGAGGTGGCCGAGGGTCATCACCGCAATCATCCGTTCCCGGAGGTTGCCCGTGTACATCAGCTCCCTGGCAATCTCCTCGAGATGCATTGCGCGGGCAAGCGCCTTGAGATTGGCACGAGAAGCGCCGACCAACGATTCATGATGGAAATTCCAGACCCTGAGAAAGTGGTACCGCATGTTCCGCGATACCTGCGGCAGTTGTGCCGGAACAGCAAAAACACACTCGGCCAGCAACGGCTGCCACTGCGCTTCATAGAAGCGTTGACGGCGCTGACGGATCAGCACGCGGACACGCAACAGGAACACCAAAATCAGCAACAGCAAGGAAAAGATGATGGCGCCGATACCAAACATAAAAACCATTTGCAGCATCGGATCCTGCGGCATCCATAAAGCCATCGCATCAGGCTCCAATACCACAGATAGGCTTTGATCCAGGGGCAACGGTGCTCAGAAACTGCGTCGAAGGCCGAGCTGTAGTCCCTGCCGGCGATAGAGCGTACCCTGTTCGTGCTGGATCAGGTCATAGGTTATTGCCAAGGACGGCGTAAACCAGTGCTGGCCGCTGACCGACCAGCTCTGCACATCGGTGGAAATCACACCGCGCGGCAGTCCAACGTTCTCGACCTCGCGTCCGTTGGCGTAAGACATGCCGATCGTGCTGCGGTCGTCATAGTAGTAACTGAGCTGCATACGGTGGCTGGCCGCCGAAGATGCGCCTTCCGGTCGCCCTGAATACAGAGTATAGGCGCCGCGGAAATTGCCCCAGTAGCGCTCGGCAAGCAGTGAAGCCACATTGCTTGCCGTTGCAGTGTATTCGTTGTGACGCAGCCCCAGACCCAGCCCCCATCCGCCCCGGAAGTTTTTCTGCAGAAAACCGTAGACCGACCTTTGCGGCAGCACTTCATGCGTCGGGCTGTAACTGCCCTCGATGATGCCGCCCCAGCTCTGGCCCAGCGGAAAATACAGACCGGCATGCGCCTCACTGTCTTTCAGCCCGAAACGCTCGGTTTCACGCAATCCGCCATAAACCGTCTGCCGCTCACCCAGCTTGCGGCTGCCCAGCAGATAGGTATTGGTCCAGTCCGACAGATTATTGGACAGAGATTCGCGACCGTAACCTAACTCCAGCGCATTCAGCGGCAACTTGAGGCCTGTGCTCTCCGGCCGCGGCGACGGCACATCCCCGGACGACGGTTGCGCCCCAGCTTGCAGGGAAACCAGCACGGCAGCACAAAGGAATCCCGCTTTGGCAGTCACACTGATAATTTGGATTCCTTCACCAGACGCCTGACGCGTGAAAGCAGCTCATCCGGCTTGAACGGTTTGACCATATAATCGGCCGCTCCGGAATCCAGGGCGCGCACGATGTCTTTTTCCTGTGACTTCGCCGTCAGCATCAGCACCGGTACGGTTTCCCAGCCCTGCTTGGCCCGGATCGCCGCCAGCAGCTGGTAACCGTCGACAAAAGGCAGCATGACGTCCAGCAGCGCCAGCGCCGGCGGCGTGCCGTTGATGATCAGATCCTGTGCAACGCGGCCATCGCTGGCCACCTCAACCTTGAAATCTTCGCGCTCAAGGATGAATCGCAGCAGATAAGCAATCTGGTCATCGTCTTCGACAACCAGCACCGTTCTTGGTGTTTCGCCCGTCACGGAATTCCCATTTTTTTCAATAATTACAAACTATTAACTGCAGCTTTTTATTTACAAATATGATACCACTTCACATTCCGGCCAACCATGTTTGGCCGCAGAGCACGAGCTGAACCTCGGCATTTTACAGGCTCGGAAACAATGCAACGCCCATTGCTACGGATCATCCTCGGCTTCACTGCCGCCGCAATGCTGGCGGCAGCCGTGTTTTTTATTGCCCGCAAGCCGGACAACGCGGTTTTCCCGGGAATCAGTGGCCCGGAAGCTTCCACTACCGTGTCCCGGAACGTGCCGGTAGAGTGGAAACAATATGACCATGCCGCCCCCGGCGCCATGGCCATACTGCTGACCAATCCTGACTCTAGCTGGCTGGGCCTCGCACATGGTCTGAAAACCATCGGCGTGCCCTTCCGTATCACCACCGATGTCAAAACAGCGCTTCAGCACAAAGTAGTCATGGTTTATCCCACGATTTCCGGCAAAGTCCTGAATCAGGAGAGTCTGCAGGCACTGGCTGCATTCCCCCGTGAAGGCGGCACACTGATCGGCTTTGATGTCGCCGGTGGCGGATTGGAGCCGGTATTCGGTTTTTCGGAAACCGGCAGCGACCGCAGTCGCATGGCCCTGCACATCGACACGAATCAGGCCGTCACTGCCGAATTCACCGACCCGCGGGAGCGGATCATCCCGTTGAACGGCTCGAAACGGTCCGGCGACGATATGGGTGTAGTCAGTTACAGCCAGCCACGCTTCCCGCCGCTGGCAACCTACGACAACGGGGCGGCAGCAATCCTGCACCGGGCCGTTGGCAAGGGACACGCTTACGCCATCGGCCTCGACATCGGCTTTTTCCTGCTCAAGGGCTACAACAACCGCCAGCAGGGAATCGCACGCAGCTACGTCAATGACTTTGAACCCGCATTAGACGTATTGCTTCGTCTGCTGCGCAACATCTATCGCCAGGGCGAACCCGATGCAGTGACCCTCGGCACCGTGCCGCAGGCCAAGTCGCTCTCTGTGATATTGACCCACGACATTGATTACACGGAATCAGTACGCAACGCGCTGGTATACGCCCAGCACGAAAAACAGTCTGGAATTTCAGCGACCCATTTCATCCAGACAAAATACATCCGCGACTGGAACGACGATGTGTTCTTCAAGCCGGAACTGGTTGACACCATCGACCGCATCGCCGCACTGGGCATGGAAATCGCCAGCCATTCGGTATCCCATTCCCGCGTATTCAGCAAATTTGAACTGGGAAGCGGCCGCGAACAATACCCGCAGTACCAGCCTTTCGTGCGCGACGCCGAACATACCGAAAACGGCACTGTGCTCGGCGAACTCCGTGTCAGCCGCTTCCTGCTCGGTCACCTGACCAAGGGCGGTGATCCGGTCAGCTTCAGACCTGGCCACCTGCAAAATCCGTTCTCGCTGCCACAGGCGCTGGAAGCCAGCGGCTTCCGCTACAGTTCCTCGGTGACTGCCAACACGGCACTCACCCATCTTCCCTTCCGTCTGGCCTATGGCCGGGAAACCAAGGCGCAGACGGCGATTTATGAATTTCCGATCACCATTGAAGATGAACACAAACCGAAACTCGGTGACCGGCTGCCGCAGGCGCTGGCTGTCGCCGATCGTGTCAGTCGCTACGGCGGTTTGTACGTCGTGCTGATCCACCCCAATGTACTCGACCACAAGCTTGACTTTCAGAAACGCCTGGTTGCAGCACTGAAAAACCGTGCCTGGTTCGGATCGCTGCGCGATTTCGGAGCCTGGTGGACTGCGCGTGACCAGATCACCTGGCAGGTGCAATACGAAGGCCGGCGACGCACGCTGCTGCTAGAATCGCCGCAGCCGATCAGCGACCTCGTCCTGCAACTGCCGAAACACTATCGGCTGGTCAAAACAACACCCGAAACCGTAACAACTCCTTCTGCAGGATCGTCCCTGCTGATTTCAAAAATAACCGGCCCCCTGAAACTCGAATTCGAAACAGCAGGGGCAGCGCCATGATGCAAACCTGCCACCTGCCCTGGCTGTTGCTGATGATCAGCACCGCATCGCCTGCAGCATGGCTCGGCACCTGCCCGGGCGCGCTACAACAGCCAGGCATCAAGGTGCTTGATACACTGCTCCAAGCAGGCGGCAGCCGCATCACTGTCGTCGCTGCGGAGAATCGCATACCCGACTGCAACATGACAGAAATCCCGGTGCCTGCTGACCGGCTGCGCTGGGTGCGCATGCTCAATCGCAAGGAAGCAGATGCACTTTCGCGCGGCATCATTATTAAAAATTCCCGTGGTGAAACCCGGAACGGCCTTCCACAGGAAATCATCCCGCTTCAGGACAGCTCTCCTGCTCCTGCTCCTGCTCCGGCATCGGTCCCGATCGGCGCAGAATTGCTGCCGCAACTCAAAGGCACTGTCTTCGGCCGCGAAAACCGCGCCGTACTTCGACAGGACGGCGCCAGCCTGCGGCTCGAATGCGCGGCCGGTCAGGCAGCAGCCGGCGCGCTCGTTGCAAGCCCGACCGACTTACGATTGCCCGCGGGCGCCACGGTCGCACTAAAACTCGACACCTCGGCGGAAGGCGTCTTCCGCATCGGCGCAGCCGATGCTGCAAGGGAAAAAATCGGTGAATCGCTCACCCTCGGCAGCATCCAACCCGGAGAACGCAGCAGCGGCTTTGCCCTACCCACCGGGCTGGACAAGGCGACCTGGCGCCTCTGGGTGATCGAGTGTCCGGAATCCGCAGCGCAGCTCTCGATCCGTTCAGCGCGCCTTGAAGCGCAGCCGGCCGGAGAAACCCCGCCTCGCTCACTTTGGGTGTGGGAACCTTCCGTCTGGCAACTAAACACCGCCTCCACAATGACACTATTGGCCGCCTATGGCGCCGACACCATATTCGTTACAGTGCCGCTGGATTCCGCAAAGGAAAACGTCACCGATGCGGCGTCGCTGCAACGTTTCATTGCTGCCGCTGCAGCACGCGGCGTCAAGGTCTGGGCGGTGATCGGCGACCCTCTTGCCGTATTACCGACCGAACGCGATCAGTTCGCCAAAATGGCCCGTGCTTATACGACCTATAACCGGGATTCGCCGGTAGAGGCGCGCCTGTCCGGACTGCAGCTCGACATCGAACCCTATCTCAACAGCGGCTATCAGCTCGACACCGAAGAATGGCTCGCCGCTTATCTCGACACACTGGCGCGGGTACGCACTCAGGCGATGATGCCGCTTGATGTGGCCGTGCCATCCTGGTGGGGACGACAGCGCTACCGCAACAGCCTGTTCCTCGATCACCTCGGCTCGCAAATTGATGTGGTGTCGGTGATGAATTACCGAACCGACCGCCAGCAGCTGATCGATCTTGCCGAACCCTTCCTCGAATGGGGGGTGCGCGCCAAAAAAACAATTCGCATCGGACTCGAAGCCGGCCCCATCCCCGATGAATCTCTGCATGTATTCCGTGCCGGCAGCAATGGTGACTTGTGGCTATTGCCGCTGGGCGACAACAATCTGCTGGTGTCGCTCGATGCGGCACAGGCATATTCCGCAGCACGCGTATTTACCTATTCGCACAGCATCACGCGCCAGGGAACGAATACCACCTTTCACCGCAATATCGGCGCGATGCAGAAACTGCTGCCGCAACTGGAAACGGTGTGGCGTGCATGGCCGTCATTTGGCGGCATTGCGCTGCACGGACTCGACGCCGACTAACCCGCGAGCTGCACCCGCGGATGCCCAGCTTTTGAATTCACTGCCAGCGAAGGAACGTCACCCGCACATTGAATACGGTGCATAACCCTTCGATAACCACCATCAAACGGATCACGATGGTGCATAACGCAACGGTTATCCCAGATCAGGATGTCACCCGGCTGCCAGACATGGTGCCAGGTAAATTTTTCCTGGGTGGCATGTGACCACAGGGCTTCGAGCAATGACTCGGACTCCGCGACCGAATAACCGTTGATATAGGCATTGGGACGACGACCCAGATACAGCGCGTTATAGCCGGTCTCAGGGTGGGTGCGAATAATGGGGTGACTGGGTCCAGGAGCCTTTCGCACATCATCGACCGGTTGAAAACCTTCACGCAAGTCGCCGGCGCTGTTGTAGGTCATGTCGTGTTTCAGCGTACGGCCTTCGATTTTTTTACGCAGCGCCGGGTCCAGCAGTTCCAGCGCGAGATACATATTGGCGAAACCGGTATTGCCCCCGGTCGGCGGGATTTCGAGCGCATACAGCGCGCTGTACGACAGCGGCCGGTCGCGGTAGGAGTTGTCGGAATGCCACACCACTTCTGCATCGCGCAGCACACCGATGGCTTCTCCGTTTTCCATGACGTTCGACACGACAATGATTTCCGGGTGCGTGCGGGCACGCTCCTTTCCGGTTTTGGCCAGCAGGGCGAAATCAAGCGTGCCCAGACGTTTGCCGAATTCAATCAGTTCGGGATCGGTCAGCTGTTGGCCACGGATACGGATCACCAGATGGTCGAGCAGCGCCTGATAGACCGGTTTGAATGCCACATCGCTCAGAGTGCGAACGTCACCGCAACGGACTTCGGCCCCCAGCGCAGCGGACATCGGCCTCACCTCAATGGCACTCATGAATCCTCCTGATCACCGGACGCATCTTCTCAATCCACACGGATGTTTGCGGCTTTGGCGATGCGGCTGTAGCTGTTGTACTCGTCACGGATCTGGCTTGCATATTCCTGCGGCGTGCTACCTACCGCCTCGAGGCCGCGCTCGGCAAGTGCGTTTTTTCCCTGAGGCGACTGCAGGATTTTGACCATCTCGGCATTCAGGCGCGTGATGATCGGATGCGGCGTTTTCGCCGGCGCCAATACGCCGAACACAGTGGCGGAGTTGTATCCGGGCACCCCCTCCTCGGCAATCGTCGGAAAATCCGGCGCCAGCGCGGAACGTTGTTTGGTGCCTACCCCCAGCAGGCGCAGCTTGCCGGAACGAACATGAGTGATGATCGTCGGCAGATTCTCGAACATGAGGTTGAGCCGGCCACCCAGCAGGTCAACCACCGCGGGGCCAGCCCCCTTGAACGGCACATGTATAAAGCGCACGCCTGTGAGGCTCATGAATTGTTCGGTCGACAAATGTCCGACCGAACCGTTTCCGGCAGATCCGTAATTCAGTTCTCCGGGCTTTGCTTTTGCCAGCGCAATCAGCTCCCTGACATTTTTCGCCTGGAACGATGCGTGCACCACCAGCGTGAACGGGCTTACCGTCGCCAGCGTAATCGGCGCGAAATCCCGCAGCGTGTCATAAGACGTCTTGTCGCGGATATTCGGATTGATGGTCAGCGGACCGGCGCTGCCAAGCATGATCGTGTAACCATCCGCCGGTGCCCTTGCCACCATTTCCGCGCCGACCACACCGCCGGCACCGGCACGGTTATCCACCACGACGGTCTGACCAAGCGGGGTTGCGAGTTGCTGCGCCAGAAAACGCGCCAGCAGATCGGTGCTGCCACCGGGCGCAAAGGGCACGACAAAACGTACCGGTTTGGACGGATAGTTCTGCGCTGAAACACCACCCGGCAATGCAAGGGCCAGCGCCGCAGCAATGATTACCGGCTTCATTGGCGTGCAGCCTTTTTCCGTGCTGCCGGTTTCAGGGCAGCCTTCTTCGGACTCTTCACTGTCGGATAGACGTCGCCGTAGTACTTTCGGATCTCGTCGATCTGGTCACTGCCCGGCGGTGCGTAATACAGACGCTTGCTGAGGAAATTCCCGCCCATGATGCGGTTGATCTTCACCGCCGCCTCGCCCATTTTCACCAGCGACACGATGCCGTTGAGGATGGGCGTGTTCTTGCCCACCGTGTGCACACCGAATTCCGCCAGCAGTGCCATGACCACGCCGCCAGCAGCGATGATGACTTCGGCACCCTGCTCAACATTGGCATTGGCCGCCTTCATGAACTGGCCGAAGATGCGCTTGCGGGCGGCGGCGTTGGTGAACCCCTCATCCAGATCATTGATGCGGTCGATTTTCATGCGGTTGACCGCCGACAGCCTCCGCTCCAGCTTATAACGGTGGACGTTGTCGATGATCCGCGGCGTGAATTTCTCATTGATGGTCACCAGCGAAAAGTTCTGGCCCATCATGCAGGCCGTATGCAGCGCCGTCTCGCACAAGCCCAGAACCGGCATCGTGGTGATCTCACGGCATATCTGCAGGCCGGGATCGCCGATATTGCCGATCAGGAAAGCATCAAAGCCCCGCTTGGTAGCGATCTGCACATTCTCCATGACCTCGCCGGACTCCAGGTAATCGAGGTAATGGAATTGGTCGGCCAATCCGCCACGCTTGGTGATGCCATGCACCTCGATCTCGGTATCCGGATCCTTGACCCGGTCTAGAATGCGCCGCAATGCTTCGTTATAGTGACCCCACGCCTTCTGGCGTGACATGCTTTGATACCAGATCTTCATCAGCTGATTCTCCTGCCCGGATTTATTTCAGATTGATCTTGTTGACGATCTTGCCAATGTGCTCGACTTCGCACTCGCAGACATCCCCATGTTTGAGGAAGACCGGTGGCGTGCGAGAGAAACCGACACCAAAGGGTGTGCCGGTCGGAATCAGGTCACCCGGCATCAGCGTCGTGCCCTGCGAAGCATAGGCGATGATCTGCGGAATATTGAAAATCAGGTTCTTGGTATTGGAAATCTGCATTTCCTTGCCGTTAAGCAAGGTGCGCACAGTCAGATCATGCGGATTTTTGATGTCATCTTGGGTGACAATCCACGGCCCCCACGGGCAGAAGGTATCCAGCGACTTGCCGCGGTCCCACTGCTTGGCATTGGCAAACTGCAGATCTCGTGCGGACACATCGTTGACCACAGTGTAACCGAACACATAATCCAGCGCCTCTTTTTCACTGATGTCGCGGCCACGCTTGCCGATGACCACGCCGAGTTCGACTTCGTAATCGACTTCTTTGGTAACACTCTCCGGCCAATGCAAATCGTCATAGGGGCCGGTGATCGAGTTGGGCCACTTGGTAAACAGCACCGGCTCCGACGGTACCGGCAGATTGGCTTCCTTGCAGTGGTCGATATAGTTCAACCCAACCGCAACAATCTTCGACGGATGGAACAGCGGCGCGCAGACCTTGACCTTGTCGAGTGCGTATTCGCGGCGCTGGTTGCTGCCCAGCGCCTCACGCACGAGGCCCAGCAGTGAATCGCCGCCGCGCACAATGCACATCAGATCGCCCGTCGCATCCACCGGCAGCCCCGCCGCCGACAGATCCACCACCCCATTGCCGTCCAGCACGCCGGGGCGCACCACACCATCCACCATAAAAGTCAATAATTTCAATTACTTACTCCAGAGTTAATCAATAAAGCCTGCTTCTGTTTCGACCGCCGCTTCAACGCTCAACGCTTGCCGGCGTGATCCGGAAACTGCATTGCCGACAGCGTGCCGCTGGCCACCTCGACCGGCGCTTCCTCGTTGGGGAAATTCAGCTCCACCTTGTTGCCCACCGGATCGCGCAGGAACATCTGGAAGCCCGCATTGGGTACGTTCTGCTCTTCAAAGGGAATACCCATCTTTTTAAAACGTGCGCGGAAGTCCTGCACACCCTTCACGTCATAAGCGGTGTGATCGTAGCTGCTTTTACTTTCGTCCAGCCCCTTCCAGTCTGCCTTGAAGCGCGTAACCACATGCACCAGCGGATGTTTGCCGCAATACAGCCACAAGCCGCCCGACGGAAAATCCGGCCGGTAACCGACATGCAGGCCCAGACCTTCGCAGTAAAACTTTTCAATCGCCGGCAGATCGCTTTCGCGGCAGCCGATGTTGATATGGTGAATTCCGCTGATTTCCATAGCGCTCCTCCTGATGTTTTTTCACGATCCGGACGCAGCAATACCGGACAAATACTGTGACACACCTGACCGCCACTTGCCTATAGCCGCGATGCCACGAATGCCGCTGCGCTTGCCAGCAGGCGTAGCTTCATGTTTTGCTCCGGCCATGAGTTTCCTGATCATCTGCACGGTGGCATGCCTTGCCGCCGTGATGACATTTTTCTCCGGCTTCGGCCTCGGCACCCTGCTGCTGCCGGCCTTCGCGCTGTTTTTCGCCATCGAAAAAGCGGTGGCGCTGACCGCCATCGTCCACTTTCTGAACGGCATCTTCAAACTGGTGCTGGTGCGCAAACATGTAAATATCGCCATCGTGCTGCGCTTCGGACTGCCCGCCGCCCTCGGCGCGCTCGCCGGCGCCTGGCTGCTGATACGCATGGCTGAAGCCGGAGCCCTACTTCACTACAACCTGCTAGGCCGCAGCATCGAGGTCGCCCCCGCCAAGGTCATCATCGGCATCCTGCTGCTGGTATTCGCCTGCGCCGAATTCCTGCCCGCCTTCCGCAAAATCACGTTTGAACCCAAACACCAGATCCCTGGCGGTCTGCTCTGCGGCTTTTTCGGTGGCCTCGCCGGCCTGCAAGGTGCGTTGCGTTCCGCCTTCCTGGTCAAGGCCGGACTCGACAAGGCCGGTTATGTCGCCACCGGCGCCGCAGTCGCCTTTCTCATCGATCTGTCGCGACTGTCGATGTATGCGCAACTGATCGTCAATAACCATGCCGAATTCGATTACGCACTGCTCGCCGCCGCGGTCTGCTGTGCACTGGCCGGCTCGGTGCTGGGCAACCGTTATCTACACAAGGCCACGTTGCCCGGCATCCAGAAACTGGTTGCCGTAATGTTGTTCGTCATCGCGCTGTCGATGATCACCGGCATTCTGTAACAAACCATCCACGGGAAAACCATGACCCCCATTGTCATCCTCCTTGGCGGCTACCAGAAACCTGCCTCCATACACACCCGCGCCTGCCTCCGCTTCGGCGAAGTGCTGCAGCGCGAAGCCGCCGGCAAAGTCGATTTCCAGTTCGTGCCAGACGTGCTGGCGCTGGGCCATAAATCCGGCGACCTGCCCGGGATGGTCGAGCGCGGCGAACTGTCGATGTGCTACATCTCGTCACTGCGCTATGCCCAATGGGTGCCGGAGCTGGCGCTGTTTGATCTGCCCTTCCTGTTTCCCGACCGGCCGGCGGCCTACAAAGTCCTCGAAGGCAAACTCGGCCAGTCGTTGCGCGCCAAAACTGCCGCGCAGTCGCCCTTCCAGCTGCTGGCCTACTGGGACAATGGCTTCCGCCATTTCAGCAATCGGGTAAGACCCATCCGCAAGCCGGAAGACTGCAAGGGCATCCGCACGCGCATCCAGATGAGCGAAGTGCAGGCCGAATCGCTGCGCCTGCTTGGCTTCGAGCCCATCCTGGAAGACATCAAGATTTTTGTCGAACAGATCGGCGGCGACCGTTTTGACGGCCAGGACAATCCGCTGACCAATATCGTCAACTTCAACATCCACAAACACCACCGCTACATCACGATGTCAGGCCACGTCTATGGTGTGGCCTGCCTGATGTGCAACCGCGCCCAATACGAATCGTGGCCGGATGATGTGCGGCGCGCCGTCGACAAGGCAGCCGCCGAAGCCACTGCGCTACAGCGCCAGCTTGCCGCGGCAGAGGACGAGGAAATGCTCAAACGGCTGGACCCGGCGCAGAACGAAGTGGTCAAACTGACGGCAGAAGAGCATCGCGCCTTCGCGGCAGCCGTCAGCCCGGTGACCGATAAATACCGCAAGAATTTCAGGGCGAGCTTTTTTGACCTGCTGAACTGAAGGGTGTCATTCATTGATCCGTCAGATTTGTCGCCTTGACCACCTTGATCCATTTATCAAAGTCACCGCGAAAATAAGCCTTGAACGCAGCAGGTGTAGTGCCCTCCGAATCCGCCCCCATCTGCGCCAGACGCTCACGCGTTTCCGGTGTCCGCACAATCCGGCTGACGTCAGCGGATATTTTCTTGACTATAGATGGTGGCGTGCCGCGCGGCGCGAAAAGGCCGTACCAAACGTTGACTTCGTAGCCCGGAACGCCCGCTTCGGCAATAGTAGGCACATCGGGCAATAGCGCTGAACGCTTGGTACTGCTGACACCCAGCGCCTTCATTTTCCCGCTTTTGATCATCGGCAGATTGATAGGCATACCGCCCAGATAAATCGACATGCGACCACCCATCAGATCCGTCTGCGCCTGCGCACCACTCTTGTAAGGCACGTGCGTGATATCCACACCGGCGAGCAAATTGAATAATGCGCCGGCCATATGATCGGAACTGCCGTTACCGCCACCGGAACCAAAAGTCAGAGACCCTGGCTTGGCCTTGGCGGCGGAGATGACATCCCTGATCGATTTCATCGGTGAATCGGGCTTGACCACCAGCACATTGAATCGGGATGAGATTTGCGTCACCGGCTCAAAGTCGCGCACAACGTCGAAAGGCAAATCCTTGTAGTACGATCCTGCAATCGCCATGCTGCTTGATGCAAAAAGAATGGTGTAGCCATCCGGAAATGCCTTGGCTACCATCGCCATGCCGATTGAGCCTCCGGCACCGGCACGGTTATCCACGATGACCGGCCGCCCCCAGTCTTCGCTGAGATTTTGCGCCAGCATACGGCCAACGATATCCATGCTGCTGCCCGGACCGATATGGATCACCATGCGCACGGGTTTTTCCGGGTAGACAACAGGATCTGCGGCAAATGCGGATCCTGCGACCACAGCAAAAATCATCGCAGCAATGTTTTTTGTATTTACCATAACGCTCCTCCAGGCACGATTTTGAATCCAGCCTACTGCAATTTACGGGTGCGTTAACAACATTCCGGCAACAGCTCGGATTTTTATTTTTCTCGGGTCACCGTTTTTTTTGCTCGCCGGTACCACTGCATGATCTCCTCGCCCGTCCAGAACGCAACGCCCGGCTGATCACGCAGGCGGCGGAACACGTTCTCGAAATACTTGATCCGGTGGGGCACGCCCGAGATATAGGGATGCACCGCAATACACATCACCTTCACGCGGTGCTTACCCTCTTCATACAGCCGTTCGAACTGGTCCATGCAGCGCGATTCGAATTCGGCAGCGACATTGTGCTGGACCATCATCATCGCGATGTCGTTCAGCTCCAGAGTATAGGGCATCGACACAACGTTACCGTGCGCGGTCTTGATTTCGCAGGGTTCGTCGTCGACCACCCAGTCGGCGAGATACTTGATGCCGGCTTCGGCCAGGTAATCCGGTGTGAACAGCGTTTCGGTCAGCCCCGGTGCCAGCCAGCCTACAGGCGCCTTGCCGGTGAAGGATTTGATCTGCTTGACCGTGCGCTGGATCATCGCACGCTGGTCTTTTTCGATATGGGTCGGCTGCTGGTCCCATGAGTGGCCGACAAATTCCCAACCCGATTTCAGCGACTCCTCGGCAATGCGCGCGTAATCCACACAGATGCGGCCGTTGGTGAACAGCGAGGCCTTGATGTCCAGTTCGTCGAGAGCCTGCTTGATCCGCCAGAATCCGACGCGGTTACCGTATTCATGCCAGGCCCAGTGCGCAAAATCCGGCAGACGCGTGATATGCGTCGGTGGCGGCAGCACCTGCCGCGGCATCGGCCGCTTGATGTCCCACACCTCGACGTTGACCACCGGCCACACGATCAGCCGCACGCCCGCGGGCGGTTTCAGCGGCGGACGGTCGATCATGGGAACATAAGGCAGGCGTTTCGACGGGATCATGACGGCTCCGGAAAAATTGATTCGACTGCCCGATTATAACGACGCCTCGCCGAGATTGAGCAGCACTGCGCATTGCACTAACATCGTGCATCCCCACAAGAAAAACCACGGATGAACAACATGGACCTGCTGCCCTGCCTGCCCCCGATCGCCAACACCCGCGCCCCGAAAATCCCCACGCCAGCGGGCGCCTGCGACACCCACTTCCACCTCTTCGGGCCGCAGGCAAAGTTTCCGTTTGCCGATTCGCGCTCCTACACCCCGGACGACGCGCCGCTCGAAGACCTGCTGAAAATGCTCGATGCGCTGGGCATGACCCACGGCGTCATCGTCCAGGGCAATGCCCATGGCACCGACAACAGCGCGGTGCTCGACGCGCTGCAGCGCGAACCCAGGCGCCTGCGCGCCGCCGCCATCGTCAAACCCGACACCGGCCGAGACACACTGAAACACATGGCCGATCTCGGCATCCGGGCGCTGCGTTTTCATCATATGCCCCACGGCGTCGGCTTCAGCCCGCTGGGCATGCAGTCCTTCGAAAAACTCGCCCCCATCATGGCCGACCTCGGCCTGCACGCCCAGTTCATGATGGATGCCAATGCACTGGACAGCGCGCTGCCCTTCTTCAAAAACTGGAAACTGCCGGTGGTGATCGACCACATGGGCAATGTCGATGGCAAACTCGGCGCCGACCAGCCCGGCGTGCAGCAGATGTGCAAGCTGCTGGCCGAGGGCAGAATCTGGGTGAAGGTGTCAGGCGCCTACCGCGTCTCGACGCAGTATCCGGATTATCCGGATGCCAAGCTCATCCACGAGGCGCTGGTGCGCGCCAACCCCGATCAGATCATCTGGGGCAGCGACTGGCCGCATCCGCGGATGGAAAAGGACATGCCCGAGGACGGGCATTTACTGGATCTGTTTAATGCGTGGACACCGGATACGAAATTACGGAAAAAAATCCTGGTGGATAATCCGCGGAAGCTTTATTGCTTCGATTAAATTTACGCAGGACGGATAAGCCAATGAATGCCTATCCGTCCTGATTGCTAATTGCCGCAATGACTACTTGGACGGCTTGACCAACTCCAATTCCGTCAAAAACACCTTCAGCTCCGCGTAATCCGCATCCATATACTTCTTCGTCTCCGCAGCATTGCGGTATTCGTTGTCCCAGTTGTTCTCCACCAGTTCCTTTTTCCACGCCTCACTCTGCGTGAGCTGCTTCAGCGCGTTGTCCCAGTAGGCGATCTGTGCCGGGGTCATGTTCGGCGCGCCGACATAGCCGCGCCAGTTGGAGACCACGGCGTCGGCACCCTGCTCTTTCCAGGTTGGTGTGTTGGCGAAAATCCCGCCCAACCGTTGCGGTGAAGCAATGGCAACCAACCGCACCGTGCCGGCCTCCACATATTTGCGCATCAGGCCCACCGAACCGGGAACTGCATCGACATGGCCACCCAGCAGCGCGGTGATGGCATTGCCGCCGGACTGGAACACCGGCGTCTTGGTTTTGCGCAGATCTATGCCCGACACCTTCAGCGCCATCGCGATACCCTGGTGGTTGGGATTACCGAGACTGGTGGCGACGCCAAAGCTCAGCGAGCCCGGGTCCTTTTTCATGCGCTCGATGATTTCTCGGCCGTTCTTGATCGGTGAATCCGCTTTCACCGCAACCGCGATGTATTCATCGAACAGAATCGCCAGCGGCGTCAGGTGGGTATAGGTCAGCGGCGCGCGGCCGGAAATGTGATTGGTCAGCAGGCTTTTCGAGGCGATGGACACGAAGTGGCCGTTGCCCGGATGCGCCTGCAGATAGGTGTAGGCAATCGCTCCGCCGCCGCCCGGCTTGTTATTGATGGTGATCGATGCGGTGCCGGCCAGCTTGCGATCCTGCAGGATGCTCTGCACCAGCCGGCCGGTCGAATCCTGGCCGCTGCCGGGCGCGGTGTTGATGATGATCTCGATGTTCTTGTCCGGCTGCCAGGCCTGGGCCATTGCCGGCAGGCTGGCCGCAAACAAGGCGGCACCGAGTGCTGTCTGCAGGGCCGTGGACATCGTGTTGCGCTGTTTCGAATGGTTCATTGGTATTGCCTCCTCCGTAATTAACACCCAATGGTCGAATTGCAGCGCGGTGTTTAACGGCTCCGCGCTGCAGCCCCTAACCAAGGGCGGTCTTTGTAGTAATGGTTTTCGAATCCTGCGATCCTGTCCGAATACTGCTGGGTGCGGGCGATATCGTCCAGCCCTTCAAGCAGGCAGCGCTTGCGCACCTCGTGGATTTCAAATTTGTGCGCCTTGCCCTGCACGTCGGTGACGGTCTGCGCAGCGAGGTCGACGCTGACTGTCGCGCCGGGCTGATCCTGCAACTGGCGGCGGATGGCGGCGCACTGCTCTTCCGGCAGTGTCAGCGCAAGCAGGCCGTTTTTGGCGCAGTTGGCGGCAAAGATGTCGCCGAAACTCGGCGCGATCACGCAGCGGATGCCGAATTCATACAGTGCATACACCGCCGTCTCGCGCGACGAGCCGCAGCCGAAGTTGCGGTCGGCAACGATGATGCCCGACTGATCATACGGCGCGGCGTTGAGCATGAACTCGGTTGGCGTGCCGTCGGGTTTGAAACGCGAGTCATAAAACAGGATCTCGCGGTACTTGGGTCCGCGCGGCACCTTGTTGAAGCGCGTCGGGCACAACTGGTTGGTGTCGATATTCGCTTCGTGCATGGGCACGGCAATCGCGGTTAGTGTGGTGAATGGCTGCATGTTTATAACCTGTTGATTTATTTAATAATTTCTCTGACGTCCGTCAGGTGACCCTTGATCGCCGCCGCGGCCGCCATCGCCGGACTGAGCAGATGGGTGCGCCCGCCCGGCCCCTGCCGGTTGCGGAAATTGCGGTTTGAAGTCGATGCACAGCGCTCGCCCGGCTGCAGGTTGTCGCCGTTGATCGCGGTGCACAGCGAGCAGCCCGGATCGCGCCATTCGAAACCAGCCTTGATGAACACCTGATCAAGGCCCTCTGCTTCGGCCTGACGCTTGACCGCCATCGAACCCGGTACCACCCAGGTCATCACCTGGGCCTTGCCGTGTTTGGCCACGGCTGCGGCGGCGCGCAGGTCTTCAATGCGGCCGTTGGTGCAGGAGCCGATGAACACGCGGTCGAGCCGGATATCCTGCAGCGCCATGCCGGCGCGCAGGCCCATGTATTCGATCGCGGTTTCGTATTCGGAACGTTTTTTTGCATCCTTGATACCGGCGGGATCGGGCACCACGCCGGTGACCGGCAGCGCCTGCTCCGGGCTGATGCCCCAGGTTGCTGTCGGTGCGATCTTCGAGGCATCGAGCTTCACTTCCTTGTCGAATGCCGCTCCCTCATCCGTAGCCAGCGCACGCCAGGCTTCCAGCGCCTGTGTCCAGGCCTTGCCTTTGGGCGCATAGGGCTTGCCTTCAACGTAGGCAAAGGTTTTGTCATCGGGCGCAATCAGGCCGACGCGAGCGCCGGCTTCGATCGACATATTGCAGATGGTCATGCGGCCTTCCATGCTCAGATTGCGGATCGTTGAACCCGCATACTCGATCGCATGGCCGGTCGCGCCGTCGACGCCGATCTGTGCAATCAGCGCGAGGATCACATCCTTGGCAGTGACGCCGAATCCCAGTTCGCCGTCGATGGTCACGCGCATCGTCTTGGGTTTGCGTTGCCACAGTGCTTGCGTCGCCATCACATGCGCAAACTCTGAAGCGCCGACACCGTAAGCGAGGCAGCCGAAGGCGCCATGTGTCGACGTGTGGGAGTCATTGCCGATGACAAACAGTCCCGGCTGGATGATGCCCTGCTCCGGCGGCACGATGTGCATGATGCCCTGCTGCTCATGGGCCATACCGAACAGCGTGACGCCGTATTTTTTCGCCATGTCCTGCATGTCGATCACCATGTTGCGGATGCCGATATCCGGAATGCCGTCCGTGCCTTTGGCACGTCCGGTGGTCGGCACGTAGTGATCGGTAAAAGCGTAAATCTGTCCGGGCTTCAATACTTGACGTCCGGTCTTCTCCAGCTCGGTGAAGGCGTGCAGCGTATTTTCCTGGGCGAGCGCGACATCGACATACATCAGCGACTCGCCTTCGTCGGTGAGGATGTGGTGCGAATTCCAGAGCTTCTCGATGATCGTTTGCGGTTTGTTCATGAAAACTTGTTCCGGATGTTGCTGTTACTGAAGCGGAATTTTAAAAACAAAATCAGAGCAGTTCACGCACATCCGTGAAATGGCCCTTCAAGGCCGCCGCCGCAGCCATTGCCGGGCTGACCAGATGGGTGCGACCGCCGGGGCCCTGACGGTTGCGGAAATTGCGGTTGGAAGTAGAAGCGCAGCGCTCGCCCGGTTTCAGCTGGTCGCCGTTGATGGCAGTGCACAGTGAGCAACCCGGATCGCGCCATTCAAAACCGGCAGCGATAAGGATCTTGTCGAGACCCTCCTGCTCCGCCTGCACCTTGACCTTCTTCGATCCCGGCACGACCCATGCCGGCACCACCGCCTTGCCGCGCTTTGCCACTTCGGCGGCGGCGCGCACATCTTCGATGCGGCTGTTGGTGCAGGAGCCGATGAACACGCGGTCGATTTTGATGTCCTGCAGCGCCATGCCCGCCTGCAGACCCATGTAATCCAGCGCCATGGTCCAGTCGCTGCGTTTGCGTTCATCCGGCGCATTGCGCGGATCGGGTACGGCGCTGCCGACCGGGCCGGCCATTTCCGGATTGACGCCCCAGGTCACCATCGGTTCGATCTGTGCAGCGTCCAGCGTCACCTCGCGGTCAAACACGGCGCCGGCCTCGGTCGGCAGCTCCTGCCAGCGCACCATCGCCGCATCCCATTCCGCACCTTTTTTCGGCGCATAGGGGCGGCCATCCATATAGGCATAGGTCGTCTCGTCCGGCGCGATCATGCCGCAGCGCGCGCCGGCCTCGATCGACATATTGCAGACCGTCATGCGGCCTTCCATGCTCATCGCAGCAAAAGTGCTGCCGGCATACTCGATGGCATGACCGACGCCGCCGGCAGCGCCGATGTTGGCGATCACTGCGAGAATGATGTCCTTGGGCGCGACGCCGAAACCGAGTTTGCCATTGACGGTGATGCGCAGCTTTTTCGGTTTGCGCTGCCAGGTCGCCTGCGTTGCCATCACATGCGTCATGTCGGAAGCGCCCATGCCGAAGGCCACTGCGCCGAAGGCACCATGCGTGGAGGTATGGGAATCGGCGCCGGCAATCAGCAGCCCGGGCTGGGTGATGCCCTGCTCCGGCGGCACGATGTGCAGGATGCCCTGACCCGGATCATCAAAGCCGAAGAGCTTGATGCCGTGTTTTGCGGTGTTCTCGTGCTGCGCAATCACCATGTTGCGGATTTCATCGACCGCGATCCCGGCGATACCCTTCTCGCGGCCGGTGGTCGGGACATAGTGATCGGTGAATGCGAACACCTGATGCGGCCGCGCAACCGACTGGTTACGGCGCTTCAGTGCGGCAAACGCATGCGATGAACCTTCATGGATCAGCGCACGATCGACATAAAGCAGGATCTCGCCCTCTTCTTCCGCCACGACGTGGCTGTCCCAGATCTTGTCAAACATCGTGCGGGCGGTCATTGCCGGATTCCTTGTATTGCTTCATGAGTATTCCAAAATCTGGGCTTATTTGAGCATGCCGAGATCACCGAGGATCGCGTGATATTCGGCGTATTCGTCATCGAACTGCTTGCGGGTCTGCACGCTGTTCAGGTAATTGGCTTCCCAGGTGTTCTGTTCCAGCGCTTCTTTCCAAGCCGGGGAAGCGACGACTTTGGCGAGCACGCCATCCCACCACGCGATCTGCGCCTGCGTCATGCCTTTAGGGCCGATGACGCCGCGCCAGGTATCCATGACCACCTTGTAGCCTAATTCCGTCCAGGTCGGGGTATTGGCATAGGGACCGCCAATGCGCCTGGGTGCCAGGATGGCCAGTGCACGAATCTTGTCGGCCTGCACCATGCGCACCACGGATGACGGGGTGCCGGTATGGGCGTCGATATGCCCGCCGAGCAGCGCGGTGACGGCATCACCGCCGGAGCCGAGCACCACGGCCTTGAGTTTGCGCGGGTCAATGCCGGCCGCCTTGGCCACCAGCGCAAACGACAGATGATTGACGCTACCCAGCGTGGTCGGCGTCGATACCGCCAGTGACTGCGGATCCTTGCGCAAACGGTCAATAAAATCCTGTCCAGTCTTCAGCGGCGATTCACTGCGGACCGCGACTACCGTGTATTCGCTGAACAAATTGGCGAGCGGCGTGATGTCGCGGTATTTGACCGCACCTCTAGCATTGAGATCATTGGCGATGAGGTTGGGCGAATTGATCGCGACAAAATGCGCATCGCCGGCGTGCTGATTCAAATACACCAGCGATACGGCGCCGCCACCGCCCGGTTTGTTGTTGACCGAGACCGGAACGCCGGCCAGTGCATTTTCCTGGATGATTTTCTGCAGCAGACGTGCTGTGCGATCGATACCGCCGCCGGGCGTCGTCGGCACAATGATTTCGACGGGCCTTTCGGGCCGCCAGACCTGCGCCTGTGCAGCCATGACAAAACCGAAACTCAAAACAGTCAGCAGCACAGTCCGGATCATTGCTTGCACTCCCTGGCTGTGCGCTGCGGTTTCGGGCCGCTTACCAGCCGGCGATCAGTTCGGCGCTCGGCTTGACGTCGCCGCGTTCAACCCGGAGCACAAGCTCATTCATTTTAGCGTGCAGCGGCGCGGGCACGCCGATGTAGGCGCCGCGTTCGGCGACGTAACCGTTGATGAACTCGGTTTCGGTACGACGCCCCTTGAACATGTCCTGCGCCATCGAAGGCCGTTGTTCGTCGGAGCGCTTTTTCGCGCCTTCAACGAGGATTTCCTCGATGCCGGCCAACGCATCACGGTTACCCTCGCCGGCCAGCGCGAGCATTTCCGGTTCCATGCCGAGCATGCGCTCCAGCGAATACCCCAGCGCCTGACCAACGCGTACCGATTGCGAACCAAGACGGATCGACACCGACCGCGGACCGTCTGCGGCATCGCGCTGGTTGCCGGACAGACCGGTGGCCGCGCACAGTCCGTTGCGCATCGCATTCACCGTCAGCTTGGACCAGCGCTCGCCCCAAAGATTGGTGGTGACCTTGGAGCTGTCAGCAGCCCGCAGCATGTCCGCAACTTCCTGTGCGCGTTTGGTGACACGGCCATGCGGCTCACCGACGCGGAACACAGTGTGCTTGTCGCCTCCCAGCGGGACGGTACGCTTGATTTTTCCCGGCGCATACAACTCGGCGGCAACCAGACTGGCAATGCAGCCCATGGTCTTGCCCCAGCCGACGATGGCAGCGATGCGCTCTTCGTTGATGCAGTTCTGCAGCGATACGCAGAAACCGTCCGGCGCAAGATACGGCTTGATCAGGTGTGTCGCCCATTCGGTGTCATAGGATTTGACGCATATAAACGCGATGTCGACCGGACGCTGCTTGCAGAACTGCTGCACTTCAGTGAGGTGAATGGCATTGACCTTCACCACATGCGTTTCTTCCGGCGTCATCCCCGACAGATGCAGGCCGTGCTCGCGCATGGTCTCGACATGTTCGGGCCAGGGATCGATCAGCGTGACGTCATGTCCCGCGCGGGTCAGGTGACCGCCGGCAATACCACCGATGGCACCGGCCCCTACGACTACAATGCGTTTACCCATGATAAATAATCCAATAAAATCAATTACTTAAAAACAATCATAGCTTGGCGATGATGGCTTCGGCAAAACCTTTGGTGCCGGCAGTGCCGCCGAGGTCGCGAGTGACCTGCTTCTTTTCGGCCAGGACCGCAGTCATCGCCGCGTCGATGCGATTGGCGGCATCGTGCTCTCCGATGTGGCGCAACATCAGCACGCCGGAAAGAATCATCGCCATCGGATTGGCAATGTCCTTGCCGGCGATATCCGGTGCAGTGCCGTGCACGGCTTCGAACATCGCGCAATCGGGACCGATATTGGCGCCCGGCGCCACACCAAGGCCGCCGACCAGACCGGCCGCGAGGTCGGAAACAATGTCACCGAACAGATTGGCCAGCAGCAGGCCGTCAAACGATTCCGGCTTGATCACCAGTTCCATGCACAGCGCATCGATGACGCGGGAATCGCAAATGATGTCCGGGAAGTCCTTGGCGACGTCCTGCCCCACTTTGAGGAACAGGCCATCGGTCATTTTCATGACATTGGCCTTGTGGCCGATGGTCATCTTGCGGCGGCCGGTTTTTTTCAGGTATTCGAAGCCGTAACGCGCGGTGCGTTCCGTCGCGCCGCGGGTGATGCGCTTGATGGCTTCGGCGGTGTTATCGTCGACCATGCGCTCGTTGCCAACATACAGGTCTTCACTGTTTTCACGGAAGATCACCAAGTCGACATTCTGATAGCGCGAGGACACGCCCGGGTAGTTCTTGATCGGACGCACGTTGACGAAAAGCTTCAGTTCCTTGCGCAGCGCTATGGCGATGCTCGGGTAATCAGCGCGCGATTCCTTGCCGTCCTTCATTCGCTCGATGTTGATGCGGTAGTTGCCGCCGAACGGGGTCTGCGTCGGGCCTTTGAGCGCCAGCTTGTTACGCTCGATCGACTCAAAAACACTGACTGGCAGCGGTGTGCCGAATTCCTTCTCGGCGCGCAGGCCGACCAGTGCCTCCTCGAATTCCACTTTTGCACCAGACGCCTTGATGATGGCGCAGGTGGCGCCAACGACTTCCGGACCGATGCCGTCGCCGGGCACCACGGTAACTTTGTTCAAAACGCATTCTCCAGATCAGCAAATTTAAAATTCAAAGGTAAATACAAAGACGCTTAGCTCTCGTCGCCTTTGCTGCCCAGCTTGCGTAGCATGGGCATGACAAAAGGCAGCGCCACGGAAATGACCGACATCGCCAGCAGGGTCACCGTGATGCCGCTGTTGTAAAAGATCTTCAACTCACCACCAGAGATAGTCATCGCCTGACGGAATGACTGTTCCATGATGCCGCCCAGCACCAGCGACAGCACCAGGGGCGCTACCGGGATGTCGAGCTTGTTGAAAACATAACCGATGACGCCGAATATCAGGATCAGCCACAGGTCGACCGTGCTGCCGTTGATGGCATATGCGCCGATAACCGAAATGGCCACGATCAGCGGATAGAGGATGCCGACGGGAATATAGAGCAGCCGCACGAACAGGCCGATCAGCGGCAGGTTGAGGATAACCAGCATGATGTTGCCGACATACATGCTGTTGATCAGGCCCCAAACCAGATCCGGCCGGTTCTGGAACAGCAGCGGACCCGGCTGCACTCCATACATGATGAAGGCGCCAAGCATGACCGCCGTCGCGCCGCCGCCGGGAACACCCAGCGTCAACAGCGGCACCAGAGCGCCTGCGGTATCGGAGTTGTTGGCCGATTCCGGACCAGCCACACCTTCGATCGCGCCGTGACCGAACTCTTCCGGATGCTTCGACATCCGTTTCTCGGTGGTATAGGACATGATCGAGGCAATGGTGCCGCCGGCCCCCGGCAATACGCCGATGACAAAACCGATGATGCCGCCGCGCCAGATCGGACCTATCGAGCGCTGCCATTCCTCTTTGGTCAACCACAGCTTGCCGGTGATTTTCATCGCCTTGGCTGATGTGCCGCGGTAGATGTCCTCCAAACCGCGGAACACTTCGGCCATCGCAAACAACCCGACCACAACGACAACGAAACCGACGCCGTCCTGGAATTCCGGAATGCCCATGGTGTAGCGCGCCTGACCGCTCTGCAGGTCGATGCCAATGGTGGCGATCATCAGGCCGAAAATGGTCGCAATGACGCCCTTCGCCGGTGATTCACCGGTCAGCGTCGAGACCGCGGTCATGGCAAACAGCATCAGCGTGAAATATTCGGCGGGACCGAATTTCAGCGCCATCGACGCCAAGGGGACGGCAAACAGCGTAAGGCCGATGACGCCGATGGTGCCGGCAATGAACGAGCCGATCGCCGACACGGCGAGCGCCGCCCCGGCGCGCCCTTTGCGCGCCATTTCATAACCGTCAATCGAGGTCATCACCGAGGCCGCCTCCCCCGGGGTGCGGATCAGGATGGCCGTGGTGGAGCCGCCGTATTTGGCGCCGTAATAAATACCGCATAGCATGATCAGCGCCGAGGTCGGATTCATGCCGTAGGTGATCGGAATCAGCAGCGCAATGCCGGCAGAGGGTCCGATGCCGGGCAGCACGCCGATGATGGTGCCCATCAGCACGCCTAGGAAGGTGTACCAGAGATTCATCGGCTGCATGCAGACGACGAAGCCGTTGAGGATGTGGGTCAGGGTTTCCATGGCGGCCTCAGAACGGCAGGATGCCGGGCGGCAGGTTCACGCCCAGCAGCTTGGTGAACATGAAATAGCTGATCACCGCGAATAGCACGCTGGTCAGCATATTCATCAGCCAGCGCTTGCGGTTGAACGCCACGGTCAGTGCCAGCAGATAGCTTGCGGTCGACAGGATGAACCCCAGGGGCTCGAAAGCGATGATATAAACCGCCGTCCAAACCGCAATCGCCACCACCAGCCAGTGGTGCTTATCCCATTTGGGCTCATCCGACACTTCACCCTTGTCCGCCGAAAGCCTGGCCTTGGCCGAGTTGCGGATGATTTCGACAAGCAGCATGACTGCGCCAAGCAGCAATCCGACGCCGAGCATGCGCGGAAAGGCTTTCGGCCCCAGCGGATCGCCCAGCTCCAGCGTGGGAATCTGTGCTGTCGCCCAAAAATAAACGCCGGCGAGCACCACTGTGCAGGCCAGAATAATGCGATCAGCCATTATTGTTTTACTCCTCCGAAAATCAGCTTGATGGTCGTCAATGCGGCTGCAGGATTGGTCTTGCCGTCTTGTGGCGCCCTGCGCATTGCGTGTGTTTCGCAGCGCGAAATCTTAACCGAGTTCGACTGGGGTGTGTTGATGCACTGCGACCAAGTGGCCGGATCGTGGACCCGCATAAAACCATGCTTCCGCAGTCTTGCTGGCACCGTTAAAGTGCGATTGTGATCCGCACTTGCCCCGATGCGCAAAACGAAAGTCTGGAGTGATCTTCCGAGTGTGCAGATGAGCCCGTGAATGCACGGCACAGCAGCACAGGATTTGTGCGTGTGACGCCAAACTTAAGACCGCAACGGTAGACAATACACGCTTGATCTCGACGGCGCTGAACTGCCTTGCAGCTACCCTTCGGATGTGGATACCACAATTAATTGTTTTTAAATGATTTTTTCACTTTAACGCCAAGCCACCGCAGGGCACCGTCGACGCAAGGAGTCACCGTAACAAACGCAAGCCCAGCCTGATCCCGGACCTCGAATGTCGGTGCAGAACAACAATCCGCTGCCGCACGTTTACAATCCGTTATCCGCCGGTGTCCGTCGAAGCCGGCGGCGTTTACTTTCTTCCTCAGGCCCCCATGAACGATCGCAGCCCCGCTTCCGTAGTTGACCGCATCCGCAGCGCCCTCGGCCCACAGGCCGTACTCACCGATGCCGCTGACCTAGAGCCTTATGTCGTGGACTGGCGCGGCGTTTACCGCGGTAACGCGGCAGCAGTGGTGCGCCCCGCCAATACCGCCGAAGTCGCCGCGGTAATGAAGATCTGCGCCGAATCCGGCACACCGGTCGTCCCTCAGGGCGGAAATACGGGCATGTGCGGCGCTTCAGTGCCTAATGCCGGCGGTGGAGAAATCGTGCTGACGCTGGCGCGCATGAACAAAGTGCTCGACGTCGATCCGATGAACAATACGCTGACTGCGGAGGCAGGCTGCGTGCTGGCCACCATCCAGCAGGCGGCATCCGATGCTAACCGGCTGTTTCCGCTGAGCCTCGGCGCTGAGGGCAGTTGCCAGATCGGTGGCAACCTGTCGACCAATGCCGGTGGTGTGAATGTGCTGCGTTACGGCAATACCCGCGACCTGGTACTGGGTGTTGAGGTTGTTCTGCCCGACGGTCGTATCTGGAACGGACTCCGGGGCCTGCGCAAGGACAATACCGGCTACGACCTCAAACATCTGTTCATCGGCGCCGAAGGCACACTGGGCATCATTACCGCAGCAACGCTGAAACTGTTCCCCCGCGCCGCCGCCAATGCCACGGCATGGATGGCCGTGCCCCATCCGGAAGCAGCACTGAAACTGCTGGCGCTGATGCGCCGCCATTGCAATGACCGCATCACGGCCTTCGAACTAATATCACGGCACAGCCTCGAACTGGTGTGGAAGCATGTTCCCGGCACGCGTGACCCGATCACCGAGCCACACCCCTGGTATGTGCTGACCGAACTTGCCGACGCCGGCAATGAACAGGCCCTGCGCGCCGATCTGGAGACCGCACTGGAAGAAGCCCTGCAGCAGTCTCTGGTGGATGATGTCGTCATCGCAGAAAACCGCACACAGGCCCAGGCCCTGTGGCATATGCGTGAATCGATCCCCGAAGGCGCACGTCAGGAGCCGGTGATGGTGTACCGGCATGACATTGCCGTTGCTGTGGGTCGCATTCCTGAATTCATCCGTGAAGCGCAGGTGGCGCTGGAAGCGCGTTTCCCCGGAGTGCGGTTGATTTGCTTCGGCCATCTCGGTGACGGCAATCTGCATTACAACGCCTACCTGCCTGAACGCCTGCGCTCGGATGCCGCAGCCCGCGATGCACATGACGTTACCGAAACGGTATACGACATCGTGAAGCAGTACGGCGGCAGCTTCAGCGCCGAACACGGCATCGGACTGTCCAAGGTCGCCGAACTCGTGCATTACAAAAACCCGGTCGAGCTCGACCTGATGCGCACCGTCAAGCGGGCGCTCGACCCGAAGGGCCTGATGAATCCGGGTAAGGTTCTTTAAGCTGCCGCGACAAACAGTCCGATGACGCAGAACAATCCTGCGGACCAGACCAGCGATCGCAGCATTGGCCGGTCATAAAGATAGGCCAGCGTGTAGATGATCCGGAAGCCGATAAAAGCAACGGCGAGCATGTCGATCGTGCCCTGCCGGCCACCGGCCAGGTGTGCGATGATCACCGCCGCGGCGAACAGCGGAAATGCTTCGAAGGCATTCAGTTGCGCCCAGTAGGCGCGCTGCTGGCGCGGCGGCAACTGTTCGACACCGGCCCGCGGCGCTGCATTATCGTAAGTGCGGCGCCACTTGGAAGCGACCGTGGGCCAATAAGGCAGAAGGCCGGCGACAAGGATCATCCAGTAGGCGGTGGTCATGGGGCGCTCTCCGTAACAGGCTGGTCGGGAATAAACAGCGAAATTCAGGAATGGATGCGGAACTAAATACGGGACAATTCAGCCCAAGGAGTGATTATGAGTGAAAAAATCAAAAAGACCGACGCCGAATGGAAAGCACAGCTGACGCCCCAGCAGTTTGAGGTGGCGCGCCGCAAGGGCACCGAGCGGGCCTTTACCGGCGAATACTGGGATAACCATGAGAACGGCGTCTACCGTTGCGTCTGCTGTGGCGCCGATCTGTTCAATGCCGCAGAAAAATTCGAATCCGGCACCGGCTGGCCGAGTTTCTGGCAGCCTGCGGTATCCGAAAATGTGGCAACCGAGGAGGATAACGGCTTTTTCATGACCCGCACCGAAGTGCTGTGCAGCCGTTGCGATGCGCATCTGGGTCACGTATTCGAGGACGGCCCGAAACCGACCGGCCTGCGTTACTGCATCAATTCGGCGGCGCTCAAGTTCGAGAAAAAGTGAACCGCGCCATACGTCGCGCCTTTGATCAGGCGGCCGCAGCCCTGATCGCCGAATTCGAACGAACCGGACCCTACCCCGGTCAGGAAGTCACACCGCCAGTACTCGCCGAAGTCATCCGGCAATGCCTGGAGACCCGCCGGCAGATGGATGCCGAGGAACTGGAACTGCCGCTGGAAGAAGTTGATGAACTCGGCAGCAGCGCGCTGGAGTGCCTGGCGGACATGGGTCTGTGGGCATGGCAACTGAAGCTCGACGACCATCGCGCCGCCATCGAGGATCTGGCGCTGGACATGGCCCTGTGGATCGCCAAACAAGGCGGTGAAATTACCATCCTGGAACCCGCCGTCAACGCCCTCGCCCGTGAAGCTGATCACACCCGCGATGCGGCAGCACTCAAAGCTCTTTTTGAGCGTGCCTGCAGCCTGATCGCACAGGTGGCGCCGGCAATCACCGAAAGCAGTGATCTCGCCGATCTGCAGCCCTGGCTGATGCTGCATTTCAACTGCGCGATCATCGCCACGCGGACCCAGCAGCCGGATCTGATGAATGCAGCCTACGATCTGCTGGAAACCCATATACCTGAGCATTGCCGGGCTTTTTACGCCGAGGGGGTCCGCGAATCGTCAAAACCCGCTTATGGCCCGCAGGTCGGCGACCTGATGCGGGAGCGTCTCGCCAAATGGACGGCCTGATGACAAGCATGGATAATGGCCGGTCATGAAATTCCTGTTTGATATTTTCCCGGTCATCCTGTTTTTTGCCGCTTTCAAGCTGTATGGCATTTACATTGCGACGACAGTTGCCATCGTGGCTACGGTGCTGCAGATCGCCTGGAGCTCGTTCAGGCATCGCAAAGTCGACAACATGCAATGGATCAGCCTCGCGCTGATTGTCGTTTTTGGCGGCGCCACGCTGCTGCTCAAGGACGAGACCTTCATCAAGTGGAAACCGACCGTGCTCTACTGGCTGTTTGCCTCGGTGCTGATCCTGTCTCACCTGTTTTTCAACAAGAACTTGATCCGTTCGATGATGGAGCAGCAGGTCAGCGCGCCGGACCCGGTATGGGTCAAACTGCTGTTCGGCTGGGTCGGTTTTTTCGCGGTGATGGGTGTGCTCAATCTGTATGTCGCCTTCAACTACTCGACCGACACCTGGGTCAGTTTCAAGCTTTTTGGCGGCATCGGCCTGATGCTGCTGTTTGTTCTGGGACAGGCCTTTGTGCTGGCCCCGCACATGAAGGAAAAGAGCGGCGAATGATCCTGCGCTCGACCGGATCATGACCGTTGCCGACACCATCCGCGACAAACTCGCCCTGCTCGAACCGGAATCGATCGAATTGCTGGATGAATCCGGCCGGCATATCGGTCACGAAGGCGCCAAAGGCGGCGGCGGACATTACCAGCTGATTATTGTGTCGCAGGCTTTTGCCCATAAACCGCTGCAATCCCGGCACCGCATGGTGTATGAGGCGCTGGGCGGGATGATGCACAAGGAAATCCACGCACTCGCCATCAAGGCGTATGCTCCGGACGAAATATGACCATGAACACCCTCAGAGGATTTGTTGCCATGCCCAAGAAAACTTCCCCTATCCTGCTGCTCGCAGTCACCGCGGCTTTTGCGACAACTCCAGCATTCGCTCAGGTGGCTAAGGTCAACGGGGTATCCATCCCCCAATCGCGTTCTGACATCCTGCTGAAGGAAGTCACCTCACAAGGCCGTCCGGATTCCCCCGAACTGCGCACGATGATCAAGCAGGAACTGGTCAGCCGTGAAGTCATGTCCCAGGAAGCCGTCAAAATGGGCTTGAACAAGAATCCGGAAGTCAGCGCACAGCTTGATATCGCCCGCCAGAGCGTCCTGGTCGGGGCCTTCCTCAACGAAGCCGCGAAACGCAATGTGCCCGGGGAAGATGCCTTGAAAAAAGCCTACGAACGCTTCAAGGACAGCCCCGCCGCCAATGAGTACTGGGCACGTCACATCCTCGTTACCAGCGAGGCTGAAGCCAAGGAAATAATCACCCGCCTGAAGGCCGGCGCCGATTTCGCCAAGATCGCAGCAGAGAAATCCATCGATGAGGGCACAAAAGCCCAAGGCGGAGACCTGAATTGGTCTCCGCCAGCACGATATGTCCGCCCGTTTGCAGAAGCCCTGGCCAGCCTCAAAAAAGGCGACATGACGGAAGCCCCGGTGCAGACCAACTTTGGCTGGCATGTTATACGCGTTGAAGACGTCCGTCCGCTGAGCTATGAGGCGATCAAGCCGCAACTGCAGCAGGTCGTGCAGCGTGAAAACGTGCAGAAAGTTATCGAAGACCTTCGCGCCAAGGCAAAAGTCGAATAAGCAGCACACGCAGCCGCAAAGGCAGGTCATGACCTGCCCCCATGAGTAGTTACACAGCCGCGTAGAGTCCGACTATGCCGAAAGGAGTCGGACATGAAGAAGCGGTTTATAGAAAATTAACCACAGCCGGCCGCATAGTGCGCTCGGCTATCTCACCCCGGCCGAGTTTTCTGCACAGCGAAAACCAGGTAATTTAACCCCGGACTCTACATTGGCCTGTGGCTAATTCTTGGGGGCAGGTCAGTCACAAAGGCAATAGACTGAAAGACAAAAGAAAAAGCCCGACCTCATCGAGGCCGGGCTTTTCCGGTATGGGTGCCTGACAATGTCCTACTTTCACACGGGTAGTCCGTACTATCATCGGCGCTGAGTCGTTTCACGGCCCTGTTCGGAATGGGAAGGGGTGGGACCAACTCGCTATTGTCGTCAGGCATAGCTGTTTGGCTA
>JAURHM010000007.1 GCA_030833315.1 Burkholderiales bacterium
ACGTTTCGCCCTAATTACCTTATTCTTTTGAAAACAGTGACAAATAGAGAATTCACTATTTTCAATATCCTTGCCGTGATGACTCCCACCAGGTCTTGTGCGTGCCGCACAGATTGTCGGCGACCACGGCAACGCGCTGCGGCGGGCCCGGCAGCGTGACGTCCCACACTTCATGGGCATCGTGAACGCAGCTGCGCAGCAGGTGATGGCGATCATGTACTGCGAGCTGCAGTGATTTGCCGCCCCACACCCGCACCATCTGCGCCTCGCCGCCTGGCAGTCCCGAAGCATGGTGCAGCGCCATGTCGCGCGACTCGGCGGTGTGCGCGGCCGCAGGCAGCACCTGCGCGAAACACAGGATGGCGCGAAGGACGCACATCAGACTGCAGCGCAGGCTTTCCTGATCAGGTCCGGCAACGGCACGGCCTTTTGCTGCACCATGTCGTACCACACCAGCGTTGCGTAACCATGGGCGCACACCGCGCCGGACTCGACGTGAGTCAGCTTGTAATGCGTCTGCAGGCTGGTACGACCCACCCTCCCCGCGGACAGCGCGACGCTGACCGTCGCCGGGTAATCGATTGAGCGCACGTAATGGCAAGCGGCGTCGAGCAGCACAATCACCGGATGCGGCGGCACCGTGGGGATGCCCATGCCGGAGATCCAGCGCATGCGGGTTTCCTCCATGAAGCGGAAGCAGCCGGTGTTGTTGACATGGCCTTCGGCGTCCATGTCGCCCCAGCGCACCGGGATCACCGTGGTGAATACCGGGGCGCCGGAAGGCGCGTCATCGTGGACGACGCGAATCATGCAGTGTCAGACGACGTTGCGTTTGTGCAGGTCAGCAATATCACCATCGCGATAACCGAGTTCACGCAGGATCTCGTCAGTGTGCTGGCCGCAGTCCGGCGTCGCACTGCGGATTTCGTGCGGCGTGCGCGACAGGCGTACCGGCTGGTTGATCACCGCGACATCACCGACGCCGGGGATATGGATCGGCGCAGCCATCTGGTTGTAAATCACCTGCGGATCGGCGAAGACCTCATCCATCTTGTAGATCGGGCCGCCGGCGACGCCGCATTCCTCAAAACGTGCGGTCCAGTAGGCCTTGTCCTTCTGAATCATCAGCGCCTGCAATTCCTGGTTCAGCGCGGCGCGGTTTTTTGAACGGGTCGGGCGATCCTTGTACTCGGGCTTTTCATTGAGCCCGTCGGCGCCCAGCGCCTTGCACAGGCGGGCAAACATTTCATTGTCGCCGGCGGCGATGTTCATGTATCCGTCGCTGGTCTGGAACACGCCGGTGGGAATCGAAGTCGGATGATCATTGCCGGCCTGCTCGGGCACTTCATGGTCAACGGTCCAGCGCGCTGCCTGGAAGTCGGTTAACGCGATCATTGCGTTGAGCAACGACACTTCAACCCACTGGCCTTCACCGGAAGCTTCACGCTCGAGCAGCGCGGTCATGATGCCCAGGGCGCAATACAGACCCGAAGCCGAATCCGATACCGCGCAGCCGGCGCGCATCGGGCCGCGGCCCGGTTCGCCGGTAATCGCCATCAGACCGCCCATGCCCTGGGTGACCTGGTCGAAACCGGGGCGCTTCACATAAGGGCCGCTCTGACCGAAGCCGGAGATGCTGGCGAGGATGATCTTGTTGTTGACCTTTTTCAGCGACTCGTAATCAATGCCGAGACGGAACTTCACGTCGGGACGGTAGTTTTCGGCAACGACGTCGGATTTTTCAACGAGCTTCATGAAAATCTTCAGGCCGTCCGGATCTTTCAGGTTCAGCGTGAAGCCGCGCTTGTTACGGTGCAGGTTCTGGAAATCTGCGCCGGTGCGCTTGCCGCCCCAGCCGTCCGACAGGTTCAGACCGGGCGGGGTTTCAATTTTGATGACATCGGCGCCCCAGTCACCCAGTTGGCGAACTGCGGTTGGGCCGGAGCGCACGCGCGTCAGGTCGATGACACGGAAGCGGGCCAGCGGGCCCTTGCGCTGAGTCGTTGCATTCATGGTCTGCTCTCTCTAGAACGGATTTGAAAATGAAGGATTCCTGCGGATCAAACTGATTATTGTGCTGAATTTCCCGGCCTGACTTTCAACACCCTGGCTCCCAACATCATTTTGGCGTCGCAGGGGACACCGGCCGAACACCCCTGAGTTTCGCACAAAATCGGCCGCCATTCCCCGGCAAATCCACGGGCTGATATAGAATCTGACGATGTCTGCACCGGTGCATGCCATCCCTGTCGATTTCGAGCGCCAGCGCGCAGTTTGCGCCGCCCTCCGCGCCTTCATGCCCGAACACGGCGTATTGTTTGAGCGCGAGGATGTCACCCCCTACGAATGTGATGGTCTTTCCGCCTACCGCCAGGTGCCGATGGTGGTCGTCCTGCCGGAAAACGAGGAACAGGTCTGTGCCATCCTCGAAACCTGTTACGCCCTGCGCGTGCCGGTCACCGCCCGCGGCACCGGCACCGGTCTCTCCGGAGGCGCGCTGCCACTGGGCAACGGCGTGCTGCTGTCGATGGCCAAGCTGATGAAAATCGTCGCCCTCGATCCGCTTGCGCGCACGGCACGCGTGCAACCGGGCGTACGCAATCTGTCGATCTCCGAGGCGGCGGCGCCGCACGGACTGTATTACGCGCCTGATCCTTCGAGCCAGATCGCCTGCTCGATCGGCGGCAATGTCGCCGAAAATTCCGGCGGCGTGCACTGTCTCAAATACGGCCTGACCGTGCACAACGTGCTCAAGCTGCGCGTCGCCACCATCGAAGGCGAAATCATCGAAGTCGGCGGCGGCGGACTGGATGCTGCAGGTTACGACCTGCTGGCATTGATGACCGGCTCCGAAGGCCTTCTCGGCGTGGTCACCGAAATCACCGTCAAGCTGCTGCCGCGCCCGGAATGCGCGCAGGTCGTGCTCGCGGCCTTTGACGATGTTGCAACTGCCGGACAGGCCGTCGCCAACGTCATTGCCGCAGGCATCATCCCCGCCGGCATGGAAATGATGGACCAGCCGGCGATCCTCGCCGTGGAGCCCTTCGTCAACGCCGGATACCCGACCGACGCCGCAGGTATCCTGCTCTGCGAATCCGATGGCACGCGGGAAGAAGTCGCGGACGAAATCAGCCGCATTGAACGCATCATGGAAGACAGCGGCGCGCACCTGGTGCGCGTATCCCGCGACGAATCCGAGCGCCTGCGCTTCTGGGCCGGGCGCAAAGCCGCCTTCCCTGCAGTCGGCCGCCTGTCGCCGGACTATTACTGCATGGACGGCACCATTCCGCGCAAACGCCTAGCCGAAGTGCTGCGCGGCATCACCGAAATGGAAAAGAAATACGAACTGCGCTGCGCCAACGTATTCCACGCCGGCGACGGTAATCTGCATCCGCTGATTCTTTACGATGCCAATGACCGCCGCCAACTGCAGAACGCCGAAGACTTCGGCGCCGAAATTCTGAAGCTGTGCATCGACGTTGGCGGCACCATCACCGGCGAACACGGCGTCGGTGTCGAAAAGATTGATTCAATGTGCGTGCAGTTCAACAGCGCCGAACTGGAAACCTTCCATGCTTTGAAACACGCTTTTGACGAACACGCCCTGCTCAACCCCGGCAAGGCCGTGCCCACGCTGCACCGCTGCGCCGAATTCGGCCGCATGCATGTTCATTCCGGGGCCGAAAAATTCCCGGAATTGCCGCGTTTCTGACATGTCCGATCCGGTCACCCAGTTTGCGGATGCGATCCGCTCCGCCGCCGATGGCAAACGCCCGCTGAACATCCGCGGCGGCGGCAGCAAAACGTTTTATGGTAATCCGACGATCGGTGAAACACTCGACGTCACCACTTACCGCGGCATTATCGAATATGAGCCGACCGAGCTGGTGATCACCGCGCGCGCCGGCACGCCGCTGGCCGACATCGAAGCGGCGATGCGCGAACAGGGACAGATGCTCGGTTTCGAACCGCCGCACTTCGGCGGTAACGCCACCCTCGGCGGCTGCATTGCGGCAGGTCTGTCAGGGCCTCGACGCCCTTACGCCGGCTCGGCGCGTGACTTCGTGCTGGGATTGCGCCTGCTCGATGGTCGCGGCAGCGATCTGCATTTCGGCGGCCAGGTAATGAAGAATGTCGCCGGTTACGATGTATCGCGACTGATCACCGGTTCGCTGGGCACGCTGGGCGTGATCCTTGAAGTATCGCTCAAAGCCCTGCCGCTACCGCCCTCTGAATTGACGCTGTGCCGCGAACAGACCCAGTGTGAAGCGCTGGCCCTGATGAATGAATGGGCCGGCAAGCCGCTGCCAATTACTGCGACCTGTCATGTTGACGGCAGGATGTATGTACGGCTTGCCGGCGCAACCCCGGCTGTTCATTCCGCCTTGGCAAAACTCGGCGGTGAAACGCTCGCCGACGGCGCAACATTCTGGCGCGAACTGCGCGACCAGCGCCACGCTTTTTTTGCCGGCGAATCACCGCTGTGGCGGGTGTCACTGCCCTCCATTGCACCCGAACTGCAACTGTCCGGCGCACAACTGATCGAATGGGGCGGCGCGTTGCGCTGGCTGCGTTCCGACAGCGACGCGATGAGCATCCGCAAGGCAGCACGGAACGGCGACGGCCACGCCACGCGCTTCCGCGGTGGCGACCCGCGCAGCGGTGCCTTCCACCCCTTACCTTCGCCGATGCTGAAACTGCATAAACGGGTCAAACAGGCGATGGACCCGGCGGGCATTTTCAATCCCGGCCGCCTGTACACGGATTTCTGACCGTCATGCAGACCACACTCGCCGGTTTCATCAAGGACACGCCCGAAGGCAAAGAAGCCGAGGCAATCCTGCGCAAATGCGTACACTGCGGCTTCTGCACGGCGACCTGCCCGACCTACCAGCTGCTCGGTGATGAACTCGACGGGCCACGCGGCCGCATCTACTTGATTAAGCAGGTGCTCGAAGGCACGCCGGCTACCGCAAAAACCCAGCTGCACCTCGACCGTTGCCTGACCTGCCGCTCCTGCGAAACCACCTGCCCTTCCGGCGTGCACTACAGCCGGTTGCTCGACATCGGCCGCGCGGTGGTGGCCAAACAGGTACCGCGCAGCGGTTTCGCGCAGTTGCAGCGTCAGGGTCTGGCGGCTGTGTTGCCTCGCCCCTCGTTATTCAATCCGCTGCTCGCGGCAGGACGTATCGCGCGCAATATGCTGCCGAAGGTACTTGACGATATTGTCCCCGATACCCCGGCACGCGCCCGGCCCTGGCCGATCGGCGGGCATGAACGGCGCATGCTGGTGCTTGAGGGCTGTGTGCAACCCGCACTGTCGCCGGCAACCAATGCCGCCGCTGCGCGTGTACTCGACCACCTCGGTATCTCGCTGCTGCGCGCGCCGAATGCCGGCTGCTGTGGCGCGGTGACCTTCCATCTCGATCAGCAGGAACAGGCGCTCGCCGCGATGCGGCGGAATATCGATGCCTGGTGGCCTTACATTGAACAGGGTGTCGAAGCCATTGTGTTCACCGCCAGCGGCTGCGGCACGATGATTACCGACTATGGTCACGCGCTGGCTACCGACCCCGGTTATGCCGAACGCGCGAAACGCATCTCGGCGATGGCCTGCGATCTGAGCACCGTCATCGACAAAGAAAAAGTTAAATTAAAACAATTACTTACGAATAATCTCCCGAAGGAGACGATCGCCTTTCATCCACCCTGCTCGCTACAGCACGGCCTCAAACTCAAAGGCCGTGTCGAAGCACTGCTCGCCGAACTCGGCTTCACACTGGCTCCCGTATCCGATGCGCATCTGTGCTGCGGCTCGGCCGGCACCTATTCGATCCTGCAGCCGGAAATTTCGGCGCAGCTGAAAGCCAACAAAGTACGCGCACTGACCGCGCATGCACCGGCGCAGATCCTCACCGCCAACATCGGCTGCCAGACCCATCTGCAATCCGCAACCAATGTGCCGGTCAGGCACTGGATCGAAGCGGTCGACGATCTGCTGTCAGCGTAAACACAAATCCCTCGGATGACACCGGGCCCCGCATTGCGGGGCTTTGTTTTTGTATTCAGTCTTTCGTGCCTTGACTCTTGTACTTTCCGTGACAAGGGCGTACCTTCCGAAGCCGGAAGCGGAGTGACCCTGCGCTGGAAGCATCAAGGTACTTGTACTTTTTGTGACAGGGGCGTACTCTCCGCTGCAATTCAACCTGCCGAGGAGTGCGCAATGGCTGCAGTCGCGACCGTCACCGCCTATGATCTTGCAGTCACCGCACCAGCCGCACGACGCTCCCGCTCAGCCCCGCCGCCCCGCCGCATCAATGGAGTCCCGGTCTATGAACAGGAGTTCTGGACCAGCAAACAGCGTCAGGCCAATCCGCTGCATGAAGTGTCCTACCGCGGCTGCTTCAAGCCGCAGCTGCCCGCCTACTTCATCGACCGCCTGAGCAAAGCCGGCGACTTCATCTATGACCCGTTCAGCGGCCGCGGCACCACCGCCGTTGAAGCCGCATTGATGGGTCGCAACGTCATCGCCAACGACATCAATCCGCTGTCGGCGATACTGACGCTACCGCGGCTCGAAGCGCCGCTGATCGCCAACATCGATGTGCGCCTGCGCGCGATCAAGGTCAGCGCCAAACAGAAAAATGACATCGACCTGTCGATGTTCTACCACCCGGATACCGAGCGCGAACTGCTGAACCTGCGCGCCTACCTCGCCGAACGTCGCGACAGCGGCAAGGAAGACGATGCCGACCGCTGGATCCGCATGGTTGCCACCAACCGCCTGACCGGCCATTCGCCGGGATTCTTCTCGGCCTACACGCTGCCGCCGAATCAGGCGGTGTCGCCGGAGAGCCAGATCCGCATCAATGAAAAAACCGGCAAAGATCCGGAATACCGCGATGTGCGCGCGCTGATCCTGCGCAAATCCATGCAGTTGCAGAGCGACATCAACGCCGCAGCGCGCTGGCGCCTGCAGCAGGCCGCAGCCAAGGCCATGTTCCTCCAGGGCCCGGCCGGAGAGACCACGGACATCCCCGAAAACAGCGTGCAACTCACCGTGACCTCGCCGCCCTTCCTCAATGTCGTGCAGTACGCCAAGGACAACTGGCTGCGCTGCTGGTTCAACAGCCTCGATGCAGAGGAAATCGGCGCCGGTATCACCATGGCCACCAGCGTCAATGAATGGTCTGCAGTGATGCTGCAAGCACTGTACGAACTGCATCGCATCACCCGACCCAAAGGCTGGGTAGCCTTCGAAGTCGGTGAAGTGCAGCGCGGCTCTGTCAACCTCGACGAAGCCGTAGTGCCGCTGGGCCTTCAAGCCGGTTTCCGCTGCGAAGCCATCCTGATCAACACCCAGAAATTCACCAAGACATCGAACATCTGGGGCATCGGCAACAACGAACGCGGCACCAATAGCAACCGCATTGTCATGCTGCAGAAGCCGGCCTAGTGCCCGGCCCTGGTGTTGTGCCGCGCAGGGCCTGCGTGGCCGCAGTGCTGGTGCTCGCCGCGCTGCTACCGCTGCGCGCCACGGCGCTGGAAGGCCAGGTCATCCACATCGCCGATGGCGATACGCTGACCGTGCTCGATGACCAGCACCGTTCCCACAAAGTCCGCCTCGCCGGCATCGATGCACCGGAACGCAACCAACCCTTCGGTCGGCGCGCCGCCGAAGCCCTCGCCGAGCTCGCTAAAAACCAGCGGGTGATCGTCGACGGCGGAAAAACCGATCGTTACCTGCGCCGCATCGGCATCGTTCGCGTCGCCCCGGCGGAATGCGCAAGCTGCACACCCAGCGTGGATGTCGGACTCTTGCTGATCAACACCGGTTTTGCCTGGCATTACCGTGCCTATGAACGCGAGCAGAGCCGCAGCGACCGGGACCAATACCGCCAGGCCGAAGCCGGCGCCCGTGCGCGCCAGGACGGGCTGTGGGCGGATTCGATGCCGATGCCGCCCTGGGACTGGCGGCGCGCGCGCAGGGACGGCAACACCTCCCGTCACTGATTACCGTATGGTAGCCGCAGCGTCTTAGTCGACAGTGATGCGCGCCGCCTTGACGACTTGGGTGTATTTGGCGATTTCAGACTTGATCAGCGCGCCGAATTCTTCCGGCGTGCCGCCCGCGGGTTCCAGGCCCTGCACCGCCAGCGCCTCGGTCATGCCCGGCAACTTCAGTGAAGCCAGGATGTCCGCATTCAGTTTTTTCACCAGCGCAGCTGGCGTTTTTGCGGGTGCGAGCACGCCCTGCCAGTTCGACACATTAAAACCCTTGACGCCGGATTCGGCGACGGTCGGTACATCCGGCGCCGCCGCCGCGCGTTTCAGCGTGGTCACGGCGATGGCGCGCAGCTTGCCCTGCTTTACCTGCGGCAATACCGGCGGCATGGTACTGAACACCAGCTGCACGCGACCGCTGATCAGATCGGTCATCGCCGGCCCCGACCCCTTGTACGGCACATGCAGCAAATCAGTGCCGGTGGCGAACTTGAACAACTCACCCGCCATATGCAGCGACGAACCAGCACCCGCTGACGCATAGGTCAGCTTGCCGGGACTGGCTTTAGCCAGAGTCACCAGTTCCTGCACCGTTTTCGCGGGCACCGAAGGATTGGCCGCGAGCATGAACGACGAAGTGGCAACCAATGCCGCCGGCGCAAAATCCCGCACCGGGTTGTATGGCAGATCCGCCTTCAGCGCCGGCGTCTGCGCCAGATTACCGACGCTGCCGAGAAACAGCGTGTAGCCGTCGGGATTCGCTGTCGCCGCAATCGTTGCACCGAGCGCACCGCCGGCACCACCGCGGTTGTCGACCACTACCTGCTGGCCGGTGACTTCAGACAGGCGCTGTCCCAGCGTACGCGCCAGGATGTCATTGCCGCCGCCCGGAGGAAACGGCACCACCATGCGCAAGGCCTTGCTGGGATAATTACCGGCACCCTGCGCCTGCGCGGCAGGCACGACAAACGCGGCCAGCACGGCGGTGCTGATCAGGGTTCTGTACATGGACTTCTCCTCGTTATCAGTGAACGCTCTGAGGGCGCAATACTGCCGATTGTAGCCGTCTCACCGCAGCAAGTCAGGCCGCCGCGGCGCGGGCAATTGCACCGGCATCCGGCAGTGTTTCCACCGTCCAGCACAGGCGGATCACTTCGTCCGCCTGTTTTTTCGTGAGGATGCCATCGGCAAGGCCTCGGAATTTGGCTTCCAGATCGGCGTCACTCATCGGCCGCTCCAGCGTACCCAGCGCATGAATGACATGACGTTCGAGGGTGCGCCCGTCCTTGAGTTTGATGGTGATGAGCGACTGCACGCGGCCGATGCTTTCATCACGCTCGATGCGGACGCGCTTGCGCAACGCCACCGTTACGGTATTGAGCACACTTTCATCGCTGAACTGCGCCTCGCCCGCCATTCCGGTATGCAAGGCTACTGCTGCCGCATGAAACACGCTGAACTTGCCCTCAAGACCGGTCTGCGGATTTTCCTTGGCGGTCAGTTCGAACACGATCGGGCTGACCTTGAGATCAACACTGTCAATCATTTCCGGCGTCAGCCCGTTCTCGTTACGCAGCTGGATACAGCCGTCGATCGTCCCCTGCACCACCAGACCGCAGGCAAAGGGCTTGTACATGTTGGAGGACAGCTCCCACCGCTTACCCCAATCAGCGGTGATGATCGAAGGATCGAATTTGGTCGACATCACCCGACCGAAGCCGCGCTTGGCTTCAATGCCCTGCTCGGAACTGGTGAAATTCTGCGACGCCAGCATCGCCGCCATCAGGCCGTTCTGCGATGCCCGCCCCGGATGCAGGCTCTTGCACATCGAGCCGAACATTTCACGCAGTCCGGACGATTGTGTCGCAGCAATGCCCAGCGCCCAGGCCATCTGTTGTTCATTGAGGCCCAGCAGCTTGCCGATGGCGGCTGCCGCCCCAAAGACACCAGCAGTGCCGGTGATATGCCAGCCGATGGCGTAATGCTCCGGAAATACCGACAGTCCGACGCGGCATTCGGTTTCAACGCCAACGACAAAGGCATGCACCAGGTCTGCACCGCTGATGCCCTTCCACTCCGAAAGGGCCAGCAGTGCGGGATAAACCGGCGCGCTGGGATGAATGGCTTTGGCATGGGTGTCATCAAAATCAAAGACATGCGAACTGACGCCGTTGACCAGCGCCGCATGCAGGCAGTCGGTGCGTTCGTTGCGGCCGAGGATCTGCGCCTGGGGCTGACCGGCAAAGGGCAGCACCGCGGCAAGCATGTTGTTGATGGTTTCGTGACGCGACGCACCGATGGCGCAGCCGCACCAGTTGAGCAGTGCACGCGCCGCTTCATGACGCACATCCGCAGGAACTTCTTCACGACGGGACTGCACGATGTAACGCGCCAGGGTTTTGGTGACTTCCATATTCAGTTCCCGTAGCCGTATTAATCGGCTTTGACGCCGGAAGCGGCGAGCACTTTCGACCATTTCGCGGATTCGGACTTGATGTAGGCGGCAAACTGCTCCGGCGTATTGCCGATGGTAGTCGCGCCCTGTCCGGCCAACTGCTTCTGCACATCGGGCTGGCGCACCGCCTTCGCCGTATCGGCATGCAGTCGGGTGATGATCTCGCGCGGCGTACCCGCCGGCACCAGCAGGCCGAACCAGGTGCCGGCCTCGAATCCCGGAAATCCCGATTCAATCATCGTCGGAATATCCTGCGCCACCGGCTGTCGCTGCAGGCTGGTCACCGCCAGCGCGCGCAAGCGCCCCGCACGCACCTGCTCGATCACCGAAAGCATATTGCCGAAAAACACCTGGACATTGCCGCCGAGCAGATCGGTGGTGGCTGGCGCGCTGCCCTTGTAGGCGATATGCACCATATTGACCTTCGCCTGTTGTTTGAAGAATTCCGCAGCGAGATGCGGCAGCGTGCCGTTGCCGGTGGACGCATAGTTGATCGCACCGGGCTTGGCTTTGGCCAGCGCGATCAGTTCCTTTACCGTTTTCACCGGCATCGATGGATGCACCACCAGCATGCTGGGCACGCTGGCGACCAGCGATACCGGCATGAAATCGCGCTCCACCGAATACGGTGCCTTGCTGTTCATGTGCGGAATCACGGTCAGGATGCCGGCGGTTGCCATGAACACGGTGTAACCGTCGGGCGCCGCCTTGGCAGCGACCTCGGCGCCGAGAATGCCGCCGGCCCCTGCACGATTGTCGACAATCACCTGCTGCCCCAGCGCTTCCGCCAGCCGTCCGCTGACCGCACGGGTGACGATGTCCACACCGGCGCCCGGCGGGAAGGGCACGACGATGCGCACCGCTTTCGCGGGATAACCCTGCGCGCCGGCAAGTCCTGCCGCACCGGCCAGCAGGCCGGCGGCGATGAACTGTTGAAGTGATTTCATTTTCATTTCCTCAAAAATAAAACGGCAGCCGGCACAGTGCGAACCGGCTGCCGCCCGCGTAGAATTAATACCGTCAGTACACCATGCCCGCCGCCGCATCGCGCGGCAGGTCTTTCTCCGCCTCGCCGAGCTGTTCATAAAACGACTCGATATAGGCCTTGAAGGTCGTGTCGTGACGGTGCATTTCGATGTCGCCAAAATCCACCTGCGGCCACGGCTGCAGGTCGAAGTGATTGTACTCATCCTTGCCGCGCACCAGGCTCGCCGGCATGCGGCGCTTGCCGATGTAACGCGTGCGGGTCGGAATATAACTCAGCGCGATACCGACACGGCGCTCGTCTGAGCGGTTGGGCTGCGACTGGTGCACAACGCAAGTGTGGTGCAGCGAAAACTGCCCGGGCTTGAGGATCACCCGGTCTATTTCGGTCTGATCAAACCACTCGACGATGATCTGTCCCGCGGTATTAACGCTGTTCTTGATCAGCCCGCTTTTCTGTTGCAACTGGCCGCGGATATGGCTGCCGACGGCAAACTCCACCGGCCCCGTCTCCGCCGTCACGTTGCACAGCGCGACCCAGGCGGTGACGTGATCGAAGGGCCGCAAACCAAAGTACGTGGAGTCCTGATGCCAGGCGGCTATGCCCTCGCTGTGCGGCTCCTTGATGAAAAAGCGCGTGGTGTAGAGCAGGATGTCGGGGCCGAGCAGGTCTTCGGCGGCATCGACGATCGCCGGCGTGCGGGCCAGCTCATCGACCCACTTGCACATGAAATGCAGGTTGCCGCGGTATTTCTTGTCGATCGCCATCAGCGATCCGCCGAGATGTTCTTCGGTCTTGCGCAATTCTTCGCGATAACGGGAAACATCCGACGCACTCAGCGCATCGAGCGGATAGACATAACCGTCGGCACGGTAATCACGCTGCTGTTTGACGCTCAGTTTTTTCGGCATCCTCCCCTCCTTGAACACCATCGCTGATTCGCTGTGCGCACAGCCGTTTTTTGTTAACCCGCGACCAATATCACAATGCGGTCGTCATTCTGGGGCACGTCAGGGTCATGTTAGTATAGTTGCAAAAAAAAAATATGCACAATCCATCATGCGGCAAACCGCTCAAAGCAGCGTAACGCCCGCCTATCCTGAGAACGACCATGACCATCGATTACCAGAAGCTGCTGAATTGGGATATTCCACAAGTTGAACAACAGCTGACCAGGCGCGACACCATCATTTACGCACTGGGTGTCGGCCTCGGCGCTGACCCGATGGATGCGAACGAGTTGCAGTTCGTCTACGAAGAAAATCTCAAGGCGCTGCCGACGATGGCGATCATCCTCGGCTATCCCGGCCCCTGGCACGCATCCCCCGGGACCGGCGTCACGCGCAGCCACGTCGTACACGGCGAACAGGGCTTCACCATTCACAAGCCGCTGCCGGTGGAAGGCAGCATCATCGGCAAGACCCGCGTCACCGCGGTACTCGACAAAGGCAAGGACAAGGGCGCGCTACTGCTGACCGCCTGCGACGTGCGCGAAAAAGCCAGCAACGATCTGATCTGCACGCTGACCTCGACCACCTTCTGCCGCGCTGACGGCGGCTTTGGCGGCCCTTCCGGCCCGACACCGGCACCACACCCGATTCCCGAAACAGCCGCGCAGCTCAGCTGCGATCTGCCGACGCTGCCGCAAGCCGCGCTGATCTACCGGCTTTCCGGCGATTACAACCCGCTGCATGCCGATCCGGCTTATGCGGCGAAGGCCGGCTTCAAGGCGCCGATCCTGCACGGCCGCGCGACCTTCAGTGTTGTCGGTCACGCGCTGGTGAAAAGCGTCTGCGGTTACGACCCGCTGAAACTGAAAAGCATGTCCGGTCGTTTTTCGTCACCGGTTTATCCCGGCGAAACCATCCGCACCGAAATGTGGGTGGACGGCAACGTGGTGGCCTTCCGTGCCACCGTGCCGTCGCGCGGCGTCACCGTGCTCAATAACGGCCGCGCCGAGATCGCATAAATTTAAATTTAAAAACAAATACTTATATATCACTTAGAGGACATCATGGCAGAACCCAAAATGATGGAAGGCAAAGTCGTCGTTGTCACCGGCGCAGGCCGCGGCATCGGTGCCGCAATTGCGAAGCTGGCCGCGCAAAAAGGCGCAAAGGTCATCGTCAATGACATCGGCGTCGGACTCGACGGCGCCGGCGGTGACCAGACCCCGGCCCAGGAAGTCGTCAATGAAATCAAAAAGGCCGGCGGTGAAGCCGCGCCCAGTTACGACAGTGTCTCGGATTTCACCAGCGCCGGAAAAATCATCCAGTGCGCGATGGACAATTTCGGTCGCGTTGATGCCGTGGTCAACAACGCCGGTATTTTGCGTGACGTAATTTTTCACAAGATGAGCGAAAGCGACTGGGATTCGGTGGTCAACGTCATGCTTAAAGGTGCCTTCAACACCGCACGCCACGCCGCAGACCATTTCCGCAAGCAGGAATCCGGCGCATTCGTGCACATGACCTCCACTTCCGGACTGATCGGCGGCATGGGCCAGGCCAACTACGGCGCGGCCAAACTGGGCATGGTGGCGCTGTCGAAAGCCATCGCCGTCGACATGTCACGCTTCAATGTGCGTTCGAACTGCATCGCACCGGTGGCCTGGACGCGGATGACCGCGTCGATCCCGGCAAAAGACCCGGCCACTGCCGCACGCATCGAACAGCGCAAGCAGGTTACCCCCGAGCACAACGCACCGCTGGCCGTTTACCTGATCAGCGACGCCGCCAAGGGCGTCAATGCCCAGGTCTTCGCCACGCGCAAGAATGAAATCTTCCTGATGAGCCAGTCGCGCCCGCTGCGCAGCGTACACCGCGCCGACGGCTGGACGCCGGAGCGCTGCGCCGAACATATGTACCCGGCACTGAAAACCGGCTTTTACAATCCGGTCGAGCGTACCGCCGACGTGTTCTCCTGGGATTCGATCTAAGCCGCGGACTTTTGCCCTAACGCCACCGCCTTGAACGACACCCACCGCGGCAAAGACCTTCCCTGGCTGCTCTGGCTCTGCGCCAGCCGCGCCAGTTTCACCATCATTTTCACGGCGTACTCGGCGGTGATGCCGCTGATCACGCCGGAATGGGGTTTGAGCGCCAGCCAGGCCGGTTTGATTCAATCATCCTGGCATTTCGGTTATCTGTTTTCATTGTTCACCATCGGTTTTCTCGCCGACCGTTACGGCGCGCGTCGCATCTTTCTCGCCTCCAGCATTGCCGCCAGCATCACCGCGATGATTTTCGCGCTGTTCGCCAATGACTTTTATTCGGCTGCCATTCTCTACGGACTGACCGGACTGTTTTCCGGCGGCTCTTACACCCCCGGGCTGACGCTGATCTCCGAACGCTTTCATTCCTCCAGCCGCGGCCGCTCAATGGGCTTCTATCTCGCCGCCGCTTCCGCCGGTTATGCCATTTCACTGATCATGACCGGCGCCGTGGCGCCTTTCATCGGCTGGCGCGGCGCGCTGATCCTCAACGCCGCCGGCCCGGTGCTGGGCGCGCTGATCGCCATCTATGCCTTGAGGCATACGCCCAACTTAATCCACCCCGACGGGGAAGGCGAGCCCAAAGCCAATCCGATCCCGGTGGTGCTGAAAAACAAACCGGCGATGCTGGTGACCTGGGCCTATTCCTTCCATTCCTGGGAACTGCTCGGACTCAAGGCCTGGCTGCCGGCGTTTTTTGCCGCATCCGCAGCGATCTCCGGCAGCACGCTGCTGCAGGCTGCCAGCCTCGGCGCCGGTCTGACCGCGATCACCTATATCACCAGCATGGGCGGCAGCATCGCCGGCGGCTGGCTGTCCGACCGCTACGGACGTACTGCCACCATCCTGATCATGTCGGTCAGCAGCATGTCCCTGTGTTTTGCGTTGGGCTGGATGGTGCAATTGCCGCTGTGGCTGCTGGTCATCATTGCGTCCATCCACAGTTTCCTCGCCATCGGCGACTCCTCGGTGTATTCCACGGCAGTCACCGAACTGGTGCCGCCGCGTTATCTCGGCGCCGCCTACTCGGTGCGCTCGGTGATCGGCTTCAGCGCCGGCGCTTTCTCACCCTGGGTGTTCGGCCTGGTGCTCGATGCCACCCGCGCCGCGAAACCCGATGCCGAGGTACTGGCCTGGGGACTCGCCTGGTGTTCGCTGGGTGCAGCCGCACTGTTCGGTCCGCTGGCAACGCTGCGCCTGCGCCAGATGCCCGAAAGCCGGCAACTCGCCAACGGCAAACGCTGAGGCATTGGTTCCCGGTTTGTTTCCTGCGTTGCCCTGCTAAACTGCGCCACCCGGGTCCCATTGACGAGAACAACATGAAAATCACCAAGCTCGAAGTACACATCCTGCGCGCGCCGGATGAAGACCAGCGCCCGTTCTGGGTCAGCAATTTCATCGTGCCCAAGGCCAATGAAATCCTGGTGCGCCTGCATACCGACGAAGGCATCGAGGGTATCGGTATCGCTACCAGTTACACGCCGATTGAAGCCGCAATCAAGGCTTTCCGCAGCGGCATCGCCGACCAGATCATCGGCGAAGACCCTCTGGCGCCGGAAAAGCTGCATCACAAGGTGTTCTGGCTGACCGCGCAGAAAATCGCCTCCGAAAAAGGCTGGACGCGGGAAGCCGTCGTGCGCATCGCCGCGGCGGTGGACATCGCCTGCTGGGACATCATCGGCAAAGCGGCGAAGCTGCCGCTGTTTCGCCTGTTCGGCGGTTTCCGCAACGTCATCCCCTGCTACGTCACCTGCGCCTATTACCGCGACGGCAAGGACATGGCGGAACTGAAGGATGAAATCCATATGCTCAAGGCGCAAGGCCACCAGGGCTTCAAGGCCAAGGTTGGAGGCGTCCCGCTGAAAGAGGATCTGAAACGCCTGGAACTGATCCGCGACATCATCGGTCCCGACAAGGAAATGATGGTCGACGTCAACCGCGCCTGGGACCTGCCGACCGCGATCACCGCGGCGCGGGAAATGCTGCCGCTCAACCCGCGCTGGCTGGAAGAACCAGTGCGCTGGGCCGATGACCACCGCGAACTGATCAAACTCGCGCAGCAGACCAATATCCCGCTGTCGGCCGGCGAAAGCGAACTCACCGCCTTCGGCTGCCGCGACCTCGTCGAAGACGGCGCCATCCAGATCCTGCAGTTCGACTGCACGATGATGGGTGGCTTCACCACCGGCCGCAAACTCGCGGCGCTGTGCGAACTGAACCAGGTGCAGGTCGCGCCGCACCACGACTGCTTCATCCACGCCCACATCGTCGCCGGCAGCCCCGCAGGCTGCATTGTTGAATCCTTTACCGATCCGGAACGCGATCCGCTGCAGGCCGAACTCTTCCTCGATCCGCCGAAAATCGCCGACGGCATGCTGCACCTGAAGGAACAACCCGGTCTCGGCCTGACGCTGTCTCCCGCCGCGCTGAAAAAATTCGGCGAACAGATTCTTTAATTCATTCCAGCCTCTTTATCCGGAGATTCCATGCACGTCCCAGACGCACTGATGGTCAAGCTGCTCAAGTCCTGGCACTTTCTCTACAAGCGCGGCTTCATTGAAGGCTTCGGTCATATCAGCGCCCGCCTGCCCGACGATCCCGAGCTGTTCCTGCTGGCACGTCACTCGCTGGGCCCGCGAGCCAACCCAGAGGATTTCCTGATTGTCGACATGAAGGGCCGCATCGTTTCCGGCAAGGGTACGATCCCGGGCGAATATCCGATCCATCTCGAGATCCTGCGCGCACGTCCGGACATCGGCAGCATTTTTCACTATCACGGACTGCACTCGACCGCATTCAGCACCAGTGAACATCAACTGCGCGCCATTCACCTGATGGGCACGCTGTTCCATGACGGCATTCCGATTTACGAAGACCCGCGCCTGGTCAGCAACCCCGACCGCGGCCTAGCACTGGCCAAGGCGCTCGGCAGCCACCGCGCCGTGCTGCTGCGCGCCCACGGTGCAGCGATCACCGGTGCGGATGTCGAGGAATGCGTCGGCGGCACCTTCCTGTTCGAAGAAAACGCGCGACGCGCCCATGCCTCGGCGAGCATGGGCAAGCCGGTCTGGATCGATGAAAAACTGGCGGCCGATGCCGGTGGCGAACTGCTGAAAAGCCGCGGACCGTTCAAACGCGTCTGGGCTCTGGTCGAAAGCGATCACGAGCAGGAACAGGAACAGCAGCGGCAGCAGTAAAACCGCGCCTCAAGCCGTTTAATCGAAGGAGATCCAGATCATGTTTTTTGCTTCAAGCCAAACCCTGCTGCCCGTCCTCGCAATGTTTATTGCGTTCAATGCAATGGCGCAGAACTATCCCAGCAAGCCGGTCCGCATGATCCTGCCCTTCGCCGGCGGCACTGAAACCGTTGGCCGTCTGGTGGCCGGCAAGCTGTCCCCGGCACTGGGACAGCAGGTTGTGCCTGAACCCCGGCTCGGCGCCACCGGCAATATCGGTTACGTCGCGGCAGCGAAATCACCGGCGGACGGCTATACGCTGCTCATCGGCGCGGTGCCGCTGCTGACCAACCCGCACCTCAATCCCAAATCCGGCTTCGACCCGATCCGCGATTTCGCGCCGGTGGCGCTGCTGGCAACCATTCCCAATGTGGTGATCGTGCACCCTTCCGTACCGGCGAAAAACATGCGTGAGCTGATCGCCATCGCCCGCAGCAAACCGGGCAAGATCGCCTACGGCTCCGGCGGCTTCGGTTCGGCCAACCATCTGGCCGCGGAACTGATGCAGTCGTTTTCCAAGATCAAGTTCACCCATGTGCCCTACAAGAGCGCGACACTGGGCATTGCCGGTGCGCTGAGCGGGGATGTCGACATGGTGATCGTGGTGATCTCCAGCGCCGTGCCTTTCGTAGAATCCGGCCGCATGCGCGCGCTGGCCATCCTCGACAACAAGCGCAACATTTCGATTCCTGACGTTCAGACTTCGAAAGAAGCAGGATTGCCGGGGCTGGTCGCCATTAACTGGTACACCATCATGGCGCCAGCCGGCACACCGCGAGCCATCATTGACCGTCTGAATGCCGAATCGGTGAAAGCCATGTCTGCACCGGACATGCGTGAAAAATTTGTGGCGATGGGAGGCGACATTGCCACCGGCACGCCGGAGCAGACCGGCGAATTCCTGCGCGCGGAAAATGACCGCTGGGGCAAGGTCATCCGCGAAGCCAACATCAAGGCGGAGTAAGGGAAGCAACACGCGCCGGGCACGGGAACCGCGACCGGCGTCTTCCTCAGGGTTTGGGAAACGCCCTGCGGTAGATGTCGAGGTCGACGTATTTCTGCGGATCGGTCAGTTTTGTTGCCGGCTGACCGAAACGGTTGCGCAGATCCAGAACCGTGCGCATGCCGTCCATGCTGATCGCGACATCGCGGAACAGACCTTCCTTCGGATCGGTGAACACTTCCAGCGTGCGCCGCGCCAATGCCGGTGTCATTTCACGGTCATTCGCCACCAGCAGCGCTTCGGCGATCTCGCGGTTCTTCGGGTCGTAGATCCATTCCATCGCTTCACGGTAGGCGCGCATCACGCCGATCGCCGCGGCTTCATTCTGCGCCAGCCAGCCGCGCTGAGCGGCAGCGGCATGTCCCTGATAGCTGCCCAGCAGTTGGCCCGCCGACCCCAGCCGGACCATTCCGCGGTCCACCGCCTGCAGATCAAACGGCGTATTAAGCAAAGTCGCTGCATTTTTGCCGTCGACCACAGAACGGAAACGCGCCAGGCTGCCGCCGGTCGGCACATAGCTCACATCCGCATCCTTCAGGCCGGCCCGCGCCAGCATGTCACGCAGCACGAAGGCATAGCCGGTAGTCAGCGCATCCACTGAAATCGACTTGCCGCGCAAACCGGCAATCGTCTTGATATCAGGCGAGGCAATGAGATGCAGGAATCCACCATTGAGTCCCATGAACGTCGCCAGATCGGGCTTGGCGGTGGTTTTACCCTCACCCGCACCTTCCTGATAGGCGACCAGGTTGTCGATACCGAAGATGCCGATATCAAATTTGCCGTCGATCAGGTTGGTCATAAGAAAGGTGGAATTCGGCGTGATCGTCAGCTTCACCGCAACGCCATGTTTGGCGAAAAAGCCCTGACGCTCTGCCGCCCAGGCCGGCAGATTAAAGCCGCCGCCGAAGGTGATGATGCTGACCGGGGTCAGCGGTTTGGCAACGCCGGGGGATTGCGCCAATACGGAAAACGGCAGCAACAACGCGAGGAACATCAGCTTCGACAGCAGACTCATGACAATCTCCCCATCCGGTTATTGTTGCCGGCCAGTATAGTAAATACGCGGCCGGTTCAGGCGGACAACGGAATCAGTCAGCCTTCAGCTCAAATACCGCGCCCAGCGATGAGGCCAACTCCATAATGCCGACCAGCGCGGCGATTTCAACCATCTCGGCGGCATTGAAGTGCTGCTGCAACGCGCCAAAAACAGCATCACTGACCTTGCCCTGCCCCCTGACCATCGCCTCGGCAAACGTCAGTGCGGCCATTTCGCGCGGCTGCAGTCTGGCGTAATCCCCGCGGTCAATGATCGCGAGTTCCGCTTCGGTGACGCCGTGTTTCAGCGCATAGCTGCGATGTGATGCGCCGGAATAGTCGGAGCCCCTGAGACGGGCGACACGCCAGGCAATTTTTTCCTTGAACGGTCGCGACAATACGCCGGCATCCAGCGCCGCATGAAAATAGGCGCGGTGCGCCGCCAGCACCGCCGGCTGGTGGGCCAGAGTGCGGTACATGCCGGGAACACGGCCGCGCGTGGCGCGCAGCTGGTCGAACACCGGTTTCAGTTCCGCCGGTTCGTTATCGGGCTCTACAGGGGGAATACGTGCCATGCAGATTCTTTCTGTCGGTTTCCCGTCGCGCACTTCAGCGGGTCAAATCGGGCAGCGTCATGCCGACGCCGAGCTTCAGCGCCTTTTCGTAGGCACGCGCAGCCAGCGCGACATCTTCGATCGCCACACCCAGCGATTTGAACAACGTCACCTCATCGCGCGCATTACGGCCTTTGATCTTGCCTGCCACGATATCACCAAGGCTGTGCACCTGATCCCATGACAGTTTGCCTTCGCTGACGGGCACCGCGAGATCCGTCGATTCATAACGCACCTGCTCGGTATCGTCGGTGGCGATGAATTTCGCAGCGGCGACTGTCGCGCTGTCGAGTTCGCGCCGGTGTTCGAAATTGGCGCCGATGGCATTGATATGCACGCCGGGTTTCAGCCAGGCACCCTGCACCACCGGTGACGTCGAGGTCGTTGCGGTAATCAGCACATCCGCACCGCGAACCGCATCCTCTTCGGAGGATACTGGTATCGCATTGATTTTATTAATTTTTTTGACATCAGCACAAAAGGCTTCACGACTCGCCGCACGCGGGCTCCAGACCCGGATCTCGCTGATGGGACGCACTGCGCAGACCGCATCAACCTGGGTGCGTGCCTGTCGCCCCGAACCCAGCACACCGAGCACAGCCGCATCGGGATTGGCCAGGTATTTGGTGGCGATGCCGCTGGCCGCACCTGTACGCAAAGCGCCCATTGCGAATACCTGCACCACCGCGCACAGTTCACCGCTCTCTTCGCGATACAGGCAGAACGTACGCCCGGCATTGCTGTGAAACACTGCCGTGCTCGAAACCTTGACGCCGTAATAGCCGCGGTAGGACAGCACCGCTGCGGTGATGCGTAGCGTGCCACCCTTCACGGGCGCGCGCACGCGCGGCACGTTGAACACGCCGCCACGACCCTGTGCGCCGAAAACTTCCTCTACCGCCGCAAGGGCATCTTCCATCGTGACGAGCTGACGGACACAGGCCTCGTCAAGAAACAGCGCATTGGACATCGGAGTTCCTGTTTATTGCGGGGTGATTCCGGCGCGACGCGCGATGGCGCCGATGTTGGCGATCTCCGTGGCAATCCTGCGGTCATAGGCCTCGGGTGTAGTCGACACCGGCTCGGCACCCAGTGCGCGCATGCGTTGCTGGGTATCCGGCGCAGCGAGTGCCGTGGCGATTTCACGATTGAGCCGCGTAATGATCGGGCGCGGCGTTTTCACCGGCGCCACCATGCCGCCCCAGGATTCGAATTCAAAACCCGGCAGTCCTGATTCCGCCAGCGCCGGGATATCCGGATAGACGGTCGAACGCTTCAAAGAAGTCACGCCCAGGCTGACCAGTCGCCCGTCACGCACCAGGCTGGCCAGTGAGGCCACCGGCGCCATGAAAAACTGCACGCGATTGGTCATGGTGTCGTTCATCGCTTCGGGGATGCCTTTGTAAGGCACATGGACCACATCGATTTTCGCGGCATCCTTGAACACCTCGCTGGCGAAATGCGTACCGCTGCCAGTGCCGGCGGAGCTGAAATTCAGCGCGCCCGGTTTGGCTTTCGCCATCGCGATCAGATCCCTGGCGGTTTTGACGCCAAGGCTTGGCGGTACCACCAGCAGGTAAGCCGAGCTGTACATCTGCGTGATACCTGCAAAATCCTTGACCGGATCGTAGTTGAGCTTGCGTACGGCCGGCGCAATCACGTGTGACGATGAAACGCCGAGCAAGGTATGGCCGTCGGGGGTGGAATCGGCGACGATCTTGGTACCGATGGCGCCACCGGCGCCGGGCCGGTTGTCCACCACGACGGGCTGGCCGAGCGCCTCGCCCAGCTTGCCGCCGATCAGCCGCGAAAAAATGTCCGGCTGGCCGCCAGGCGTGAAGCCGACGACGATGCGGATCGGTCGCGTCGGAAAATCACTGCCGCCTTTGGCCTGTGCGGCAAATACACCGCCGCTGACCAACAGCAGCGAAACGGCAACTGCAGTTTTTTGCATGTTCATGTTTCCTCCGGTTATTGTTGTGTTTACAGTCCGAGCCTGAACTTGAATTTGAGAATCTGCTCCAGCGTGTTCTGGCCGTTCTGATGCGGCGGCAGCACATCCCACAACTCGGCGTTGGGCATCAGCTCCTTGGTCGCCCACGAAGCCGAATGCGCATGTGATGAATCATTGCCGGACAGGATGAGCGCAGGAATATCCATTTTCATCAGCGCGGCAGGGCCGGCGCCCGAAAACTGGGTGTCATTGAACAAGGCGTCCCGCGTCTGCTCGCAGATATTGAAATAGCGATCCATGTCCTGCCTGACGTAGGCGGCGGCAAATTCCGCGTCATGCACCGTGGGCGGCCCCCAGGGGCCGATCTCCGCATCCTCCCAGAAACTGCGTTTCTCCGGCGCACGCTTCACCACTGCAGCAAAACCGTTCGCACGCACGAAATCCATGTGGCGCTGGAAATAAGTCTGGCCCTTCAGCAGCCAGCGGTAACCGCCCACCGGCCAGTGCAGACAAAGCCCGAGGCACATTTCGGGGTGACGTTCCGCAAAAGCGGTGGCCAGTGCCGCGCCCATGCAGCTGCCGAGGATCAGCGCTTTTTTCTCGCCGGCGTGCTCCAGCATCGCCTTCGCTTCCAGCACGTAATGATCCCAGGTCAGCGGCTCAATGCGACCTCCGGAAAAACCGGCCTCACGGCGGTCATAGGCAATCGCCTTGAAATGTTTGCCCAGCGTGGCCAGACCGTCCATCTCCTTCCACTCGCGCTTGCCGCCGGCTGCGGTCCAGCGCGCGATGGTCGAGCCGAAACCACCCGGCGCGAACATCAGCAGCGGCGTGCCCTTGCCGACGATTTCGTAATTGATCTTGATGCCATTGATGGTGGTATTGGCCATGCCCTGCAGACTCCGTAATTGCGATGAATGAAAAGGTTAACGCCTTTGTTATTTCGCCGAAATGATCGGCAGCAACAGGTACGAAGGCCTATCGCCACCCGAATAAATGGTGTTTTCCGCACCCAGGTTGTAGTCGGCATGATAGTGGCCATACATCTGGCTGCCCGCGCCGTCACGCGACTGGATGTCGATGCGGATCTTGTGACCCTTCTTGAACACCATGCAGGTCGGCCAGATCTCAACCTGACACTCGACGATCTCGCCGGGTGACAGCCACTGCCGCTCGTTGTGCGCGTGGAAGGGCCGGTACGGCAGCGAACGCGCCGGATCAAGCTTGCGATGCGAGGCGCGCAGCCAGCCCTTGGTCACTGCCGGTACCGACTGCCCCTGCTGGCCGACTTCGCAGACATCCTTGCCGTCGGCATCAATGTTGCGCAGCGTCACCATGATGTCCATGTCCTCAGTCGAGCTCGACACCCAGAGATTGAGCATCAGCGGACCGGTGACCTCGGTGTCTTCCTTCAGCGGCGGCGTTTCGAAGGCGACGCCCATCTTGTTCTGCGCGGCAAGCATCAGAGCGGTCGATGAAGAAGCGACACCGGCCTTGGTGACGCCGCTGGCGGAGTAACTGAGCTTCGATTCCTTCTCCGGCACCTGAGTCATCAGCGAACCTTCAACGCTGTCGATATCCGTGCCCTGCGCACGCTCGATATTGAGATACATTTTCGTCCACTGCGTGCGTTTAAGCGGCCATTCGTTTTCAAAACGGAAGGCGTAGGGCTTGGTGCTGCCTCCGGTACGGATTTCGATTTTCACCGGCGGCTCATCCATGATGCCGGTGTCGATGCCCTTCAGCCAGTAATCGAACCAACGCAACTGGTCGATTCGCCCTTCTTCCGAATGGAAGGGATGAAAATGCGAGCCGGTGTGCACACGTAGCTTCTTGTGTTTGGAAGCGGCGTTGACGAAACCTTCGATATTGCCGCGCAGGTGCAGCGAGAATCCACCCCAGTTGCCGGCACTGAACACCGGTACAGTGATCTTTTCCCACTGCGCACTGCGAATGCGCCAGTAATCGGAGTCGAGGTTGTTGCTCATCCAGTTCCACAGCAGGTCGTTGCGGAAGGCATTGGGGTTGTATTCGCGCGGGCGGCCGAGCAGATGGTGCGCGGTCTGCGTGTTGTGCCAGCTCGAAATGAAACCCATCGCAAAAATGCCGCCGTGATAAGCCTGGTCGCGGTAGAGGTCGGCGCGGCCTTCCCAGGGCAGGATCGCCTTCAGCGACGGCGGCTGCAGATTGGCGGCACGCCACTGGCAGTTGGCGTGATAGGACACCCCCAGCGTGCCGATATTGCCCGAACACCAGGGTAGCTTCGCTGCCCACTCGATGGCGTCGTAAAAATCAACGCCTTCCTGATAGGAATTCGGATCGGACTGGCCCGGCGATTTACCCGAACCGCGGGAATCCACACGGATCAGCGCATAACCTCGTGGGCACCACCACATCGGATTCGCGGTTTCCCAGTTCAGATAGGGATTCGCCGCCTCTTCCAGATCCGCCGGCGGCCGCCACAGCTTGTCCTTCTGATAGGGGCCGATATTCATCAGCGCCGGCACCTTCTCCTTGCAATCGGGTCGCAGCACGTCACAGTAGATGATCGCGCCGTCACGCAGCTTGATCGGAACATCCTTCTCGACAATCAGTTTCCAGTCCTGCGGCTGCGACATTTTTACGGCTTGTGCGGTCATGCTGCGCTCCGTCCGGTAAGGTATTGTTTACAGCTCGATTTTTTAACGTTTGATGATGCCGAGATCGGCCATCATTTTTTCCAGCAGGACATGCTCGGCCTCGAGGAACTTGCGGGTTTCCGCCGCGCCTTTGAAATCGCGGTCCCAGGCATTCTTCTCCAGCGCTTCTTTCCAGTCCGGATCATCGACCATGCGCGAAAACACGCGATCCCAGTAAGCGGTCTGGGCCGCAGTCAGGGCCTTGGGCGCGAGAAAACCGCGCCAGGCTGAATACACTGCATCAACGCCCTGCTCCTTGAGCGTCGGCACTGCGGCAAAAGCGCCGGGCTGGCGCTGCGGCGAACTGATGCCCAGCACGCGGATGCGGCCTTCCTGCAACAGCGGTAGCGCGTTGCCGATCGTGCCCGCCCAGACTTCAACGTGGCCGCCCAGCGTTGCCGTGGTACCGGCACCACCGGAAGAATAGACCACGATTTTCAATGCTTTCGGATCAATACCCGCGGCACGGGCAATCATGCCGAGCACGATATGGTTCTGATTGCCGCGCGCCGGCGAAATACCGAAACTCACCGATCCGGGATCGGCCTTCAGCTTCGCCACAAGATCCTTGCCGCTCTGAATGCCCGAGGCCGTACGCACCCACACCGCCACATATTCATGCATGACGATGTTCAGCGGCGTGATGTCCTGGTAACGCAGCGTACTTAAACCCATGATCTGGTTGGTCACCAGCGCGGTATTCAGCGTTGAAATGTAATGGGCGTCGCCCGGATGCAGGTTCAGCGAACTCCAGGCCAGCGTGCCGCTGCCACCCGGCCTGTTGTTGACCGTAACGCTGGGCATGCCCGGCACCGACTGCAGGTATTTCTGGATCACCCGCGCCGACCGGTCCGCCGCACCACCCGCACCCGAAGACACAATGATTTCGACATTGCGTTCCGGTTTCCAGTCTTGTGCGTAAGCCGGCTGTGCGTACACCGAACATAAAACCATACCCGGCAGCAAGACGGCATGCTCCAGCGTACGCATGATCAACCCCGGAAACCGCTTGCCTTGATGAACCATGACTCCTCCTGTCAGTGGCATTTGAAACCCGGAGCATTATAGAGAGAAGCCGGTCACCTGAATGCATATTGCGGCAAGTCCAGACTACGGAAGGATGGGTCATCAGCGCCTGCTCACCGCCTCATTTGCACATCTCCATATGCTGGAAACATCAAAGAGACCGGACGGCCTGCGGAGTAGAATTCGATATCCCAAAATTCACTGATGCCTGCCATGCACTTGTCCACTTTTACCGTCGAACGCGACGGCGTAAGAATTGTTGTCCACGCCTGCGGTCATGGCCCCCGCGTGGTGATGATGCCCTCGCTGGGACGCGGCGCCCCGGATTTTTTTGTCATTGCCGAGCGCCTTGCCACCGCTGGTTATCGCGTACTGTGTCCGGAACCGCGCGGACTCGGCGGCAGCCAGGGACCGCTGCACGGCATCACGCTGCATGATTTCGCCAGCGACATCGCCATGGTCATCGAACACGATGGCGGCGGCCCCACTGTCGTAGCCGGTCATGCCTTCGGCAACTTTGTCGCCCGCACAATGGCCGCCGATCATCCGAAGCTGGTGCGTGCCGTGGTGTTACTGGCGGCAACCCACACCTGGCCGCTCGCCCCCGAACTGCGCGATTCGATCAACAAATGCCATCAGATGGATCTGCCGGAAGCGACAAGGCTCAAGCATCTGCAGCATGTGTTTTTTGCACCCGGCAATGACGCCAGTGTCTGGCTCGGCGGCTGGGATGAAGAAGTGATGCATGCCGAGCGTGATGCCACCGAAGCCACACCCAAACCGGAATGGTGGACTGCCGGCACGGCGCCAGTGCTTGATGTGCTGTCGCTGAGAGATCCGCTGTCGCCGCCGGACAGCATCTACAACTACCGTGACCAGTGGGGCGCAGACCGCGTCACGATCGCCAAAATCGACAACGCCGCCCACGCGCTGCTGCCGGAACAACCAGTCGCCGTTGCCGATGCCATCATCGCTTACATGAAGCAGCTCGGCGCATGAAGCTGTTCTGGTCGTCACGCTCACCCTTCGTGCGCAAGGTCATGGTGTTCGCTCACGAGTGCGGGCTGGCCGGACGCCTTGAATGCAAACGCACGCTGGTGGCAATGAACAAACCGAACACCGATCTGCTGAAAATCAATCCCACCGGCAAGATTCCGACGCTGCTGCTCGACGATGGCAGCGCACTGTACGACTCGACGGTGATCTGCGAATATCTCGACAGCCTGCACGACCGCGCGAAGTTGTTCCCGCCGTCCGGACAGGCGCGCTGGACCGCACTGCGCCGCCATGCACTGGGCAACAACCTGCTCGACAACCTGATGCTGTGGCGCAATGAACTGCTGCGCCCGCAAACGCAGCAGTCGCCGGAAACCATGGCGGCTTTTGAAACCAAGGTGCGTAACGCTGTCGCGGCACTGGATCAGGAAGCTGAAGCCCTGGGCACCGATCCGGTCAGCATCGGCCATGTCGCCATCGCCTGCGCACTGTCTTACGCCGATTTCCGTTTTTCCAGTCTGGGCTGGCGCATCGGCAATGGACGCATCACCCGCTGGTTTGACGCCTTCGCGCAGCGCCCCTCGATGATCAACACCGCGCACGTCGACCAATAGCCCTGCATTGCGAGGAGATTGCATGAAAAGAAAACTGGCCCTGTTGCCGCTGCTGCTGATCCCGATCGCACTGCCGGCCGCTGCACAACAACAATACCCGGCGCGAGCCATTCGCATGGTCGTCGGTTTTCCCGCCGGCGGCCCCACCGACATCGTCGCAAGGCAGATGGCCCCAAAAATGTCGGAAGGCCTCGGCCAGCAGATCATCGTCGACAACCGCGGCGGCGCCGGTGGCATGATTGCCACCGAACAGGTCGCCAAGGCTGCACCCGACGGTTACACCATCCTGATGGGCACCATCGGCGGCGTTGCGGTGGCGATGAGCCTCAATCCCAATCGCGGTTACGACACACTGCGTGACCTGGCGCCGATCACCCAGAGCGTTGCCGTCACCAGCATTCTGGTCACCCACCCTTCGGTGCCGGCTAAAACGGTCAAGGAACTGCTGGCCTACGCACGCGCCAAACCTGGCAGCCTCAACTACGGCTCCTCGGGCAACGGCACCATCACCCATCTGGCCGGTGAACTGCTGAAATACATGGCCAAGGTCAACATCACCCACGTGCCCTACAAGGGCGGTTCGCCCGCGCTGACCGCGCTGGTTTCCGGCGAAGTCGATCTGACTTATGAAAACAGCCTGATCATCACGCCGCACATCAAGTCGGGCAAAGTCAAAGGCATCGCCGTCACCAGTGCCAAACGATCCGCACTGCTGCCGGAACTGCCGACCATCGCCGAAACCCTGCCCGGCTACAGTGCCAGCGGCTGGTACGGCCTGCTCGCGCCGGCGGCCACACAAAAGCCGGTGATCGCCCGCCTGCACGCTGAAGCCGTCAAGGCGCTACGCGCACCCGATGTCGTCGAACGGCTGTCGAGCCAGGGCGCCGAACCGGTCGGCAACACGCCGGAGGAATTCACCGCCTTCGTGCGCAGCGAAATCAGCAAATGGGCGACGCTGGTGAAGGCCGCCAATATGCGCGCCGATTGAATAAACATCTTCAACAAAAAAACGAACTCATGAATACGCTCCCGACCGCCCCCGACCTTTCCCGACTGCTCGATCCGCGCGGCGTTGCCGTTGTCGGCGCCTCCACCGATCTCACGCGCATCGGCGGCCAGCCGATCAAGCTGCTGACCGAATACGGCTACAAAGGCCAGGTCTATCCGGTCAATCCCAAATACCCGGAGATCAAGGGACTGAAGTGTTATCCCGATGTGCTGTCGGTACCCAAGCCCTGCGACATCGCACTGATCGCCGTGTCCGGCGCGCTGGTGCCCGGGGCCGTCGAACAATGCGGCAAGGCCGGCATTCCGTTTGCGGTGATTCTGTCGGCCGGCTTCAGTGAAGCCGGCGAGGCCGGTAAGGAACTCAACGACAAGCTGCTCGCGGCCATCCAATCCAGCGGCGTTCGTGTCGTCGGCCCGAACTGCCTGGGTGTATTGAACCTCGACGCCAGTTTCCGCCTCGGATTCGGCGGCACGCTGCAACTCAAAACACTCAAGCCCGGACCGATCGCCATGGTGACGCAATCCGGCGGTTTCGGTTTCGGCGTGGTCGCCGTCGGCTGTTATTACGGCCTCGGTTTCAACCATGTGATCTCCACCGGCAATGAAGCCGACCTCACCGCGCTCGACTGGATGGAGTATCTGATTGAACGCCCGGACGTCGAAATACTCACTGCCTTCCTTGAAGGCACTACCGAAGGCCTGCGCCTGCGCCGGCTCGGCGCACGCGCACTGGAACTCGGCAAACCGATCCTGATCTGGAAAGTCGGCAACACCGATGTCGGCAGCAAGGCCGCGACTTCCCACACCGCACGACTCACCGCCGGTTATGAACTGTTCCGCACCGCCTTTCGCGAAGGCGGCTTCATCGAAGTGCAGGACGTTGATGACTTGATCGACTACTGCAAGGCCTTCCGTGCCAAAAAACTGCCTCGCGGCAACGGCGTCGGCGTGATGACACTGTCAGGCGGCGCCGGCGTCCTGCTTGCCGACCGCTGCACCGCACGCGGCCTGACGTTGCCGCGCCTCACCGACAAGACCCGCGAAACGCTGCGCGGCATCGTTGTCGCCTACGCCTCGATTGAAAACCCGATCGACACCACGGCCCAGGGCTACAACGACAACTTTGCGTCGTATACCAAAACCATGCGCGAGGTACTGGCCGACCCAAATATCGACTCCATTGTCGCGCGCTCGCCGCGCGGAACCGTGGCCCAGGCCTGGGCCGAAGGCCTTGTTGAAATGCTCAAAGGCGTCGACAAACCGCTGCTGCTGAACTGGCCGACTTCCCCCGACGACAACCGCGCCGCAATGGATTACCTGGAGCAAAACGGCGTGCCCTGCATGCTCGCGCCAGGCCGCACCGTTGACGCACTGGCCGCGCTCAATGATTTCGCCAGCAAGCGCCGCGTGTTTGAAGCCACACGCGCCCGCGGCGGCAAACGCGCCATTGCCAAACAGAAACTCGAACTGTCCGGCTCAGGCACGCTGGGTGAACACGCTTCGAAAGCGCTACTGCAGGCTTACGGCATTCCGGTCACCGGCGAACAACTGCTGGCGCCTGATGTTGTGGAAAAACTCACTGCAACTCCGCTGCCCTTCCCCTTGGCGGTCAAGATCGAATCCGCCGACATCCCGCACAAGACCGAAGCCGGCGTGATCCGCCTCAACATCAACAGCCTCGACGGACTGAAACAGGCCGCACGCGAAGTGCTGGCAGCCGCCAAACAATACAAAACGGATGCGCGCATTGCCGGCATCCTCGTGCAGCAGATGGCCACAGGCGAGGAAGTCATCCTCGGCGTCGTCAACGATGCCCACTTCGGTCCGGTGGTGGCTTTCGGCCTCGGCGGCGTGTTCACTGAAATCATGCACGACGTCACCCACCGCTTTGCACCCTTTGATGCCGAAACCGCGAAATCCATGATCCACGAGATCAAGGGCGTCAAACTGCTGCAAGGTTATCGCGGCAAGCCGCCGTGCAATATTGATGCACTGGCCGATGCCATGGCGCGGCTTTCGCTGCTGGCGGCGGACCATGCCGACCGTATTGCCGAGATCGACATCAATCCGCTGTTCGTCAATGCATCAGGCGTCATTGCAGCCGATGCGCTGGTCGTTTTGAAGTAATGGATACGCCTTTCAAAACCCGCATCACCGATCTTTACGGCATTCGTTTGCCTATCATCGCCAGCGGCCTGATGTGGCTGGCCGATCCGGTGTATGTCGCAGCGGTGGCGCGCGCCGGATTGATCGGTTTCATGACGGCGGCGAGTTTCCCGGATGTGGCCGCCTTGCGCACCGGCATCCGCCGTTGCCGCGAGTTGAGCGAAGGCAAACCCTTCGGCGTCAACATCATGATCCGCGCCAGCCGTGATGGCACAGACCGTGTCAATCCGCTGATCGACGCAGTGATCGAAGAGGGTGTTAAGTTCGTCGAAACCGCGGGCAACAATCCCGAGGCTTACATCAGACGACTGAAAGATGCCGGCATCAAGGTGCTGCACAAAGTGCCGGGCGTACTGCGCTATGTCAAAAAGGCAGAAGCGCTCGGCGCGGATGCGGTGACGGTGATCGGTTATGAAGCCGGCGGCCATCCGGGCGTCGAACCGGTCGGGAGTATTGTCGCTGGCGTAGCCGCTGCGCGTGCCGTGAAAATTCCGGTGATAGTTGCGGGCGGCCTGGGCACCGGCGAACAACTCGTCGCGGCACTGGCGCTGGGGGCTGAGGGCGTGGCCATGGGCACGCGCTTTCTGGTGTCCGAAGAAATCTGGGCGCATCGCCAATACAAGGAACGGCTGGTTGCGGCCGGTGAAACCGAAACCACGCTGCTGCTGCAGAGCATGCGTAATACCCAACGTGCGCTGAAAACCGGCCATGTGGCGATGATCCAGCAGCTTGAACAGGCGCAACCCGTCGATACCCAAGCCATCCTGCCCCATATCATGGGCACTGTCGGCCGCAAGGCCTACGAGACCGGCGAGGTCGAGAAAGCCATGCTGTCCTGCGGCCAGGGCGTCGTATTCGCCGATAAAATCGAACCGCTGGCCGCCATCGTCGACCGTCTCGACAGCGAAGCCCGCACGGCAATGGCACGGTTACAGTCGCTGTATCGGCCAGGCACCTGATCCCGTTCGGAGGAGCACCATGAAAAAATATAACTGTCTGTTTTTAATTGCATTTTCTGCAGCTGCTGTTTCGGCAGGCGCACAGAACTATCCCAGCAAGACCGTACGCCTGATCGTACCTTTCGCCGCGGGTGGCAGCACCGACGTGATCGCGCGGGTACTGGCGCCGAAACTCAGCGAAGCCTGGGGCCAGCAGGTCATCGTCGACAACCGCCCAGGCGGCAACACCACCATTGGTACTGACATCGTCGCCAAGTCCGCGCCCGACGGCCACACACTGCTGGTCACGCCGGCGCCGTTCACCGTGGTGCCCAGCGTGATGACCAAGCTGCCTTACGAACCTGCGAAAGACTTTGAACCGATCACGCTGATCAACACCACGCCGATGGGTCTGGTAGTACATCCGGGTGTGCCGGCAAAAAATCTGAAGGAACTGATCGCGCTGGCAAAAACACGTCCCGGCCAGATGAATTTCGGCTCCTCCGGCAGCGGCGGCGTGCCGCATCTGTCGGGCGAACTGCTCAACACCATGGCCGGCCTGAAAATCGTGCATGTGCCTTACAAGGGCAATGCACCGGCACTGGCCGATCTCGTCGGCGGCCATGTCGACATGGCCTTCAACGGCCTGACCTCGGTAATGCCCTTCATCAAATCCGGCCGCCTGCGCGTGCTGGGTGTCACCAGCATCGGCCGCACCGCCGCGTTGCCCGAAGTGCTGACCTTCGATGAGCAGGGACTCAAGGGTTTCCAGGCAGTGGCCTGGAACGGCCTGAGCGCTCCGGCACGCACGCCAAAAGAGGCCATTGCCCGCATCCAGGAAACAAGCTCGCGTATCGTCAAATCGCCGGAACTCGCGGAGCAACTGAAGCGCGACGGCTCCGACCCGGTCGGCAGCACCACCGCTGAATTCGTCGTCCATCTGCGCGATGAAGTGGTGAAGTGGAAAAAAGTCCTCGATCGCGCCGGCATCAAATCCTTCTGAAAGAAAATCCGATGAGCATCAAGGTCACCCACGATGAAGGCGTCGCCACTGTCCTCCTCGACCGCGCCGACAAGCTGAACGCGCTGTCGGGCGAGATGTACCAGGAACTCGCCGACGCCTTCACCGCATTGAACAATGACGACAGCGTACGCGTCGTGCTGTTGACCGGCGCCGGACGCGCGTTCTGCGCCGGCGGCGACGTCGGCTCGATGGGTAACTTCGATGTCGTCAGCGGCCGCAAACGCTCCAAGGGCCACCACCGCATGATCCTCGCGCTGCATCACCTCGAAAAACCGGTGATAGCCGCGGTGCGCGGACCGGCTGCCGGCATCGGCGCCAGCCTTGCACTGGCTTCCGACCTCATCGTTGCCAGTGAAAACGCCTATCTGCTGATGGCCTTCAAGAATGTCGGCATTCCGCCCGACGGCGGTGCGATCTTCTTCCTGACCCAGCATCTCGGTCTCGCCCGCGCCAAGGAAATCGTCTACAGCGCGCGCAAGCTGCCTGCAGCCGAAGCGAAGGACATGGGACTGATCAGCAAGGTCGTTCCCGATAACCAGCTTGAAGCTGCCTCACTGGCGCTGGCGCGCGAAATCGCCGGCTCTGCAACCTATGCACTGACGCTGGCCAAACGCATGTTCCAGTACATGTATGTGCCGACATTGGAACAGCTGCTCGAAATGGAAGTGCTGGCGATCTGCGGTGCGCGTATGACCCACGACCACGTCGAAGGCGTCACCGCGTTCAAGGAAAAACGCAAACCGCAGTTCAAGGGTAAATAAGCCGCATCGCAATGACCGTCTGGAAAAAAAAGACCCTCGCTGAAGCGCTGGCCGCCGTCTCCACCGCACATCCCCAGGATGAAGCGCTGGTGATTGCCGGCCATCGCCTGAGTTATGCCGAGCTGCGCGACAACGTACGCGAAGTAGCGCTGGGCCTGCGCGCGCTGGGCATCAACCGCGGCGATCATGTTGCGGTGTGCATGGGCAATTCGCTGGAATGGGTGGTGCTCTTTTACGCCGCAGCAAGCATCGGCGCAGTGACCGTGCCGGTGAACACCCGCTTCAAGGCAGATGAAATGCTCTATTGCCTTAAGCAGGCTGACGTGAAGCTGCTGTTCATCGCCGACCGCTTCCTCAAAATCGATTTCATCACGATGCTGCGCGGCATCTGCCCCGCTGTCGATCTGAAACTGCCGGATGCGGCGCTGCCGCTGCTGCAATCGGTGGTGGTGCTGGGCAAGGATGTGCCTGCCGGCGCCATCGGCTACGCAGACCTGCTCGCCCAAGGCGCGGTATTCGACGAACGCCAGCCGCCGGAAGTCCATCCGGATGACGTGCTGCTGATGCAGTTCACCTCGGGCACCACTTCATACCCCAAGGGCGTGATGCTGTCGCACGACAATATGCTGCGCAATGCCGCTTATATTGCCGCGCGATTCCATCTTTGCGCCAAAGACCGTTACTACAGCGCCCGCCCCTGGTATCACGTTGCCGGCACCACGCTGTCGCTGCTCGCCGCGCTGACTACCGGCGCCTGCCTGGTGTCATCCCCGCATTTCGACGCCGGCGAAGCACTGGTGACGATGTGGAGTGAGGAATGCACGCACACCTCGGGTAACGACACCATGTTCCTGATGATGCTCAACCACCCGGAATTCGCCAAATACCCGCTGAAGCTGCGCCACGGCTGGGTATCCTGCGGCCCCGAGGTTTCACGCAAGGTGGTTGACCTGATGGGCATGAAGGGTCTGGTACAGGCTTACGGCCTGTCGGAGGCCTCGCCCAACGTCTGCATGTCGCGTTACGACGATGATCTGGAAAAACGCATCAACGGCTGGGCGCACATCCTCGACGATGTCGAAGTTCGGCTGGTCGATACGGAAACCAATGCCGTGCAGCCCGCGGGCAAGACCGGCGAAATCCAGGTACGGGGCTGGAGCGTGATGAAGGGCTACTACAAGATGCCCGAGCAGACCGCGAAAACCATCGACGCAGACGGCTGGCTGCATACCGGTGACCTCGGCGTCATGGATGAAGACGGCCGCCTGCGTTTCATCACCCGCATCAAGGACGTGTTCCGTGTCGGCGGCGAAAACGTCGCGCCGGCGGAAGTCGAGGATGTGCTGCACAAACATCCGAAAATCAAACAGGCCCAGGTCATCGGCGTACCCGACCCGCGATTGGTCGAAGTCCCCGCGGCTTACGTCATCCTGCGCGACGGTAAAACCGCGACGCCGGAAGAACTGATGGCCTGGAGCAAGGAACGCCTCGCCAACTTCCGCGTGCCGCGTTACCTGAAGATTGTTGGAGACTTCGAAAAGATCGGCATGACCGGCAGTTCAAAAGTGCAGAAGAACAAACTGCGCGCGCAGGCGTTGATCGATTTCGGCCTTGAGAACAAAAAGGCCTGAAACCGGAAATTCCATGATATTTATAAGTTTTTGATTTATTTATTATTTTTTGTAACGCGCTGACAGCGTATCAAGCCCTGTCGCAACGGAGAAACATCGCAATGGAATACACGCTCAAACGCCCCGACGGCTGCAACATTTTCTACACCATCGACGACTATACCGATCCCTGGCAAAAAGCCGAGACCGTACTTTTCGTGCATGGTCTCGCCGAATCGGGTGAAGCATGGCGCGCCTGGGTGCCGCATTTCGCGCGTCACTACCGCGTGGTGCGCCTCGACTTGCGCGGCTTCGGCCGTTCGACGGCAATGACTCCCGAACATGAATGGTCGATGAATGAACTGCTCGACGACATCGAAGAGTTGATCCATCACATCGGCTGCAGCAAGGTGCACCTGATCGGCGCCAAGAGCGGCGGTTCGATGTCGCTGGCGCTGGCCGCCAACCGCCCGCAGCTGGTGAAAACACTGATCGGCGTCACACCACCAGTCCTTCCTGCTGCCGGCATCGACCAGTGGGTGGAGCACATGAACACCAAAGGCGTGGTCGACTGGGCCGCCCACACCATGCAGGGCCGCCTCGGCAGCAAAGCAACCAAAGCCGAAGTCGACTGGTGGATCCACCACCTGCAGGGCAAGACCGCACTGTCGACGCTGCAAAGTTATCTGCGCTGGGTGCCCAAACTCGACATCCGCGAAGATGTCAAACGCATCACCTGCCCGACGCTGATCATCACCACCACCGGCAGCGGCTTGCGCTCGGTTGATGGCGTCAAAGCCTGGGTCTCGGGTGTGAAATCCGCACAACTGCTGGTGATGGAAGGCGATGCCTGGCATGCCGCCGGCGCCTACCCGGACCGCTGTGCCGAGGCTTCGCTGAAATTCCTCGCTGAACAGGCGCAAGCATGAAACGCCCACTGCAACTGATCGCCAGCCTCACCCTCGCCGCCTGCTGCGCGGCGGCGTCTGCGCAAAACTATCCGGCCAAAACCGTACGCATGATTGTCGGTTACCCGCCGGGCGGTCCGACCGATGTGCTGGCCCGTATCGTTTCGCAAAAACTCACCCAGGCCTGGGGTCAGCAGGTCATTGTCGACAACCGCCCCGGCGCCAGCGGCATGATCGGCGCCGAGTTCACGGCACGCGCAGCGCCCGACGGCTACACCCTGCTGATGGTACCGGTGACCTATGCGGTCACACCCAGCCTGTTCAGCAAAATGACCTATGACGTCGAGAAAGATCTCGCGCCCGTCGCGCAGGTCGCTGCCGCCCCCTTCATTCTGGTCGTGCATCCGACGCTGCCGGTAAAAACCGTGAAAGACCTGATCACGCTGGCCCGCAGCCGTCCCGGTCAGCTGAACTTCGCTTCGGCGAGCACCGGCGGCATGCCCCACCTCGCCGGCGAATTGTTCAACAGCATGACCGGCGTAAAGATGGTGCACATCCCCTACAAAGGCGCAGCCCCTGCAACCACCGACCTGCTGTCGGGCCAGATCACGCTGATGTTCAACAATATGCTTTCGGCGATGCCGCAGGTCAAAGCGGGCCGCCTGCGCGCCGTGGCAGTCACCAGTCTCAAACGCTCTGCAGCCGCTCCTGAACTGCCGACCATATCTGAAACCGTGCCGGGTTATGAAGCCAATGGCTGGTATGGCTCGTTTGCACCGGCAGCGACGCCCAAAGACCTGATCAACCGCGTCAATGGCGAAATGAACCGCATTATGAAAATGCCGGACGTCACGCAGCGCCTCGCCGGCGATGGCGTCGAGGCAGTTGGCACCACACCCGAGCAGTTCGGCGTCTATCTGAAGCAGGAAATCGCCAAATGGGGCAAAGTGGTCAAAGCCTCCGGCGCCAAAGCCGACTGAAACCGACCATCAAGGAATCATGATGAACTTCCACACCCGCACGCTGATCGCGGCCTTGCTGTTGTGTAGCGGCACTGCCCTTGCCGCCGATTACCCGACCAAACCCATCCGACTGGTCGTGCCCTTCCCGGCCGGCGGCCCGGTCGATATAACCGCGCGCACACTGGCGCCGCGGCTCGGCGACACGCTGGGCCAGCGTATCCTGATCGACAACCGCGGTGGCGCCGGCGGTGTGCTTGGCTCAGATATTGTCGCCAAGTCCCCCGCCGACGGCCACACGCTGCTGCTGTGCACGACCGGCAACGCCATCAACGTCAGTCTCGTACCGAACCTGCCCTACGACATACGCAAGGATTTCGCACCGGTATCGATGGTCGCGATCATCACCAGCATTCTCGTCGTTCACCCGTCGCTGCCGGTGAAATCGGTAAAAGACCTTATCACGCTGGCGAAAGCCAAACCCGATGCCCTGAGTTATGCCTCGACCGGCAATGGCGCACCGACACATCTCGCCGGCGAGCTTTTCAAGACCATGGCCGGCGTCAAGATCGTTCATGTGCCGTACAAGGGCGCCGCACCGGCAGTGATCGACCTGATCAGCGGCCACATACAGCTCTCGTTCATCAGCGCTCCCGGCGCGATGCCGCATGTCCAGGAAAAACGCCTGCGCGTACTCGCTGTCACCAACAACAAACGCTCGGCGCTGCTCCCGGATATCCCCACGATCAGCGAAGCGGGACTCAAGGGTTATGAATCGGAAGGCTGGCATGGCCTGTTTACGCCGGCCGGCACGCCGCGCCCGGCGATCGACCGCCTGTTCAAGGAAATCTCCACGCTGCTGCGCGACCCCAAAATCAATACGCTGCTCGCGGCAGGCGGAGCGGAACCTGTCGGCATGCCTCCTGATGAATTCGGCAAGGCGCTGCACCGGGAGATCGAGAAGTGGGCCAAGGTCGTCAAGGCCTCAGGCATGAAGATGGATTGAAGGCAGGTATCAACATTCAAGCAGTAATTTAAACGCAGCAGTTTGTTCCAATCGAAAAAGGGAGTATTCGATGTCTGATTTGATGAAACAGTCACCGCTCGGCACCTACGTCGAGCACCTGAAAAAAGGCGAGCTCGCCTACCAGGTCAACAAGGACACCAACAAGCCGTTCTTCTATCCGCGCGCAATCGCTCCGGAAACCGGCAGCGCGAACATTGAATGGCGTGTGTCCAAAGGCCTCGGCACCGTCTACACGACCACCGCCGTTCACTACAAAGGCGAGGCGCCGCTTAACGTCGCGATGATCGACATGGACGAAGGCTATCGCCTGATGAGCCGCGTCGAAGGCATCGACGCGATGGACGTCAAGATCGGCTTGCGCGTCAAGGTCAAGGTCATTCCCGGTGACGAGAAGACCCTGCCCTTCCCTGTATTCACCCCCGCGGGAGACGCCAAATGAGCCTGCTCAAACGCGGCAGTATCGCAGTCGTCGGCGCCGCCGAATCCGACCTCGGCCAGGTTGCCCCTCACACCACCCCCGTCGACCTGATGGCGCAGGCCACGATGCGCGCCCTCGACGATTGCGGCCTCACGCTGAAAGATGTTGACGGCCTGTTTGTCGCCGCCACCCAGGTGCGCATGGGGCCGATGGCACTGGCGGAATATCTGGGCATCAAGCCCAAGGTGTTCGACGGCACGCAGATCGGCGGTTCATCATTCATGTCCCACGTCGCTCACGCGCAGCTGGCCATCCAGATGGGCGCCTGCGAAGTCGCCGTCATCGCCTACGGCAGCACGCAGCGCTCGGTATCGCGCGCCGCCGCCAGCCCGCGTGAATTCAACCCCTATGAAACGCCATACCGGCCGATCCTGCCGATCAGCGCCTACGCGATGGCAGCCGCACGCCATTTCCACCAATACGGCACCACCCGCGAACATCTGGCTGAAGTGGCTGTCGCCGCCCGCAAATGGGCGCTGATGAACCCCAAAGCCTGGGAAAAAGAACCGCTGACGATCGAGCAGGCACTCAATGCGCGCATGGTGTCCTATCCCTTCACCGTTCGCGACTGCTGTCTGGTCGTCGACGGCGGCGGCGCCATCGTACTGACCTCGGCCGCACGCGCCAAGACACTGAAGAAAAAACCGGTCTATGTACTGGGCTTCGGCGAAACTCTGTCGCACGCCAACATCTCCAGCATGCCCGACTTCACCGTCACCGGCGCCGCGATCTCCGGCCCGCAGGCCTTCAAGATGGCTGGCGTGACCCAGAAGGACGTCAAGATGCTGTCGCTTTATGACGCCTTCACCATCACGCCGATCCTGTTCCTTGAAGACCTCGGTTTTGTGCCGAAAGGCGAAGGCGGCCGTTTTGTCGCCAATGGCGGCATCGCCCCCGGCGGCAAACTCGCGGTCAACACCTCCGGCGGCGGCTTGTCGTACTGCCACCCCGGCATGTATGGCCTGCTGGTGATGATCGAATCCATCCGCCAGGTGCGCGGCGAATGCGGCGAACGCCAGGTCAAGGGCTGCGATGTCTCGCTCTCCCATGGCAACGGCGGTGTGATGTCCAGCCAGTGCACAGTGATTTTCGGCTCCGAAAATACGCTGTGATAAGCACGCTGTAATGAGTAAGCTGTAATCTGCAGCAAGCGTCACAGACCGGATGCGGAATATTCCGTATCCGGTTTTTTCACTACCAGAGGAGCCTGTTTGTGAAACTCGAGCTGTACTACGCACCCAAGACCTGCGCACTGGTGCCCTATGCCACGCTCACCGAAGCCGGTGCGGATTTCACCGTGCACAACATGAATTCCCGTTCCGGTGCGCTGAAGACGCCGGAATACCTCAGGCTTAACCCCAAACACAAGGTTCCCGTGCTGGTCATCGACGGCGAACCTTTGACTGAAAACGTCGCCATCCAGATTTTCATCCACCGCACGTTTCCACAAACGAAACTGCTGCCGCAGGACCCGAAGCAGGAGATCAAGGCCATCTCGCTGATGGCCTGGTTTGCTTCCACCATCCACCCGCACCTGACGCCCAACGCGCGCCCCGAAAACTACTGCGACCTGCCGGGCTCTGCCGATGCCGTCAAACGCGCCGGCAACAAACTGTTGTTTGAGGATTTCCGGATTGCCGAAGATCTGCTCTCCGGCCGTGAATTCTTTTTTGACCACTTCACCGCTCCCGACGCCTATTTCTTCTGGTGTTTCCGCCGCGCGATCACTTTCAAGCTCGATTTGTCACAGTTCCCGAACTGCAGGGCATTTGTCGAACGCCTGCAGCAACGCCCCAGCCTGCAGAAAGTGCTGGCCCACGAACAAGCGGTTGAAGCCGAATTCACCCGCACTGCCCAACCCCTGAACTGAAAACCATCATGCAGATTAAGATCCTGACATCCAACAGCACGCTGCCGGTGCTCAATGCACTGATACCTGCCTATGAAAAAAACAGCGGCAACACCGTGTCGATCAGCGCAGATTCCGCCAAAGCCATGGTCGCCCGCATCCGCGGCGGCGAGACCGGCGACATACTGGTGCTCGGCAACGGTGCGGTAAAGGAACTCACTGAAGCCGGCTACATCAACGGCACCACCCGCCGCGGCTTTGCCCGCGCCATCGTCGGCGTCGGCGTGCGCAGCGGCACGCCGCACCCGGACATCAGCTCGGTCGATGCCTTTCGCAAGTCCCTGCTCGCCGCCCGCGCCATCGCCCACACCGTCCACGGCGCCAGCGGCATGTACATCCCGACGCTGATCGAGAAGCTCGGCATCACTGCCGAGATGAAACCGAAAACGGTGACCCGCCCCGGCGGTTATATCGGCACGGTGGTTGTCGCCGGTGAAGCCGACATCGCCCTGCAGCAGATTCCGGAACTGCTGGCAGTGCCCGGACTGGATTGCGTCGGCCCGGTGCCCGACGCGGTGCAGAAATCCTTCGAGACCTCGATAGCGCTGTTCAGAAACAGTACACAAGCTGCAGCCGCGCAGGCCATGGCGGACTTTTTCGCCAATCCGGTCAACACGCCGCTGTTTCGCGAAAAAGGTCTGGAGCACGTTACAAAATAATCCGGTCACGAAACCACGAGGAGCCCGCAATGACGCTGAAAACCCTGCACATGGTTGCTGCACTGGCCGCAGCATCCGGAGTGATTGCACTGCCGGCAATGGCTACCGGGAGTTATCCGACCAAACCGATCCGCTTCATCGTGCCCTATCCGCCCGGGGGCACCACCGACCTCGTTGCGCGCGGCATTGCCGGCAAGCTCGCCGAAAAATACGGACAGCAGGTGGTCATCGACAACCGCGGCGGCGCCAGCACCATCATCGGCACTGACCTGATGGCGAAGTCCGCACCGGACGGCTACACCTTCGGCCTGATCACCCAGACCTCGATGTCGATCAATCCCAACGTCGTTCCGAAACTGCCTTACAACACTGAACGCGACCTGGCACCGATCACCCAGGTCGTTTATTTCCCCTATGTGATTGCCGCGCACCCCTCAACACCGTTCAGCACTATGAAGGAAATGATCACACTGGCCAAAGCCAGACCGGGAACGATCACCTACGGCACACCGGGAACAGCATCCACCAACCACCTTGGTGGTGCGCAACTGGAACAACTGATCGGCGCGAAACTTCTGCATGTGCCGTTCAAGGGCGCGGGCCCCGCAATCACCGCCGCACTCGGTGGCCAGGTGCAGACCGTGATCACCGGTGCGGCCACGGTGATTCCCCAAGCGAAGACCGGTAAACTCAAGGTCATTGCCTTCGCCGCCGAAAAACGCCACCCGAACTGGCCGGACATTCCGTCCACCGGTGAAGCCGGTCTCAAAGGTTATGAAGCCGGCACCTGGTTCGGCACCGTTACCCGTACCGGCGTGGCCAAATCCATCATCCTCAATCTCAACAGGGAAATTGTCGCGGCACTGAATACCGCTGAACTCAAAACCAGCCTGACCGGCGCCGGCTTCGACATTCGCACCCAATCACCGGAAGAATTCGGTCAATACATGGCCGCAGACCGCGCCCTGATCGGCAAAATCATCAAAACCGCGAACATTACCCTCGATTGATTTTGATCTCCCGCGATGGATGAATCCGCAAAAACAACGGTCACCAATCCCGCGATCCCCGCTTCCAGGGACGTGCTGGAGAAGATCGTCGAAAACATTTCCATCCACGTGTTCTGGATGGACGCGGATTCGCGTTACCTCGGCTGCAACACCGCGTTTGCCCGTGACGCACGGCTTGTCCCATCCCCATGAACTGATCGGCAAAAGCAACTTCGATTCAGACAAAACAGCCGCGAACGGCTGGATGCAATGGAACTGCACCTGCTTGCACAGGCCTACTATGCAGCCTGGTGGCGGGTACACAACAGCGAGCCCATCCTTGAGCATGCGGTGCCCAGTCTGGATCTGCTGATTGATTTTGAAACGGTCAAACCCCGAGCCGTACTGATACGTGCCACGCCGGGCAAAAACAGGCCGTCGTAATCCGCCAACAGCTGCGGGCAGCACCGCCCCGTGCCGGCACAACAGTCCGGCATGGGCGCGGTAGAATTCCTCCCGCCCCTGTCACCCCGAAAACCATGGCCCCGTTATACAAACTGATCACCGTAGTCCTGACTGTAGCCACGCTGGGTGTTACCGCAAGCTGCCAGTCCACCACCTCGGGTGGCGCAGTCGGCGCCAACCGCCAGCAATTCCTGCTGGTATCATCGGGGCAACTGAACCAGATGGCAGCCAGAGCCTATAACCAGCTGCTGGCCGAGTCTGCGAAAAAAGGCGCTCTCAATACCGACGCTGCACTGACCAAGCGCGTACGCGCCATCGCCACACGTATCACGCCGCAGACCCGAGTGTTCCGCGCCGATGCGCCAGGCTGGAAATGGGAGGTCAATACCATTACCAGCAAGGAGCTCAACGCCTTCTGCATGCCCGGCGGCAAAATCATGTTTTATTCCGGGCTGATCCAGACCCTGAAGCTGAGCGACGACGAAATCGCTGTGGTCATGGGCCACGAAATCGCCCACGCGCTGCGTGAACACTCGCGCGAACAGGTCTCACAGGCAATGGCGGCTCAGGCCACCATCGGCATCGGCGCCGCCCTGCTCGGCTTGGGTGATCTCACCGCCAATCTCGCCAGCACCGTCTATGAGGCCCTGATCGCCACGCGCTTCAGCCGCAGCGATGAATCAGAAGCCGACCGCATCGGCCTTGAGCTTTCCGCCCGCGCCGGTTACGACCCGCGTGCCGGCATCATGCTGTGGAAAAAAATGCTCAGCGTCAGCCAGGGTGGCAGCCCGCCGGAACTGCTCAGCACCCACCCCGCGGAAGGCCGTCGCATCGAACAGATCGAATCACTGCTGCCGACGGTGATGCCGCTGTACGAAGCCGCCAAACAGGGAAGATGACATGCGCAAACCCCTGTTCTGCATGATCGCCATGCTGCCCGGCCTCGCCATCGAGCAAATCCCTCCCAGTGCCGCCGAAGTCGCGTGCTTCAGCGGTCTGCATGCCACCGCGTACAAAGGCGATATGACCGAAATCGAACGCCTGATCGCCACGAAGGCCAACCTCAATGCTCGCGACCCCTACGGCCGCACACCGCAGCATGTTGCCACCCATGCCGGCAAGTTCAATGCAATTCGCGCCCTGGCCATCTCGGGGTCGTCAAACAGCTGATTGCTGCCGGTGCACCGATGGGATCATGTCAACAACCTGCACTGGACCGCACTGATCGAATCCATCGTGCTTGGCGACGGCGGTGCAAACCACACCGAAACGCTGCGCGCACTGGTCAGCGCAGGTGCCAACCTGCAACTCGCCGACCGCAACGGCAACAAGCCGCTCAGGCTGGCGCAGGAGCGCGCATACAAGGCGATGTTGGAGATACTGGAAAAAGCCGGCGCTAAGCCGTAGCAGCGGCTTCCCGCTCCGCCGCAAGCTTGGTCTTGAACAACCAGTCGCGGTAGTCATCCATATCGCCGTCAAAGGGCTGCAGCTGCCCTTCGGAAACGATCAGGAATTCATCGGTGGTCGCACGCAGAAGATGGCGATCATGCGAGACCAGCACCAGCGTGCCCTCGAACTGCGCAAGCGCCACGGTCAGCGCCTCGCGGGTTTCGAGATCCAGATGGTTGGTCGGTTCGTCGAGCAGCAGCAGATTGGGCCGCTGCCAGACGATCATCGCCAGTGCGAGCCGCGCCTTTTCGCCGCCGGAGAAATGAGTAATCGGGTTCAACGCCATCTCGCCGGGGAAATTGAAACCGCCGAGAAAGCCACGCAGCTCCTGCTCGCGCACACGCGGTGCAATCTTGGCGAGGTTCCACAGCGGTGATTCGTCATTGCGCAGCATTTCGACCTGGTGCTGGGCGAAATAACCGATCGCCAGTCCCTTGTTGAAATTGGCGCTGCCCGACAGCGGCGCCAATTCGCCGGCGATGGTTTTGATCAGCGTCGATTTGCCCGCACCGTTGATGCCGAGCAGGCCGTAGCGCTGGCCGCTCTGCAGCGAGAATTTGATGTCGCTAAGCACTTTCTTTTCCGTGCCGTCCTCCAGTTTGTAGCCTGCAGACACATTGTCCATCACCAGCAGCGGATCGGGCGCTCGCAGCGGCTCGCGGAATTCAAACTGGAACGGCGCCGAGACGTGCAAGGGTGCCAGGTCTTCCATCTTCGCCAGCATTTTCATGCGGCTCTGCGCCTGGCGCGCCTTGCTTGCCTGCGCCTTGAAGCGGTTGATGAAGGACTCGAGGTGGGCGCGTTCGCGCTGCTGCTTCTCGATCATGCCGGCCGCCAGTACCACGGCCGCGGCGCGCTGGCGCTCGAAGTCGGAGTAGTGGCCGGCGTAGCGCTTGAGTTTCTGATTGTCGATATGGACGATGACGTTGACCACGCCGTCGAGAAAATCTCGGTCATGCGAAACGATAACCAGCGTCCCCTGATACTTTTTCAGCCACTCTTCCACCCAGAGTATGGCATCGAGGTCCAGGTGATTGGTCGGTTCGTCGAGCAGCAGCAGGTCTGAAGGACACATCAACGCCTGCGCGAGATTGAGCCGCATGCGCCAGCCGCCGGAGAAGCTGGAAACCGAATTTTCCATCTGGTCATGGCTGAAGCCGAGGCCGTGCAGCAGGCGCTCGGCACGCGAGCGCACGGTCCAGGCATCGGCGTCCGTGAGGTCGGCGTAAATCGAACCGATGCGTTCGCCGTCATCGGCGGCTTCCGCTTCGGCAAGATCGGCTTCGAGTTTGCGCAGCGTGGTGTCGCCGTCGATGGCGTAATCGATGGCGGAGCGTTCCAGCGGCGGCGTTTCCTGCGCGACATGCGCGACGCGCCAGCGCTGCGGGAAATCCACTTCGCCCTGGTCGGCATGCAGTTCGCCGCGCAGCATCGCGAACACGCTGGATTTGCCGGTGCCGTTGGCGCCGATCAGGCCGATCTTGTCACCGGGGTTCAGCGAGACATCGGCATTTTCCAGGAGGACCTTGACGCCGCGGCGTAGCGTGATTTGGGTGAAACGAATCATGGGGTTATGCGGTGTGCACTGCGAAACAAACGAAGGGGCGCATTCTACGCAGATTGTCCTTCCGGCGCCCGTAATTCGACGGCGGCAGGCATCGCCCAGAAAATTTATAAATACTTGTTTTTATTTATATTTTTTGACAGCGTAGTTGCTTTTATGCTGCAAGCGCCTATTTTGTCGCCACGCCCCGTCTCGCCGGGATTCGGAAGGACCACGATCATGCCCACAGGTACCGTCCGGCTGCACCGCATACTGCGCGCCCAACCCGAAATGATTTATCGCGCTTTCATCACCGCCGATGCCATCGCCAAATGGATTCCAGCCCACGGCTTCACCTGCACGGCGCATCACGTGGAGGTCAAGGTCGGGGGCACGTTCAGGATATCTTTCACCAACTTCAGCAGCGGCAACAGCAACTCATTCGGCGGCAAATATCCGGAACTGGTACCCGGCGAAAAATTGCGCTACACCGATGTCTTTGACGATCCGTACCTGCCCTGTGAAATGCAAACCATGATTACACTGAAACCGGTGCTGTGCGGCGCCGAGATAAACGTCGTACAGTAAGCCCCCCCGAAGTCATCCCGATGGAAATGTGTTATCTCGGCTGGCAGGAATCACTGGAGCAGATGGCGAAACTGGTGGAACCGGAAATTCCCGGTTTAGCGGATCAGGATCTGCGTCAGCGCAAACCGAGCCGCCACAAGGTTGTCATCTCCGCCGAACGCGCCGCATGCAAAGGGTCGCCAGGGTCGCGCGCTTTCGGATGCTGCGGGCGCGAATTCTTGCTGTCGATCACCTGCAGGCCGGCGCCTTCAATCATTGCCATCAGTTCCGCGCGCGTGCGCAGGCCGAGATGTTCGGCAATATCCGACAGCAGCAGCCAGCCCTCGCCGCCCGGCTCCAGATGCGCGGCGAGACCGTTGATGAAACCCTTCAGCATGCGGCTGCCCTGATCGTAGACCGCGCGTTCGATCGGCGCGCTGGGCGTTGACGGAATCCACGGCGGATTGCAGACAATCAGCGGTGCGCGGCCTTCGGGAAACAGATCAGCCTCGACCACTTCAACCTTGTCGGCATAACCGAGGCGTTCGATGTTGTCGCGCGCGCATTCGATGGCGCGCGCATCGTTTTCGGTGGCAATGACCCTGGCGACGCCGCGCTTGGCAAGAATCGCCGCGAGCACACCGGTACCGGTGCCGATGTCAAAAGCCAGCGTTTCCGCCGGCAGCGGTGAGCCGGCTACCAAACCGACGTATTCACTGCGGATCGGCGCAAACACGCCGTAATGCGGATGAATACGCGCTGTCAGCGCTTTGACTTCCACACCCTTCTTGCGCCATTCATGCGCGCCGATCAGACCCAGCAATTCGCGCAATGACGCGACACAAGGCTCCATCCCCGGCCCCCAGGCCTCGGTACAGGCTTCGCGCGCATCGGGCGCGCGGCCCAGCGGAATCGTGTAATCGGCATCAAACGGGATCAGCAGCATCGACAGCGTATGCGCGCGCTGCGCCTGGATCTGGCGATGGCGATGAAAAGCGGCGCCGGGCGTGGTATCGGGTTCGGCCTGTTTGCGTTTGGGCTTTCGCGGCTTATCGACGCGGCGCATCAGCGCCTGCAGCAGCTGGCGCGCGTTCTGGAAGTCGCTGCGCCACAACAGGCCGACACCTTCGGAGGCCAGCCGGTAAGCGGTGTCAGCCGTCATGGTGTCGTCGGCAATGACAACGCGTTTGGGGGCGGCAGCGCCGTTTTCGGCATGCCAGCGCGCCGAAGGCGGTTCCTGGCCTTCGGGCAAAAATATGCGGGGGTGTTCCATCGATTCACTGCTTTCGCCGGTCAACGCCGGTCCGGCGCAGGCGCAGGGTCGCGCCGCGGGGCGAAGCATAACAGGCCGCCGTGGTCCTCCACCAAAAAAACGGGGCCGCGAGGCCCCGTTTTCATTGGTCACAACAGCCTAGGCGTCGTTGGCTGGCCAGGCGCTGGCATCAATGGTGTCGCGGCAGGCATGCCTTGTCGCATGACCAAGCACCGGTATCGTCACCGCAAGTCCGATCGGCGCGGTGACAAAACCGATCGCCGTCATGCCGACGATCAGCAGCGCCAGCGCAAACACCATGAAATTGCCAAAGACTTTACGTTTCTCGACCAGACAACGTGCGATGGAAGGTTGCCGCCCCCTCTCCAGCTGGCGGCTGATTGAACACAGGCCCATCGCCAGCACTGGCGCCACAAACATAAAACCGGAGAGCAGGATCACTGCCGACCTTGAGGCCGATGCCGGTAACGATCCATGACAGCACGGCGATGACGATCCCATATCCCAGGCTTTGCCGGGGTGCGCTTGGTAAATATGTCCAGCCCTTGCGCAGCCAGTTGAAGGGCATATCCGTGGTGAGCTGACGAAACGGCGCCGCAAAAGGCAGCGGCGCCTTTTCATTGGGCTGCAACTAAGCCTGTGCCTGACTGTCGGTCATCTCACACCCCCCGCACACTGCCAAACCGTTACTGCTGACCTTTCAGCAACAGCTCGACCACCTGTGGGGTAATGTCGGCTGCGCGCTGATCCATCTGCTCCGGCGTCAGGTTGGCAATCGGATGCGGCATCACCAGAAACTTCAGATCCGGAACACCCCAGGTTTTTGCCATCGCCTTGCCGGTCACCGTGAACACGTGGGTCACTATGGACGCCGACGGAACACCATTCTGTTCAAACACTATGCTGTCGAGCACACTGCCCGAGCTGCATGACCCTCAATCCCCGACACCGGCAACGATGATGTCGCAATTGGCCTTGTAATCGGCAACCATCTCCGGGCCGGGCGCGGAGCCGGCGCTTTTTTTCCGGCGGATCACATGCGACTTGGCGCCGTGTTCCTTCTCGAGGATCGCAGCGATGCGCATCAGCAACTGGTCCGAGTTGTGTTTGGTGTTGTCGACGAGGCCAATGCGCAGGCCTTTGAGTGACTTCGGCCGCGGCACAAAATTGATCGTGCGCGACTTCACTTCGGTGGTGGGATCGTAGATCTGGATGCTCATCACACTCTCCTTGTGTTATCAAATAAGTTATTGATTATTAATTAAAAATTACTATGGCGTCTTGATTTCGTAAGTCACGCTCTGCGAACCGTTCTTGCCGCCCCAGCCGGGGATGTAGCAGGACTGCACCCCCGCCTTGCCGCCGGCGGCGATGACCAGCAAATCCTGCGGCGTGTGCACCAGCGTCTGCATGGTCGCTTCGGTTTCCGGGGTCACCGGACCGGGACGGATGTTGGCGCGCTGCATTTCAGCCTGCGACATCTTGCTGTGTTCAAACACATAGTTCTGCACATCTTCGCGCGACCAGCCCGCCTTCTGCATGATCAGCTGGTGCTCGCCGGCAAAGACCATCGCGTACTGCGGCTGACGGTTGGTGCCGGCCGAAAAACGCATCTGCGCGCAGGCCGTGGTCAGCACGCCTTCGGGTGTGGCACTGAGGCCGTTCGAATACTGGTGCACGCCGAGCGCCGCGAAAATCGTCACTGCGTTCTGATCGGGTTTGAATCCGCGCGTGGTGTGGAATGCCGGCCACGGGCTGTCTTCCTCGTTCTCGGCAATGCAGAAGGTGTATTTGCCGGGGTGGCCGAGGCTCGAGCGGTCGAGCACACCGGGTGTGGTGCCGATAACGTTCTGCATCACCAGGCGGATGGCTCGGCCGATGGTGGCATTGGCGCGCCAGCCCTGGCCGAATACATTGTCGCCGCTGTTGATGTTGAGCTGTTTGGCAATCGGGCCGTTGACCAGCATGAACACGGCCGAGCCGCCGGTGCTGGTGGCCGGCCCGTGATAACCGTATTTCGGATCGGCCAGCGCCCGGATCGTCGCGGTGATCACCGGCATGTATTCCGGTTTGCAGCCGGCCATCACGGCATTGATCGCCACCTTCTCCGCGGTCACCGAGACCTGACGGTTCTCGATGAAGGACAGCTGCTCGTCGGGCTTGAAACCGCCGGCATCCAGCATCGCGGCGATACGTTCCGCAGTCGGCGGAATCACCGGCAGGCCGTCGGTCCAGCCGTTGGCGTAACAAAGCTCGATGGCACTGCCCAGATCGTCGACGGTGTGTCGGCGTGATTTCAGTTCGATCATGCTGCCTCCGGATGACCCGCTCTTTGGCGGGAAGATTGGCAATCAGTCTACCCCAGTTCCCGCGCCGTTCTGCGACCGTCCACATCGCGAAAACGCCGTAGCCACCTGCTCTTGATGCACCGCCAATAAGCCCTACTCCGGGCACCAGCCCAACTCTGGTAACGTGGCGGATAAAACACTACAAAAACAACGAAAATCGCCATACCAAGGAGAACATCATGCTGAATTCCATCCGCCGCACCGGCGCCGTACTGGCCATAGCGGCGCTGATATGCACCACGGCTGCGACCGCCCAGACCGCGCCGAAAATCAAGAATACCGGTTATGAACAAACCAAAACCGTGATGTATGTCGGCAACAGTTTCTACTACTACAACGACAGCATGCATTCAAAGGTGATCGGTCTGAACAGCGCTGCCGATCCGCAGAACCGCAACCATTACCGCAGCACCTCGATCACCATCAGCGGATCGGGTTTCAACTGGCATGACATGGAATCGTATTTCCGCCCGAACGCCATCGCCTCCTACTCCTTTGTCGGCGACAACGAGATCCGCTTCAACAAATTCGACAAACCATTCGACGCGGTGATCATGAATGACTGCAGCCAGTGTCCGGTGCATCCGCAGTTGAAGGGCATGTTCCATGAATATGCCGCGAAACACAGCGCAACAGTGCGCAAGCACGGCGCAAAGCCCATACTGTTCATGACTTGGGCCTATGCCGACAAGCCGGAGATGACACAGCAGCTCGCCGAGGAATACACCATTGCCGGCAACAACAACGATGCGCTGGTGATTCCGGCCGGCCTCGCCTTTGCCAAAGCCATAGCCAAAAAACCGGGCATTTTGCTGTACGTGGCGGACAAACGGCATCCGAGCAAGCTCGGCACCTATCTTTCGGCGTGCACCATCTACGCCTCGCTTTACAACAAATCGCCGGCCGGCCTGAGCTACACCTTCGGCATTGATCCCGAAACCGCCAGGTTCCTGCAGGAAATCGCCTGGGAAACCGTGCAGGAATATTACGGACGCTCATGACTGAACTGATTCTGCTCGCGGTTCTTGCGGCACTCGGCTGGTTGTGGTGGGACAGCATGCAGGCGCGCGAAGCGGCGATCGCGGCGGCGCGTGCCGCCTGCAACGCCGAGGGCCTGCAGTTTCTGGACGACACCGTCGGCATCGCCAGCGTCAAACCGGCGCGCAATACCGACGGCCGGCTGCTGCTGCAACGGGCCTATGATTTTGAATTCAGTGACAACGGCGACAACCGTATCCGCGGCAGTGTGATCACGCTGGGTCGCCGTGTGATTTTGCTCAATGTCATGGCGCCCCGCCCCGCCGAGGCCAGCGCCTCCAACGTCATTCCCCTGCACTGAATTGCTGACCATCGAAGGCGAGCGTGACGATATATGCGCGTTGGGCCAGACATTGGCGGCGCAGGATTTATACGAAATGCTGCCGCAATACCTGCGCACGAATTATGTGCAGGCAGGGGTCTGCTATTACGGCGTGTTCAGCGGCAAGCACCGGGAGAATCTGGTGCATCCGGCGGCACGGGAAGTCACGCCGCAGACTGAACGCCGGTCCTGCGCCGATCGAGCTTACTGCGCAGTCCAGCCACCGTCGATGGATTGAATGGTGCCGGTGATAGAAGCCGCATCATCACCCACGAGAAAACAGACCAGCGCCGCGACCTGCTCCACGGTGACGAACTGCTTGGTCGGTTGCGCAGCAAGCAGCACATCACTCACCACCTGCGCTTCAGTGATGCCGCGCGCCTTTGCCGTATCCGGAATCTGTTTTTCGACCAACGGCGTCAGCACATAGCCGGGGCAGATCGCGTTGCAGGTAATTCCGGCAGTCGCGGTTTCGAGGGCAACAGTCTTGGTCAGTCCGGCGACGCCGTGTTTGGCGGCGACATAGGCCGACTTGAACGGCGAAGCCACCAGCGCATGCGCCGATGCGATATTGATGATGCGACCCCATCTTCGCTTTTTCATGCCGGGCACGGTGTGGCGGATGGTGTGGAATAGCGCCACCAGATTGATGGCGATGATGGCGTCCCATTTCTCCGGCGGAAAATCCTCGATCGGCGATACAAACTGGATGCCGGCATTGTTGACCAGGATATCGACAGTACCGAAGGAAGATTCCGCCTGCCTCATCATCGCGCCGATATCCGCAGGCTTGCTCATGTCGGCGCCGTGGTGCTCGACACGGACGCCATGTTCTTTCGCCAGTCGCGCGCACAGCGCCTTGATGGCCGCCGGTTCACCGAAGCCGTTAAGCATGACGTTGACGCCGCGGGTGGCCAGTGCCGTGGCGACGCCGAGGCCGATGCCGCCGGTGGAACCGGTAACAACCGCGTTTTTGCCTTTGAGCATGAGCAAGACTCCAAAACGAATTCAATCGATGATGGAACAATTAATGATGCCAAATGCGGGCCAGCATCACTTCATGAAAAGAGCCGGCAGCCCTGAACAAGGATCTGCCGGCCCGCTACCAACACCAGAGGAAATTACAGCTTTTTCAGCTGGGCGAGCAGTTCTTCGCTGGTCGGGATCGTGCCTTGCGGATAGACCTTGGCGTAACGGATGATGCCTTTGGCATCAATCACGTAGGCCGCGCGCTTGTCGATGCCTCGCTCCTCGTTGAAGATGCCGTAGGCCTTGCCCACCGCACCATGCGGCCAGAAGTCCGACAGCAGCGGAAACGGCACACCGCCAAGAAAGTCAGCCCATCCCTTCAAACTCGGCACCGGATCGATGCTCAGCTGGAGGATCTCGACATTCAGCTTCTTGAATTCTTCGTAGTTCTCACGGAACCCACGGACTTGATTAGTTCATCCGCCGGTAAACGCAAAAGGCATGAATGCCACCACGACCGCACGCCCCTTGAAGCCGGACAGCGTGATTTTCTGGTCGGAATTGTGCGCGGCCAATGTGAAATCGGGTGCGGCACTGCCTGCTTGAATTTCCATGCAAGTTCTCCTGATTATGTTGAAAACTGAATTGCCGGCACAGAATAACCTCGTGCGGAAGCCGCCGCAATCAAAGCCGGACAAAAGCGGTATCAGGCCCTGCGCTCGGCGCGGATCATGTACAAACTGCTGCCGACGATCACTGCGGCCCCCGCCAGCAGCCACAGATCGGGCACATCGCCCCAAACCGCATAACCGAGCAGCGCCGCCCATAACAGCGCGGTATATCGGACCGGCGCCAACGCCGAAGCCTCGCCGGTGCGCAGCGCATCGATGATGCAGAAGTGCGCTGTACCGTTAAAAATGCCTGCGGCCAGAAACCAAAACGCATCCTGCGTGCTGACCGGGGCCCAACCCATCGGCAGGGTTATGATTCCGCCTGTCATCAGCACGATGTTCGACCAGAACAGGATGGAAATCGAGGTTTCGGTGCGCGCCAGGCGGCGCGTCATCACGTCGCGCATTGCATTGACCATCGCTGCCATCAGCGGCAACAGCAAGGCCCACTGAAAACCCGCGCTGCCCGGACGCATAATGATCAGCACACCGACAAATCCGCCGATCACCGCGATCCAGCGGTGCCAGCTGATGCGCTCGCCGAGCAGCGGCACCGACAGGATCACCATGAAAATCGGACTCATGTAGAGCATGGTGATCGCCGTCGCCAGCGGCAGCTCGGAAAAGCTCCACACGATCAGCACCGAACCGACAATGAACAGCGTACCGCGCAGCAATTGACCGCGCCCGTCGACGACACGTAGCAAGGGCCAACTACTGAAAAACAGCACATAGGGAATCAACACCAGCAGCGTGCCCGCCTGGCGCAACCCGATCACCTGCCCTACGGGGTAATGCTGCACGAGGTGTTTGCTGACGGCATCGTTCGCGGTCAGCAGCATGATGCCCAGGGCCATCAGGCCGAGGCTGCGCAATATAGGGGACATCAGTTCGTATTTCCCGGCGCAGCGCGCCATAACAATATGGCCGACAGCAGCAGCAACATACCCGCGAGTACCAGCCCGCCGGAGAAGCCGTAACCGGCATCAAAAAGCAGGCCCGCCACCACCGGACCGATGATCTGCCCCAGCGCGAACGCCGCGGTCATCGCCGCCACCAACCGTGCCGCATGGCCGCGCGAGACTTCCTGCGCCACCTGCAGGCTGGTCATAGTGGTCACCACAAAGGTGCCGCCAACCAGCAGCGCCGAACCGATGACCGCCGCCAACCCCGGCAACCAGACCGGCAACAGCACACCGATCGCCATCAACACATGGCTGGCAATCCAGACACTGCGATGACCGATCGCCGCCGCACGGGAAGCAGCAATGAATGTGGATACCACCGCTGCCGCACCGAATACCGGCCACGACCAGCCGAACATCGCAGCATCCGACACCACGGCTTTCGCCATCACCGGCAAAAACGTGGCGGGAATGATATAGCCAAAACCGGAAATACCGTAACAGAGCACCAGCAGACCAGCATGACGGCCGATGCCGGCGCGCGAATCGCGGGAAACTGCCGGTGCCAGCGGCAATACGATGGCACCCAGCACCGGCAGCACAATCACTGCCGCGGACAAAGCCACCAGCCCGGCGATCCGCCAGGCCCATGCCGAACCGGCATCGTACTGCATCAACAGCAGGCACAACAGGCCGGCGGCAGCGACACCGCTGCCAACGCCGGCATACACCACACCGGTGAGTTTCGGACGACCGCGTTCCGCCAGTGCGGTCATGCAGCGCGTCGACACGGCGATGAACATCAATGCGCTGGCCACGCCGGCAGCAAAACGCAGTACCGCCCACAACATGAAGTTTTCGGTGAGGCCCATCGTCGCCGTCGTCGCTGCGACCGCGAGCAGGGAACCCGACAACACGCCGCGACTGCGAAGTGGCCATGCTGTTGCCACAAGCGCGCCGGCCAGATAACCGAGATAGTTGCTGGAAGCCAGCCAACTGCCACCGATGATGGAGAGGCCGAAATCATCCTGCATCATCGGCAGGATGGGAGTGAAGGCAAAACGGCCGATGCCCATGGCCACCGCCAGCGCGGCCATTCCGGCTACTGCGATGCGGAGCACAGAAACAGTCATCATGGACTGCCGACTATAACCGATCAGAGCACTGATAATTTTTCAATATAAACAATGGTTTATAATGTGGTCTTGAGCGCAGCAAAACCGCGCCGCACCAGGACTCCCATGACGCCCACCGCAGTGAATATCCCGCCCGGCCGCTACCGCCATTACAAGGGCAATGAATACGAAGTGATCGGCATCGCCAAACATTCGGAAACGCTGGAGCCGATGGTGGTTTATCGCCCGCTGTATGGCGAAGGCGGTCTGTGGGTGCGCCCCGCAGGCATGTTCGCCGAAAACATCACCATCGACGGCAAGACTCAACCGCGTTTCGCACGGATCTGACGTGAGCATCAACTGGTTCCCCGGCCACATGGCCGTCGCTGTCGAGAAAATCAAAAAGGCGATGGCCGATCACGATGTCGTGGTTGAAATCCTTGATGCGCGCTGCCCGATGGCCAGCGCCAATCCGCTGATCGAATCACTGCGCCTGCACCGTCAGCGCCCCTGCCTCAAGGTGCTGAACAAGGTGGATGCGGCGGACCCCAATATCACGCCGCAATGGGTAGCGCATTTCAATGCCCAGAAAAACACCCACGCCATCGCGCTGTCAGCCAAAAAGCCGGGCGATGCCAACAAAATCATCGCCGCCGCCAAAAAACTCGCGCCGCATCGCAATGAAAACCTCAAGCCGCTGCGCATGCTGATCATGGGCGTGCCCAACGTCGGCAAATCGACCTTGATCAATGCGCTGCTCAAACAGCGCACTGCGAAAGTCGGCGATGAACCCGCCGTCACCAAATCTCTGGCGCGTTACGAACTGTCGCCGACGGTGAGCATGACCGATACGCCGGGCCTGATGTGGCCGAAGATCGGCCATCCCGATGACGGCTGTATGCTCGCCGCCAGCCATATCATCGGCACCAACGCCTATATCGAATCCGAAGTCGCGACTTTTCTTGCAGCAACACTGGTCGCGCAATATCCGAAAGCGCTGCACGCGCGTTACGCCACGCCGGCCGACGTTCAGAAAATGGACGGCACTGACCTCATTGAAGCCGTGGCTGCACGGCGCGGCTTCCGCATCAAGGGCGGTGAATTCGATCTCGAAAAAGCGGCGATCACGCTGCTCAATGATTACCGCAGCGGCGCGCTGGGACGGATCAGCCTCGAGACCCCCGCATCGCGCGCAGCGCGTCCTCAGGCAGCCGGCAACAATGATGCGCTGCCGGAGACTGCTGAAGATCAGGATCCCGCAGAAACCTGATCGAGCCACTAAACAGCTGCCGCCGGATCAGCACACCGCAACACGAATCAGTCGTGCGCGGCCTCAGCGGGAGGGCGTATAGTGAAGTCACACTATCGCGGAAACAGTAAGCGCCCCGGCATCTCAAATGACAATATCCAGCACCGGCTTTCCGACCATTCGCCGTTCTTCGTAAGCTGCGTGCGCTTCCTCAACATTGTCCAGCGTGTACCGGCCGGCAATTCCGATTCTCAGTGAACCATTGATCAGCGCGCTGAAAATATCATCTGCGCGGCGCTGGATTTCATCCGCACTGCGCAGATGATCCGCCAGCCGCGGTCGCGTCAGAAACAGCGAACCGGATTCACCGAGTTCCAGTGGATCGAGATCCTTCACCGACCCCGACACATTGCCGTAGTTGATGATCAGGCCGCGGGTGCGCGCCGCACGGAAACTGTCACGCAGCGATGTTTTGCCGATCGAGTCGTACACCACATCCACGCCGAGGCCGCCCGTTGCCTCAAGCACCGCCTCGACAAAACGTCCGCCGTCATACAGAACGGCGAGGTCGGCACCGCGTTCGCGCGCCACCGCCGCCTTTTCCGCGGAACTCGTCGTCGCGATTACCCGCGCGCCGCTGCGCTTCGCCAGCTGGATCAGCACCTGGCCGATGCCGCCGGATGCGGCATGCACCAGGCAGGTTTTGCCGGCGCCGAGCTGGCCGACGTCATGTGCCAGATAGTGTGCGGTGTAGCCCTGAAACACCGAGGCGGCCGCCAGATCCAGAGGCAGCGCATCCGGCACCTTCACCGCCTGCCAGGCCGGCACCACGGCATATTCCGCATAACTGCCCCAGACAATGCACCAGGCGACCCGATCGCCGACACGATGCGTCGTCACGCCATCACCCAGCGCCATCACCTCGCCCGCGCCCTCCATTCCCAGCGTACAGGGCAGCCTGACCGGATAGGTGCGCGATTTTTCGTATTTGCCCTGGCGGGTATGGATATCCATGAAGTTGATGCCGGCATGATGAACGCGGACCAGCACAGTGCCGGGCGCCGCCCGGGGAATCGGCGCATCAATGCGCTGCAGGACTTCGGGACCGCCGTACTGATGAATCTGGATGGTTTTCATGGCTTCGGATGTTTGCATGACACAAGGCGAGAATTATCCCGCATCTGATACCACTTTATGGCGCGGTGTAAGGACTGCTACATTGTCACGACCAAACCGTAACCGTCGGCGCCGGGGAATTTTCCACCACAGGCGCGGTCAGACCGCCACACAGGAGAAATCATGAAACGACGCGGATTTTTGCAGGGACTGACGCTGGCGGCGTTCGGCAGCACATTCCACCATACGGCTGCCGCCGCCCCGGTCGGCACGATGAAGGAAATCCAGGCCATGCAGAACAACTGGAAGACCCTGCTGGCCGCCGGCTTCAAGGCCCCGGCACCCACTGACGCACTCAAGCTGTCCAATGATGAATGGCGCAAACGCCTCGACAAGGCGCAGTTCAACGTGCTGCGCGAAGAGGGCACAGAGCGCGCCGGCAGCAGCCCGCTCAACGGCGAAAAACGCCCCGGCGTATTCGCCTGCGCCGGCTGCGACCTGCCGCTGTTCACCTCCGAAATGAAATACGAATCGGGAACCGGCTGGCCGAGCTTTTTCACCACCATACCCGGCGTCTTCGCGACCAAGAAGGATTACCTGCTGTTCACACCACGGACCGAATACCACTGCGTACGCTGCGGCGGCCACCACGGTCATGTTTTTGACGACGGCCCGGCGCCGACCGGCCAGCGCTGGTGCAATAACGGCGTGGCGTTGAAGTTCATTCCCAAAACCGCCTGAACCACCGCCGGGCACCCGGCCGGCCCCACCGCAGGCATGTGCTGATCGCGCAATTATCCGCAATTACGATACACTGCGACGCAGGAGCCGGCTCCTTGTCCAAAACGCCCTGCACATTACGTCTTGCCCGCGACAGCGATATCCAGCCGATCGCCGTGATGTCGCGCTGCCTGATTGAAGTCGGTCTACGCGGCTGGACCTGGCATCCCACCCGTATCGCCCGTGCGCTGCGCAGCCGTGACACCTGCGTGCTGGTCGCCGAAGTCGAAAACGGCTTTGCGGGTTTTGCCATCGCCGAATTCGGCGACACTCGCGCCCATCTTTCCTTGTTCGCCGTGCAACCGGCCTGTCAGCGTCGCGGCATCGGCCTGGCGATGATCGAATGGCTCATGGAATCGGCGCTGACCGCCGGCATCACGCAGATTGATGTCGAAATGCGCTCCAATAATTTTGCCGCACACAGTTTCTACGAGGCCCTGGGCTTTGTGTGCACCGGACAGGTCGCCGGTTATTACCAGAACATCGAGACCGCGGTGCGCATGCAGCGCCGGATCGGCGCCATGGCCGCTACACCACAGCAGTAAAGATCCCGCAGCGGCATTCATCAAAAACGCCGGCAACATGCCGGCGTTTTTGATGGGACATCCCGTCCGTACAGCACCCTCAGGTCGCGCCGTGACAGGCCAGCGCCCAGCCGACATGTTCGCGCACGAGCGGCGACGGATCATCCGCACGTGCGCGCAGTGCGGCAATTACCGCTGCCGAGGTTGGCGCATTGCCGAGACCGACGGCGATATTGCGCAACCAGCGTTCGTGTCCGATGCGATGGATAGCGCTGCCGGCCAGCCGGACTGCAAATGTTTCGGCATTCCATGAAAAGAGCTCCACCAGCGTCACGTCATCGAGGCCGTTACGCACCGCAAAATCAGGCTCGGCGCTGACTTCGGCGTAGCGGTTCCACGGACACACCAGCTGGCAGTCGTCGCAGCCGTAAACGCGGTTACCGATCAGCGGTCGCAGCGGCTCCGGGATACTGCCTTTGAGTTCGATGGTCAGATAGGAGATGCAGCGCCGCGCCTCCAGTTGATAAGGGGCGACGATCGCCTGCGTCGGGCAGACATCCATGCATCGCCTGCAGGTTCCGCAGTGCTCGGATTGCGGCTGGTCCACCGGCAGCGGCAGATCGGTGTAAATCTCGCCGAGAAAAAATGCCGACCCGCCCTCGCGGTTGAGCAGCAGCGTGTGTTTGCCGCGCCAACCCAGTCCGGCCTTTTCAGCGAGCGCCACCTCCATCACCGGCGCGCTGTCGGTAAACACGCGATAGCGGTATTCACCGACCGCAAGCTGGATGCGTTCGGCCAGCTGCTGCAGCCGGTGGCGCAGCACCTTGTGATAATCCCGTCCGGTCGCATAACGCGAGATGAAGGCCTGCGCACCGTCATGGATGACGGACCAGCTGTCGCGGGCGACGGGTGGCGTGTAGTTCATGCGCACGGCGATCACCCGCAAGGTTCCGGGCACCAGTTCCGCAGGACGGGAACGTTTGACGCCATGCCGTGCCATATAATCCATGTCGCCATGCCAGCCCCGCGCCAGCCACTCCGCGAGACGCGGTTCGGCATGCGACAGATCGCAGTCGGCGACCGCGAGTTGCTGGAAACCAAGTTCGGCGCCCCAGCCGCCGATGTCGCGACGAAGCTTCGACCAATCGACGATTTTCTGGACTGCACTGTTTTGCATAGCCCGCATCATAAACGCACGCTGCAACTGGCCTCGGAAGAAGAGACGCTGGCGCTCGGCCGCTCGATCGCGCCGCTGCTCGAGCCCGGCATGACAGTGCACCTGCGCGGCGACCTCGGCGCCGGCAAAACCACGCTGGTCCGGGGCGTCCTGCGTGGCCTGGGATACGAAGGCCGGGTCAAAAGTCCGACCTTCACCTTGCTTGAACCTTACAATTTTTCTAGGTTATACTTGTATCACTTTGATTTTTATCGATTCCTTGATCCACAGGAACTGGAGCAAACGGGTTTCCGGGAATACTTCAACCCGCAGTCCGTATGCCTGATCGAGTGGCCGGAAAAAGCACCCGACCTGCCACCTGCGGATCTGGACATTGAACTTCATGCCATTGATCAAGGGCGATCAATGGCGATCACGGCGCACACGGAGGCTGGCAGGCGTTGTCTCGACAAGCTGAAAAACTGAGACCCGTCCCCCCCATTGCGGCAAACCCGCCGCCGGCCCGTCGCTTTTTCCCCGCAATGCTGCAATCGCTGCTCGGCGTTATCGTGCTGCTGCTGACCGGCCTTTCGGTCTGGGCTGCGGATACGGTGGTCAGTTCAACCCGCGTCTGGCCCGCACCGGATTACACCCGCGTCACCATCGAGTCCCAGCAGCCGATCCGCCACAAGCTGTTCAACCTCGAAAACCCTGACCGGCTGGTGCTGGATCTGGAGGATGTCGCGCTCAACACGGCGCTCACCGACATCGCCGGCAAGATCGGCGCCGAAGACCCCTATATCAAGGGCGTGCGCGCCGGCCGCTTCAAGCCGGGCACCATCCGCCTGGTGTTCGACCTCAAGGCCAAGGTCAAACCCGAAGCCTTTGCGCTGGCGCCGATCGCCGGCTACGGTCACCGGCTGGTCCTCGACATCTACCCGCTGACGCCCCCCGATCCGCTATTGGCCTTCCTCAAACGCCACGAGTCCGGGCAGCCGGAAACCCCGGCTGGCGCGACTGCCGTGGCCCCGGCACCGGGCCCGGCATTGACCCCGACGCCGGAACTTTCAGCGCCTGAGGTCACCCCCCCGCAAGTCGCCGCCAAAAGCGAAACACCCGCCGGCAAACCTGCAGCTCGCCCCGCGCGCACGGCTTCGGAACGGCTGATCACCATCGCCATTGACGCCGGTCACGGCGGCGAGGATCCGGGCGCACGCGGACGCGCCGGCACGCTGGAAAAAAACATCACCCTGTCGATCGCACAAAAGCTGAAAGAACGCATCGAAACCGAACCGAATATGCGCGCCGTGTTGACCCGCGACGGCGACTTTTTCATTCCGCTGCACATGCGCGTGGATAAAGCGCGCCGCGTGCGTGCCGACCTGTTTGTCTCGATACACGCCGACGCCTTCGTCAAACCCTCAGCCAACGGCTCGTCGGTATTTGCGCTGTCGGAACGCGGCGCCACCTCGGTCGCGGCACGTTGGCTGGCGAAACAGGAAAACGACGCCGACCTGATCGGCGGCGTCAACCTCGGCATCAAGGATCCTTACCTGAAACAAACCCTGCTCGACCTCTCGCAGACTGCGTCGATCAATGACAGCCTGAAACTGGGCAAGGCCGTGCTGCAGGAAATGGGCGGCATCAACCGCCTGCACAAAAACTATGTCGAGCAGGCCGGTTTCGCGGTATTGAAGGCGCCGGATATCCCGTCGATCCTGATCGAGACCGCATTCATCAGCAATCCCGACGAGGAACGCAAACTGCGCGACCCCTCCTACCAGAACAAAATGGCCGATGCGATTTTCACCGGGATCAAACGTTATTTCTCGAAAAACCCGCCGCTCGCCCCTGCCCAGGTCGCCAACAACCCCTGATGCCGCGGCAACAGGTTTAATTTAAGATACGGCATCAAGGGCACCAGACCCAGATGCGCATCGATGCGCACAACCGGAGGAGGAAGATGAACAGGATACGAAACGCAGCAATTGCGGCTGCGTTGTTGCTCAGCGCCGGTTGCGCATCGGTGCAGGAAACGCCGGAAACCGTGGCGCTGCCGAAGGTACGCAGTTTCTCCGGCCATCCGGAAGGCGAAACCCTGCCGCCGGGCTGGCAACCCTGGGTTCTGTCTCGTTTCAAGCGCTCCACCGCCTATAAGCTGGTCAACGAACAGGGGCGCACCGTGGTGCGCGCCCGCGCGGAGTCATCCGCCTCGGGACTGATCCACCCGCTCAAGCTCGACCCGAAAAGTTATCCGGTCCTGCACTGGCACTGGAAAGTCGATGAACTGATCCAGAAAGCCGACAACACGCAAAAACACCTCGAGGATTCACCGGTGCGGCTGGTCGTCAGCTTCGGCGGAGACATCGATAAACTGGATATCCGCGACCGCATGTTCTTCGACAACGTGCGCCTGCTCACCGGTCAGCAGATGCCCTATGCCACGCTGATGTACATCTGGGAAAACCGTGCACCCCGGGAAACCGTGATCGACAACCGCCACACTTCGCGCATCAAGATGATCGTCGCCGAATCGGGGCGCGACCGTCTGGGCCGCTGGCAGGAGGTCACCCGCAACATCGTCGAGGATTACAAACGCGCGTTCGGCGAATATCCAGGACCGATCACCGCGATCGGCATCATGACCGACACCGACAACACCGGTGACAATGCCCACGCCTGGTACGGCGACATCGCCTTTCACAGACAAACGATATCCCCGCCGCAGCTCGCCGAAAAATAAGTCCGCAGCGGTCAGGCCGCCAGTTCCTGCCTGATGGCAGCCACAGCGCGCTCCAGATCTTCCTCGTTATTCGCAAAACCCATCGAGATACGCAGCGCACCGTCTTTGACGTTGACGATGACGCGGTGCTTTTCGCGCAGGCGATCCATCATGGCGCCCGCATCAGGCACTGGAACGCTGACGATCTGCGCGCGCTCTGCCCAGGGCTCCGGGGTCAGCGTGGTTAATCCGGCAGAGCGGATCATCGCCATGCATTGCGTCGTCAAATCCCGGACGCGCGCCTCGATCGCCGGCAGGCCGATTCCGGCAATGAACTGCGCACTGCGCCGCAGGACATGCAGGCCGAGGAAGTTTGGGTTGCCACCCTCGAAGCGGTGCGCCGTGCGCACATAGTCGAACTGGCTTCTCAGGTGGGCGCTGGCCTTCGCCGATCCGGGCGCCACCGGCGCTTTAAGGAACGGCGTCTTCAGTTCATCGATCAGTTCCTCACGGCAATACAGCAGGCCCGTGCCGGTGAGGCCGAACAGGTTCTTGTGCCCGCCGATGGCCACCAGATCGGCGCCCAGGCCCGCCAGCGGCGCAGCCAGTATGCCGGCCGCCTGCACACCATCAACCACCAGCCGTGCACCATGCTCGCGACATGCCGCACCGAGAGCCGGTATATCAACACGATAGCCGTTGCCATAAGTGATGTAGGCGGTGGAAACCACTCGCGTACGTTTATCCATCTGCTCGAGAAAAGCCGCCACCGGCAGACATCCATCGCGGTTTTTTGCGAAACGGATCTCGACCCCCTTCGCAGCCCAGTGCTGCCACACCCAGACGTTGGCGACATGCTCCATGTCGGTGAGCACGACGTTGTCTCCGGGACGCAGATCGAAGGCATGTGCCGCGATATTGAGCCCCTCGGTGGTATTTTTGGTGAAAGCGATTTCGGCCGGCTTCGCACCGAGCAATGCCGCCATCGCGGCACGGGTTTCGGCGACGCTCACCGCCGACCAGGCATCGGCACCCGCCGTCTCGGCGATGTCATTCCAGTAATCCCGCATTGCCGCTTCCTGACAGCGCGGCGGCACCGTCTTGCGTGCCGTATCCAGATAGGTCCAGTTGGCCAGCGCAGGAAATTCCCCGCGCAGTTTCGCCCAGTTCACTTCGGTTGCCGCAGCCATCGATGTCCTTTCCAGTCCGGTCGCTTCCGCAGGCCGGTGCTTGCTGATACTCTGCATTCAATGTCCGTTGTGATAGGCCACCACCTTGCGTGACATCACACGCAGCAGTTTACCGTTAAAGGAGCATCCGCCATGCGTCGCCTGATGTCCCTGTTTGCCGCAACGCTCGCCGCAATGCCGCTGACGCTGCAAGCCGCCGACAATGTTTATCCTTCGCGCCCGGTGCGCATGATCGTGCCCTATCCGCCGGGTGGCGGCTCCGACATCACCGGTCGCGCCATCGGCGCCAAACTGGGTGAATACCTGGGCCAGACTTTTGTCATCGACAACCGTCCCGGCGCCACCGGACTGATCGGCACTCTGCTCGCAGCCCGCGCCCCTGCCGACGGCTACACCATCCTCCTGGCCGATGCTCCCCACACCATCAATTCACTGGTCTATTCAAAACAGCAATACGATGCGATCAAGGATTTCACACCGCTGAATCTTGTCGCAACCTCGCCGCAGGCCCTGCTCGCCCACCCCAAGTTCAGCGCCAACACCTTCAAGGAATTGCTGGCGATACCGCGTGCGCAAACAGAAAAACTGGCGATGGGGTCGAGCGGCCTGGCCAGCGGCCCGCACCTGGTCTACGAATGGCTGCGCCTGAAAACCGGATTGAATCTGAACCACGTGCCGTACAAAGGCGGCGGTCCTTCGCTCGCCGATGCCGCTGCCGGCCAGATTCCGCTGGTGATGAATGCGGTCCCGGCAGCACTGCCGCATGTACGCGCCGGCCGGTTGAAAGTATTGGCCATCACCAGCGCACAGCGCCACCCGCTGTTACCCGGTTCGCCGACCTTCGTCGAATCCGGCGTCAAGGACTTTCTGTCCTTCCAGTGGTACGGCATGCTCGGCCCTGCCGGCCTGCCGAAGAACGTCACTGCCGCGCTGAACAGTTCGATCAACAAGGCCCTCGGATCCACTGACGTCAAGGAACGCTTTACCTCGATGACCTTCGACATCACCACCGGCAGCCCCGAGGATTTCAGCAAGCTGCTGGTATCCGAAGACCTCCGGTGGAAAGATGTGCTGCGGCAGGTGAAAGTACAGCTCGACTGACTGCAGGCACGATAAAAAAGGGCCGCAGCTGCGGCCCTTTTTATTGGCAACTCCGACTGATCGTCAGGTTTTCAGCACCACCAGCACTTCATCCAGCATCTTCTTGGCGTCGCCGAAGAGCATGCGGTTATTTTCTTTATAAAACAATGGGTTATCAACCCCCGCGTAACCGGAAGCCATGCTGCGCTTCATCACGATCGAGTTCTTCGCCTTCCATACCTCCAGCACCGGCATGCCGGCAATCGGGCTGGCCGGATCATCCTGAGCCGCCGGATTGACGATGTCGTTGGCACCGATAACCATGGCGACATCGGTATCAGGGAAGTCTTCATTGAGTTCATCCATCTCGAGCACGATGTCGTAAGGCACCTTGGCTTCCGCCAGCAGCACGTTCATATGACCCGGCATGCGCCCCGCCACCGGGTGAATGCCGAAACGCACGTTGACGCCCTTCTCGCGCAGCAATTTGGTGATTTCGTACACCGTGTGCTGAGCCTGCGCCACCGCCATGCCGTAGCCGGGAACAATGATCACATTTTTCGAGTCGCGCAGCAGTTCCGCGGTTTCGGCAGCATTCACCGATACCACCTCGCCTGCCGGTTGTGCGCCCTCGCCACTGGGTTTGGCCGGTGCACCGCTGCCGGTGCCGAAACCGCCGGCAATGACACTGACGAAATGGCGGTTCATCGCCTTGCACATGATGTACGACAGGATCGCGCCGCTGGAGCCGACCAGCGCGCCGGTTACGATCAGCAGGTCGTTCGACAGCATGAAACCTGTCGCCGCCGCCGCCCAGCCCGAGTAGCTGTTGAGCATCGACACCACCACCGGCATGTCGGCGCCGCCGATGGCCATCACCATGTGAATGCCGAACAGCAGCGAAATCACCGTCATGATGATCAGCGGCATCATGCCGGCGCTGATCGTTTCCGCATGAATGAACTCGCGGCCGAAATAAATGATCACCAGCAGACCGGCCAGGTTCATCCAGTGGCGTCCGGGAAGCAGCAGCGGACTGCCGCCGATTTTTCCCGAGAGTTTGCCGAAGGCGATGATCGACCCGGAGAAGGTCACCGCACCGATCAGGATGCCGACATAGATTTCGACCTCATGAATGACTTTTTCAGCGCCGCTGAGGTGGCTTGAGGCCGCCGGATCAATGTAATTGGCGAAACCGACCAGCGCCGCGGCAAGACCGACCAAGCTGTGCATCAGCGCAACCAGTTCGGGCATCTGCGTCATTTTCACGGTACGCGCCGCATAAAGACCGATCGAGGCGCCGACCACCATGGCGCCGATGATCCAGGCATAACCGCCGGCAGTGACCTGCGGGCCGAACACCGTCGCCAGAACGGCAACGGTCATGCCGATCATGCCGTAGAGATTGCCGCGCCGCGAAGATTCCGGATGCGACAGCCCGCCGAGGCTGAGAATGAACAGAATGGTCGCTCCGATGTAGGAGACAGTAGCGAGACCTGAGGACATGGATATCTCTCCTATTTGCGGAACATTTCAAGCATGCGGCGGGTCACTGCGAATCCGCCGAACATGTTGATGGTCGTCAAAACGATGCTGAACACGGCAAGGCCGAGTATCCAGCCGCCTGGACGGCCCGCCACGCTCTCCAGCGGCGGCGCCACCTGCACCAGCGCGCCGATGGCGATAATGCTGCTGATCGCGTTGGTCACGCTCATCAGCGGCGTATGCAGGGCCGGTGTCACGTTCCAGACCACCATGTAACCGACAAAACAGGCCAGCACGAAAACCGTAAAGTGGCCAAGGAAGGCCGGGGGCGCATAAGCCCCGACAAACCAGAACAGGATCGCGGCAATCAGGAAAGTGATCGCAGTCGCCTTGCCCGAAGCCGGCGCACCACCGCCGCCATGGCCATGCGACTTCGGCGGGGCCACCGCCGGCTTGGCGGCTGCCGCCGGCGGCGCAGCAGCCGGCTTCAGTGCAGGCGGCGGCCAGGTGATGCCGCCCTCCTTGACCACCGTCAAACCGCGGATCGCATCATCTTCCATATTGACGTTGATGACACCGTCCTTGGTCTTGCACAGTTCTTCGGTCAGACGGAACAGGTTGGTCGCGTACAACGTTGACGACTGCTTGGCGAGCCGTGAATTCAGATCGGTGTAGCCGACGATAGTAACGCCGTGCTTCACCACTGTTTTGCCGGCCTCCGTCAGTTCGCAGTTGCCGCCGCGTTCGGCTGCCATGTCGACAATGACGCTGCCCGGCTTCATGCTCTGCACCATCTCGGCGGTGATCAGCCGGGGCGCGGGTTTGCCGGGTATCAGCGCGGTGGTAATGATAATGTCCACTTCCTTCGCCTGTTTGGCGTACATCTCACGCTGGGCTTTCTGGAAACCCTCGCTCATCACCTTGGCATAACCGCCGCCGCCGGAACCTTCTTCCTCGTAATCGACTTTGACGAACTCACCGCCCAGGGACACCACCTGATCAGCGACTTCGGCACGCGTGTCGTTGGCGCGCACGATAGCGCCAAGACCGGCTGCGGTGCCGATGGCAGCGAGGCCGGCAACACCGGCGCCGGCGATGAACACCTTGGCCGGCGGCACTTTCCCTGCAGCAGTAATCTGACCGTTGAAAAAACGGCCGAAAGCGTTGGCGGCCTCAATCACCGCACGATAACCGGCCACGCCGGCCTGCGAGGTCAGCGCATCCATTTTCTGCGCACGGGACAGCGTACGCGGCAGCGAATCGATGGCCAGCACGGTGGCCTTCTTGGCCGCCAGCTGCTGCATCAGCTCCGGATTCTGTGCCGGCCAGATGAAGCCGATCAGCGTACCGCCTTCGCGCAGCAGGCCAACTTCCTCTGCCGTCGGTACGCCGACCTTGAACAAGATGTCGGAACCGGACCACAGCTGGGCGGCAGTCGCCGCGATTTCCGCACCTGCAGCACGATAAGTGTCGTCACTGCAGTTCGCCGCATCACCGGCGCCAGACTGCACCATGACCTTGAAGCCGAGCTTGATCAGTTTTTCAACGACTTCGGGCACGGTCGCGACACGTTTTTCGCCGACCGCCGTTTCTTTCGGCACACCAATGATCTGAGGCATGGATTCCCCTTTGTTTATTTCTTCGTTGGCACTGGAACAGGATATTGAAAGATTCTGGATGCTGAATATTGAGATAGATCAGTTCAGGCTGATGCACGCCACGGGCGCGGCGCCGCCCCGATGAATACTGCGTTTTATCTTGAGCATCAACTGGCGCATCGCGATATGGTTTTGATTATAAGGCAAAAACACGGCCGCCGGCCCGTTGCGGCGTGACTCGCCACCAGGTATACAGGGCCGCGTGGGTCCGTCGGTCACCCTCTGGAGCCCTTATAATCAACAGATGTCCGCGATACATGTTTTGCCCGAGCTCCTCATCAATCAGATCGCCGCGGGCGAAGTCATTGAACGCCCCGCATCCGCGTTGAAAGAATTGCTGGAAAACAGCCTCGATGCCGGCGCACAGGCGATCAGCGTCGAACTCGCCGCCGGCGGCGTCAAGCTGGTCTCGGTCACCGATGACGGCAGCGGCATCGCCCGCGACGACCTGAAACTCGCGCTGGCACGCCATGCCACCAGCAAAATCACCTCGCTCGACGATCTGGAACATGTCGGCAGCCTGGGCTTCCGCGGTGAAGCACTAGCCAGCATCGCCTCGGTATCGCGCATGGAACTGACCAGCCGCCGCAGTGATGACCGCCATGCCTGGCGCGTTGCCTCCGAAGGCCCGACACTGACTGCGCCGGAACCGGCGACACTGCCCCGCGGCACGCACATTGATGTCCGCGAGCTGTACTTCAACACCCCGGCGCGGCGCAAATTTCTCAAGTCGGAGCAGACCGAGTTCGCGCATTGCGAAGAAGCCTTCCGCCGCATTGCCTTGTCCCGCCCCGACGTTGCCTTCTCGCTGACCCACAACGGCCGCGTCCGGTTGCAGGTCAAGCCGCAGCCGCTGGCCGCGCGCGTTGCCGCCGTACTCGGTGAGGATTTCAGCGCCGGCGCCCTGGAAGTCGATGAATCCGGCGGACAAATTGCGATCCGCGGCGCGATCAGCTCCCCTTCACACGCCCGCGGCACGCGCGATGCGCAGTATTTTTTCGTCAACGGCCGCTGCATCCGCGACAAACTGGTCGCACATGCCATCCGTCAGGCCTATGCCGACGTGCTGCACCACGACCGCCATCCGGCTTTTGTATTGTTCCTCGAAATCGATCCACAACTGGTCGACGTCAACGTGCATCCGGCCAAGGCCGAAGTCCGCTTCCGCGATTCACGCGCAGTGCACCAGTTCATTTTCCACGCGCTGCACAAGACGTTGTCACGACCTGCCGGCGACGGTACGGTCGGACAGCCGCAGGCACCGGCAGTCAGCCATGTGCCTTACCAGCCGTCCGTGCAACCGCCATCGATGCCACATTACCGTGCGCAGAGCGCGATGAGTCTGGGCGTCGCCCAACCGACTGGCGCCTATGCAACGCTGTTTGCGCCGCAAGCCGCCGCAACAACCCTTGCACCGCCACAACCGCTGCCGTCCACCGGAGACGAACACCCGCTGGGTTATGCGCTGGCCCAGCTCGCCGGCATTTACATCCTTGCCGAGAACAGCAAGGGCCTGATCATTATCGACATGCATGCCGCACATGAACGCATCATGTACGAAAAGCTCAAGAACGCGCTCGACGGCCAGGCGATTCCGATGCAGCCACTGCTGGTGCCGGTGCATTTCAATGCGGAAGCCCTGGATGTCGCCACCGCCGAAGATGAACGCGAAGCGCTGCAGGGCCTCGGTTTCGACATCGCGCCTGCCGGGCCCTGCGCGCTGATTGTACGCGGCGTACCGGCACTGCTCGCAGATGCCGACGCGCAAGCACTGGCGCTCGACGTGCTGCACGAGGTACGCGAATA
>JAURHM010000068.1 GCA_030833315.1 Burkholderiales bacterium
CCGCGTCGGGCTGTTGTTCCGTGTCACCGGCACCCACACCGGCAATTTTTTCGGCATTCCGGCGACCGGCAAAAAAATCGATGTCTATGAAGTTGCGCTGATCCGCATCGTCAACGGCCAGATGGTCGAAGGCTGGTTCATGATGGATGAGGCGGAACTGCTGCGTCAGCTTGGCGCCAAACTGCCGCCGCGGGCCGACGGCAAGCTCGTTGCACCGGCACGGCCGCAGACCGACGATGCCGCGACCTTCATCAAAAAACTGGAGGCGCAGCCGGCGACGACTGTGCTGGCGCGCAACAAGCTGACGGCGGCGCGCACCCGGCTGTCGACGCAGACCAAGGACGGACTGGCTGCCAATCACCACAACCTGCGTTTCGGTTTCCAGCACACGCGTGAATTCAGCAAGGCGCACGGCCACGGTGAAATGAATCTGAACGCCGCCTTTGCCGAGCGGCGTTACGGACTGGATGTGCTGCTGGCCGAGGGCAATCAGGTCTGGGTGCGTTTCAACGTCAACGGCACGCACACGGGAACCTTCTGCGGCATTGCGCCGACCGGTGCGCAGATGGGTGTCAATGTGGTGGCTATTCTCAATTTCGATGACTATGGCGAGATTGTCAGCAGCTGGACCTTCGCCGATGAGCTCGGCGTGCTGCTGCAATTGGGGCGGCCGAACCTGCTGTTGGGGTAGCACTGCACATTTCCTTGGGCACAGGTGTCTTGCCGGGCGATGCCGGCCTGTTCTACTGTTTTGCGGCGAATGCCCGATAACATCACCTGAAAGCCCGACTTATCGGCGGGCGTAGAATGGTGGTCCCCAGGCTGAAATCCGGAGGAGGAGCGATGCCCGTGAAACCGTTGCGCGTGTGCTGCTGTGTGTTGGCCTGTCTGCTGCCCTTGTTCGTGCGGGCGCAGTCCTATCCCAATAAACCGGTGCGCATGATCGCGCCCTATCCGCCGGGCGGCACCAGCGACGTGATGGCGCGGCTGGTTGCGCAGAAACTGTCGGATACGATCGGCAGACAGATCATCGTCGACAACCGGCCCGGCGCGGCGGGCAACCTCGGTCATGAAATTGCCGCTCGCGCGCCTGCCGACGGTTACACGCTGCTGCTGACCAGCGGCGGTGCGATGGTCACAAACGCTTTTCTCTACAAGCGCTTGGGCTTTGATCCTTTCAAGGATTTTGCACCGGTATCGATTGTTGCCACGGCAGCGCCGATGATGGTGATCAACCCCTCAGTGCCGGCGCGCACCGTGCAGGAGTTTGTTGCGCTGGCGAAAGCGAAGCCCGGCGAATTCAATTTCGGTTCGGGCGGCGTCGGCACCACCTCGCATATCGTCGGTGAAGTGTTCAAGGCGGCGACCAGCATCAACATCGTCCATGTGCCGTACAAGGGCGGCGGTCTCGCCGTGCTGGATGTGGTGGCCGGACAGATTCCGCTGTCCTTTGCCGACATGGTGCCGTCGGTGCCGCAGGTCAAGGCGGGGCGGCTGCGCGGGCTGGCGGTGACCACGCCGCAACGCGCACCGGTATTGCCCGATGTGCCGACAATGGCCGAGGCCGGTGTTGATGCCCCGTTCCCCGGACAATGGTGGGCGGTGGTAGCGCCGCGTCAGACACCGCGCGCAGTGGTCCAGTTTCTCAATCAGCGCATCGGCGAATTCATGCGCACCCCGGAGATGCAGGAGCGTCTCGGCGGTATGGGGGCATTTCCTGCCCACACCACGCCGGAGCAGGTCACCGAGACGATGGAGCAGGGAAGCCGGCAGATGGCCGCCGTGGTCAAGGCGGCGGGAATCAAGCCGGAGTAGGCAGACGGTCAGCGCGCGCCGGATGCTTTCTGTTCGGCGATGAAGGTGCGGATTTCGGTGACCAGCGCCGGACTGCTTTGAATACCCGTTTTACCGGTATGCGACACCCCTTCGAGCAACACCAGTTTCATGCCGGGACGGATGGTTTTGAGTTCCTGCATATCCTTCAATGTATGGTCCAGCATGCCGACGATACCCATGGTCGGCACTTTTACTGCAGCCATCTGTTCGGCTGTGACGGCTTGATCCTTGTAACCGCGCAGCGATGCCGCCGTAGCGAGTTGGTCGAAGGTCTTGTCGGCGCGGCAGGCGGCCATTCGCTGCTGGATTTCTTCTTCCGTGGGTTTCATGCCGGCGGGGGCCTGGCGCATCAGGCGGCTGCGGCTGATGCAGTCGCGGGCGATTTCGGCAGCTTCGGTTTCAATGCGCGGATTATTGGCTTCCTTCGGCGAACGTCCGGCACCGGCGACCTGCACGCCGGTCAGGAAGCGTTCGGGATGCAGCGTCAGCAGTTGTGCGACCGTACTGCTGCCCAGTGAAAAACCGATGATGTGCGCCTTGTCGATCTTCAGCGCGTCGAGGATGCGCACCACGTCCAGCGCCTGCTGGCGTCCGTAGAGAGCGGGGTCGCGCGGCGAATCGCTTTTGCCGTGGCCGCGCGCGTCGAAGGCGATGACGCGGAAGTCTTTCGACAGGTTTTCAACAACGCCGGGCGTGATCCAGCTCTCCAGCCGTGAGGTGCCGCCATGGAGCAGGACGATGGCTTCGCCCTTGCCGGCGTCGATGTAGCGGATCTTGACGCCGTTGGCATCGAGATATTTGTCTTCGTAACTGGCGGCCGCGAGGCCCGGGGCCATGGCGGTGCACAGCAGCAGCGCGGAAATGCGGATGAACGGAGTCATGTCCCTCTTCCTTTTTGGCGGATGTATTGCTGTTTTTGTTGTTTGATCAGGATTCGATGGCGAATTTTTTCAGCAGCACCGGGTCGGGATCGACGCCGAGCCCCGGGCCCTGCGGAATGGTGAAGCAGCCGTTTTTCGGATTGATCGCCTCACCCAAGGGATTCTCGGCGAAATCACAGTAGAAGCGCTCGACCCAGGGTTGCTGCGCCTGCGCCGCGCAGACATGGATCGAAGCGAGCAGGCCGGGACCGAAATAGGCCGAGTGCGGGACCACGCGTACGCCGTGGGCCTCACCCAGAGCAAACACTTTCATCATTTCGGTGACGCCGCCGACCTTGGTCACGCTGGGCTGTGCAACATCCAGCGAACCGCGTTCGAACAGGCGATGGAATTCATTGACGGTACCGACGTTCTCTCCGGCGGCCACCGGGATGCCGCCTTCGGCGCGCACCCGGGCGAGACCTTCGTGGTCTTCCGGCGGCCATACCGGCTCTTCGAGGAATTCGAGATCCAGTTCGTAAAGCTGTTTGGCCATTGCTACTGCCTGCAGCGGTGTCCACGGCGTGCTGCAGTCGACCATCAGCGGAATGCCGTCGCCGCAGGCGCGCCGTGCGGCGCGGATGATGGCGGGATCGATTTCATGGATCTTGATCAGGTTATAGCCGCGGCCCAGCGCTTCGGCAATACGCGGTTCCAGCGCGGATGCCTTGCCGTAACGCAGCAGGCTGGCATAGGCAGGCAGTTCGGTGCGCGGGCTGCCGCCGAGCAATTGATACAGCGGCCGCTTGGCGATCTTGCCGGCTATGTCCCAAAGCGCGATGTCGATGGCGGACATGCCGTACATCGCCGGGCCGCTGCGGCCGGCGCCGTGCAGCGTGTGCGCGAGGTCATGCATCAGTGCGCTGATCGCCGTCGGGTCGCGGCCGATACACAGCGGCGCGATCATGCGGTCAATTGCAGTACGGGTGACTGGCCACACGCGGTGGCCGAAGGCCTCACCCCAGCCGCTGATGCCGGCGTCCGTATCGACACGAACCAGCAGTGTTTCAATCGCCGTGCGCGGACGCCCGCCGACCATCGGTGTGTCTCCGGCAATGATCATCGGCATCGAAGTAACGAAGGTGGTGACGGCAGTGATTTTCATGGGCGTTCCGCTCAGAATAAGGAAGGCGCTGATTGTAGCCCCTAGCCATCGGCGACGGCCCCGGCCGGCCTGTGGTGCGGCGGATGGCCGGATTTAATGCTGTAAATTACTGTTTTTATTGAATAAACAGCTGACCAAGGTGTGCGGTGGTGATAACGGCCCCCATGATAAAATCCGCCACTCTGTTTGCAACCTTCCGGATCACCGATTCTCATGTCCATTTTCGACAACCGTCTCCAGACCATCGACCCCGAAATTTACCAAGCGATCGAGCAGGAGGCGCAGCGTCAGGAAGATCATATCGAACTGATCGCTTCAGAAAACTATGCCAGCCCGGCAGTACTGGCGGCACAGGGGTCGGTGCTGACGAACAAATACGCCGAGGGTTACCCCGGAAAGCGTTATTACGGCGGTTGCGAGTTTGTCGATATTGCCGAAAAGCTGGCGATCGAACGCGCCAAGGAACTGTTTAAGGCCGGTTACGCCAATGTTCAGCCGCATTCGGGCGCCCAGGCCAATGCCGCGGTGTTCCTTGCCACGCTGAAGCCCGGCGACACCATCCTCGGAATGCGCCTCTCCGACGGCGGCCATCTGACCCACGGCGCCAAGGTCAATATCAGCGGCAAGTATTACAACGCCGCGAGTTATGGCCTGAATCCGAAAACCCAGGCGATTGACTACGACGAAGTAGCCGAGCTGGCCAAGATCAACAAGCCCAAGCTGATTGTTGCCGGTGCATCAGCTTATTCGCTGGTCATCGACTGGGAAAAATTCCGCGAAATCTCCGACAGCGTCGGTGCGCTGCTGATGGCTGACATGGCGCATTATGCTGGTCTCGTTGCCGCCGGTCTTTATCCGAGCCCGGTGGGTATCGCCGACTTCGTCACTACGACCACACACAAGACGCTGCGCGGCCCACGCGGCGGCATGATCCTGTCCAGCGCCGAACACGAAAAGATTCTCAATTCAGCGGTATTCCCCGGTTCGCAGGGCGGTCCGCTGATGCACGTGATTGCCGCCAAGGCGGTCGCGTTCAAAGAGGCGATGACCAAAGACTTCCGCGATTACCAGCAGCAGGTGCTCGACAACGCGCGGGTGATGGCGAAGGTGATGCAGGAGCGCGGCTACCGGATTGTTTCCGGCCGTACCGACTGCCACCTGTTCCTGCTCGATCTGCGCGACAAGCCGGTGACAGGACTCGAAGCCGAGCAGGCGCTGGGCCGCGCCAATATCACCGTCAACAAGAATTCGGTCCCCAACGACACCCGTACGCCGACGGTGACCAGCGGTGTGCGTATCGGCTCGCCGGCGATGACAACCCGCGGTTTCCGCGAAATTGAAGCCGAGGAACTCGGCCACCTGATTGCCGACATTCTCGACGCGCCGCAGGATGTTGCCGTCAACAACAAGGTCCGCAGTGCCGTCAAAGCACTTTGTGGCAAACATCCCGTTTACCGCAAGTCGTAATCCGCAAGCGCTGCCACCATGAAGTGTCCTTTCTGCAAATCGGATGAGACCCAGGTCATCGACTCGCGCGTCAGCGACGATGGCGACAGCATCCGCCGGCGCCGCAAATGCGTCGCCTGCAGCAAGCGCTTCACGACCTACGAGACGGTGGAGCTGCGCATGCCGCAGGTGGTCAAGCAGGACGGCAGCCGCGCCGAGTTCGATCTGGCCAAGCTGCGCACCAGCTTCATGCGTGCGCTGCACAAGCGCCCGGTGCCGACGCCGCTGGTGGATGAGGCGATCGGAGCGCTGACCAATGAACTGCTGTCGCTTGGTGAGCGCGAAGTGCCGGCACGCCGTGTCGGCGAAATGGTGATGCGTGAGCTAAAAAAACTCGATGAAGTCGCCTATATCCGCTTTGCATCGGTCTACAAAAGTTTCCAGGGTGTCGATGATTTTACCGACGCGATCAAGGAAGTGCGCCGTCCCGGGCGAGCCAAGTAACCCGCTTTTGTCGCGGTTTGCGGCAACCTACATTCAATGTTCAAACCTGAAGATCACACGTATATGGCCCGCGCGCTGCATCTCGCCGCGCAGGGGCTGTACACGACCACGCCGAACCCGCGCGTCGGCTGCGTGATCGTCCGTGATGGTGTCGTTGTCGGCGAGGGCTGGCATGCGAAAGCGGGGGGGCTGCATGCTGAACCGCTGGCACTGCAGGCGGCCGGCGATCGCGTCGCCGGCGCAACCGTCTACGTGACGCTGGAGCCCTGCGCCCATCACGGCCGCACACCGCCCTGTGTTGATGCGCTTCTGGCGGCAAAACCGGGGCGTGTGGTTGCCGCAATGCAGGATCCGAATCCGAAAACCTCGGGTAAAGGATTTGAGCGGTTGCGTGCCGCCGGCATTACGGTCGATGTCGGCCTGATGGAGGCGGAGGCACGTGAATTGAATATCGGTTTTGTGTCGCGCATGACTCGCGGCACGCCCTGGGTGCGCATGAAGGTCGCGGCAAGTCTCGATGGCCGTACCGCACTCGCCAATGGCAAGAGTCAGTGGATTACCGGGCCTGAGGCGCGCAAGGATGGCCATGCCTGGCGTGCGCGGGCCTGTGCCGTAATCACCGGCGTCGGTACGGTCAAGGATGATGATCCGCTGCTGACGGTGCGCGATGTCGCAAGCACGCGCCAGCCGTACCGGGTGGTGGTCGACAGCCGCCTGCAGACGCCGCTGACGGCGAAAATTCTCGGGCCGGGTACCATTATCGCTGCTGCCGGAGTCGATGCCCCGCGCAGCGTCGCCCTGCGTGCGCATGGCGCCGAGGTCGTGGTGCTGCCCAATCACGAAGGCAAGGTTGAGCTGCCGGCGCTGCTGCAGGAACTGGCGCGCCGCGGCTGCAATGAGTTGCACGTCGAGGCCGGCTACAAGCTCAACGGTTCTTTCCTCGATGAAGGTCTGGTCGATGAACTGCTAATTTACATGGCGCCATGTATCCTCGGCGATACCGCCAAGGGCATGTTCCATCTGCCGCCGCTGGATGATCTGGCAGGGCGGCGCAATGTACGCATTACCGACATCACCCGGGTCGGCGACGATATCCGTATCCTCGCGAGATTGCATTAATGTTTACCGGCATTGTCGCGGCCGTCGGCCGCATCGAGACCATCAAGCCTGCACCGGGGGGCGTGCGTCTGCATATCGCCACTGCTGCGCTGGATATGGGGGATGTGCAACTTGGCGACAGCATCGCGGTCAACGGCGTGTGCCTGACCGTCGTGGCTTTCGATCAAACGTATTTTGAAGCGGAGGTGTCGCAGGCCTCTCTTGGCGTGGTCGCCGGCTTTGATGCCGGCGCCGCAGTCAATCTGGAAAAGGCGCTGCGGCTGGCCGACCGGCTCGGCGGCCATCTGATGAGCGGTCATGTTGATGGCACCGGCACAGTGGCGCAATTCGAGGCGGTGGGAGACAATCGCCGCCTCGTCATCGACGCGCCTGCGGCGATCGCCCGTTACATCGCGCGCAAGGGTTCGATTGCGGTCAATGGCGTCAGCCTGACGGTGAATGCGGTCGACGGCAATGCCTTCGAGGTCAACCTGATCGCGCACACTCTGTCGGCGACAACGCTGCAGCAACTGAAAGCTGGGGTGCCGGTCAATCTGGAGGTGGACATGCTGGCGCGCTATGTGGAGCGTCTGCACGAAGCCGGCGGTGCAGGGAATTGAAAGCAAGGAACTGAAGTCTTGAAATCAGGAAACAACGAATTGGCCATCAGCCCGACTACTGAAATCATCGCCGAGATCCGTGCCGGCCGTATGGTCGTGCTCGTCGATGAGGAAGACCGCGAGAACGAGGGCGACCTGGTGCTGGCTGCGGAATTTGCGACGCCGGAAACCATCAATTTCATGGCGCGTTTCGGCCGCGGCCTGATCTGTCTGACGCTGACCGAGGAGCGTTGTCGGCTGCTCAACCTGCCGCTGATGGTCAGTAACAACCGCTCGCCGATGGGTACTAATTTCACGCTGTCGATCGAGGCGGCCACCGCGTAACCACCGGCATTTCCGCGGCGGACCGCGCGAAGACGGTGCAGGCGGCGATCCGGCCGGATGCCAGTCCCGATGACATCGTGCAGCCCGGACACATTTTTCCGCTGATGGCGCAGAACGGCGGCACGCTGATGCGCGCCGGTCATACCGAAGCGGGCTGCGATCTCGCACGACTTGCCGGACTGAGCCCGGCGTCAGTGATCTGCGAAATCCTCAAGGACAACGGCGAGATGGCGCGGTTGCCGGACTTGATTCCGTTTGCTGCCGAACACGGCCTGAAGATCGGTACCATCACCGACCTGATCCAGTATCGCAGCAGTACCGAGTCGCTGGTCAAGCGCGCCACCGAGCGTGACATTGAAACAGCGCATGGCCGTTTCCGCCTGGTGGCGTACACCGAGACCGCCGGCGGTCAGACCCATCTCGCGCTGGTGCGTGGAAACATTTCGCCGCGTGACGAGGTGCTGGTGCGGGTGCATGAGCCGGTATCGTTGATCGACGTGCTCGACACCAGCGCGACCAGCCACTCCTGGAATCTGAATGACGCGATGGCAGAAATCGCCCGCAACGGCTGCGGTGTCGTGGTGCTGCTGCATCGCCCGGAGACTGCGGCGGAGTTGCTCGAGCGCGCCCGCCCGCAGGATGAACGCGGCGGTCCCGCAAAAATCGTGTTGCGCAATTACGGCATCGGCGCACAGATCCTGCGTGATCTCGGCGTGAAAAAAATGCGCGTCATGGCGCAGCCGCTGCGCATGCCCAGCATGGCCGGATTTGATCTTGAAGTGACCGGTTATCTGCAGCCGCCAGGCAAGAAAGTTTAAAGGAAAAACGATATGGGACGTTACGACGGCATTGAAGAGTTGGAGCCCGATACCAAAGGCACTGGATTGCGCATCGGCATCGTCATGGGACGTTTCAACATCGACGTCGGCGACGGGCTGCTGTCGTCGTGTACGGCAGGGCTGCTCAAACACGGAGTCGCGCAGAAAGACATGCGCATCGTCACCGTGCCCGGCGCGCTGGAAATTCCGCTGACGCTGAAAAAGATGGCGCAGAGCGGGAAATACGATGCGCTAATCGCGCTCGGCGCGGTGATCCGCGGCGAGACCTACCATTTTGAAATCGTGTCGAATGAATCCTCGCGCGGCATTACGGATGTGCAGCTGTCCACCGGCGTACCCATCGCCAATGGCATCCTTACTACCGAGAATGACGATCAGGCCGAAGCGCGCATGGCGCAAAAGGGCCTCGATTGCGCGATCGCGGCCCTCGAGATGGCGCGTCTGATGCCGCGGTTATAGTCCGCGGCATAAGCAAGTTATTGTTTTTAAATAATTATTTTTGCGAGGCCGGAATGCCGTCGCACACCGGAGCCTCATGAAATCCAGTCGCAGACGTTCGCGTGAATTTGCCCTGCAGGGCCTTTATCAATGGCAACTGGCGGGTACTGATCCGCTGACCATTGTCGAGCAGCTGTCGGATGCCGAAGGCTTCGACAAGATCGACGGTGATTATTTCAAGGCGCTGCTGACCGGCGCGGTGGCCGGCGCTGCGGATATGGAGCAGCTGATCGCGCCGTTGCTCGACCGCGCCTACAAAAGCCTGTCGCCGGTGGAGCGCGGCATCTTGCTGCTTGCGGGGTATGAATTCAAAAACCAGATCGAAGTGCCGTATCGCGTGATCATCAACGAGGCCATCGAGCTGGCAAAATCATTCGGCGGCACCGACGGCCATAAATACGTCAACGGTGTGCTCGACAAGATGGCGATGCAGCTGCGCGCGGTGGAATTCAACGCCGCGCGCGCCTGACGCTGTTGATTGTGGCAATCAATCGAATCGGGATGGATGAGAGATGGACGAAACAAAACTGAAAAAACGGATTTACGCCTTCCAGTTTGCCGGGGTCATGAACCTGTTTCTCGGCGGTTATGTGCTGCTCTACGGCGGCCATGTTGATCCGGGCACGCGCAATGTCATGCTGTTTTTCTTTTTCGGCTTTGCGATTCTCGACTTCTGGTTTCCGACGCATCTGAAAAAGAAATTCGCTGAACAGCAGGCGCTGATGGCGCAGGCGCAGCAGGCTGCCGGTGGCACGCCGCCGGCGGAACCGCCGAAGTCCTGACTGGTGGCGCCCGCGCGGCAGCTCGGGTTTATTGTTTCATGCGCCGCAGGCCATTCAGCAGGATCGCGGCAAGGGCGTCTTCTTTGGCATCCCAGTGTTCATGCGGGTCGACGTCGATATCAATGTCTTCGCCCATTAGCGGGCACAGCTCGGTATCGGGCATCAGCCTTGCCAGTTCGGCGGCGGCGAGTTGCGGATGGGTCTTGTCGTTGCCGGGAACAATGCAGGCGTGGGTCTTGATTGACCGCAGCTGTTCCTCGCTGGCACCGATAACCGGCTGACCGGCGCCGGTTTTGAACTGTTCATCCCAGGCGATCATCGCCCCGGTGAATTGCGCGGCATCCATGTTCATCAGCAGCTGACGGTTCGCCGGGCGCGCCGCAATGCGCTCGCGAAAATGCGGTGTTTCACAGACTGCGGCCATGCCGCCCTTGTTGGCGGCGCGGATGTATTCACCGTAATACTTTTCGCGCAGCCGCTGCGTGGCGAAGGGACCGCCGGTGACGCGCCACAGCAGCAGGCCGTTGACGGCCTCCGGATAACGCAGTGCAAACTCGATCGACATGCGGCAGCCGGAAGAGCCGCCGCCGATGACTGCCGGCAGGGCATTGAGCTGCTGCAGCAGTGCATAAAGGTCCGCAGCCCAGATTTCATGCTCGGCGCCATCGCCGGCGACCGAAACTTCGGATGCGCCGCAATTGCGCCGGTCATGGATCAGCACGCGGTAGCCGCCTGCGGCGACACGTCCGGCCAGCGAGCGGATATCGTCATTACCCAGACGGCCTCCAGGGGTCAGCGCGACCCACGGACCGTGATCACCGAGAACTTCGTACTGGATGGCAACGCCGTTGATGATTGATTGAGGCATGACTTACTCCGGTTTGATGCCGGCGGCGGCAACGACCTTGCGCCATTTGCTGATTTCGGCATCGAGGTAACGCGTGAATTCGGCGGGGCTGCTGGCGATCGGTTCACCGCCGATTTTTTCGAAAGTCGATTGTACGGACGGCGATTTGAAGCTTTCGGTGATGCCGGCGTAGATCGTATTGATCACTGCCGGCGCTGTTCCTGCGGGCGCGAGGATCGCGCTCCAGGCCGCGGCTTCATAACCTTTGGTGCCGGCTTCGTCCATTGTCGGTACATCAGGCAGGGTTTTGGAGCGCTTGGCCGTTGTCACCGCCAGTGCACGCAACCGTCCCGCAGCCACATGCGGATTGACCACGCTGGTTGGCAGGAAGGCGATGTCGGTTTCGCCGCCAACCACGCCGATCAGCGACGGCGCAGAACCTTTGTAGGCGACTTGGACAATTTTGACGCCGGCGAGGCTTTTGTACAGTTCCAGCGACAGATGGGCCGAAGTGCCGGAACCGGCCGAGCCGCCGGTCAGGCGATCCGGTTTGGATTTTGCCAGCGCCGTCAGCTCACGCACGGATTTCGCGGGTACCGAAGGATGCACCACCAGCACATTGGGTGTGACCACGAGCTGGCTGACCGGCAGCAGATCGCGCATCACGTCATAGGGCAGTTTCTGCGTCAGCGCCGGATTGATCGACAGTGCCGTCGAGGCGCAGAGCAGGGTGTAGCCGTCGGCGGGAGAACGCACCACCGATTCCACGCCGATATTGCCACCGGCGCCCGGACGGTTGAGTGCGGTGACCGGTTGTTTCCAGATTTCAGCAAGCCGTTGCGCCACCGTGCGGCAAACGATATCCACGGCGCCGCCGGCCGGGAAAGGGATGACCATGCTCACGGATTTGGCCGGATAGGTCTGTGCGGTGGCGGTGTTGTGCAAGCCGACTGCGATCAGCAGGCTGCAGGCGAGCTTTGTGCTGCGATTCATGGATGTTCCTCCGGTTTTTATTCGAGACGCAGATCGAGTTTGCTGCGTAATTCGGCGTAACGGCCGATTTCCGCTTGCAGGTATTGGCCAAACTGCTGCGGCGTCATCCGCGGAAGTTCTGCGCC
>JAURHM010000024.1 GCA_030833315.1 Burkholderiales bacterium
CACCGTGAGACCGCACAGCTCGCTGGGCTATCGGCCACCGGCACCTGCGGCGATCAACCCGCAACCACCCGTCTTGGAACAGGCAGAAGCTATGCAGTAAAGTGCGTCAATGAACCTGGCACAAAAAACCAGTCAGGCCACTTGCACTCCCGCTTGCTCTGCTTGCCAATCACCGCCAAACCTTGACCCAGCATGTTGTTTTCTCTGCTGCGACTGGTGATCACGCGCGGCATATCCATCGTGTCTATTAGATAATCGCCATCAGCGCTTCTCTCTATCGCTCTATCCAACCATATCTGCACTTGGGGATCGCGCACGAGCTCTTCGCGCAAATGCTCTGCCGCATCTTCCATCAAGCTTTCGCTCTTGTTGCTGAGCTTTTTTTGCTGCGCCCTACGCTTGGCTCCCAGCTTGGCTGGCATGTTGCAAGTACGCCCACCAAACTGCTCTGCTCGCCCCTCCCACATCAGCGCTCGATGCAGCATGCGTTGATATTGCGCAATTTCGGCAGGCAATGATTCTGTTCGTAGGCGCCGTTGTTCTGCCCACCGCTGCTCGTAGCTATCCAGCTGTGCTTTTGTGAGCACCAAAGCCAAGTCCCGCGCTTGTATGTCTTTGCCCGCCTCTAATCTCGCGATCAACTGCTTGATGCGCTGTGCACGAGAATCAGCAGTGAATTTGGCCATGGGTCTAATCTACTCGCTTGCGTGAATCGCTTATTTTCTTTTTTTGTCTTTACGTGGCCGACCAGCAAACTTCTCCGCCAAAAGTTCGGGCGTGATCTTGCTGTAGTGCTGCTCCAGCATGCCCACGCTGGTGCCCATCTGCCGCGCCAGTTCGTGTATGCCGATGCCGTCCATCAGCGCGAAAGTAGCATAGGTATGTCGCAAGCTGTATAGAGTGCGCGACTTGTCACTGGCCGCACCCACTGCCAAGCCCGAGTCCCGCATGAACTGTCGGAAGCTCTGGTTTAGGTTCGTAGTCTTAGTACCATCGGGCAATCGAAACACGTAATCATTCACGCGCCGCTCCAGCAATTGATCAAAAGTCATCTTTGCCAGAGCGGGAAATCGACTTTGTATGCGCTTGAGATAGTCTTCCGTGTTCGCACGCGCTATCAAGCTCCGCGTGCCCGTCTTGCCAGACACAGTCACCCTCAAGTAGTGCTGTCGGTCTTTCTCAATCCACTCGATGTGCCGCCAGCGCAGGCTCTGCGCCTCTGTGCCATGTCTTATGCCCGTGTTGGCCAGTATCAGCACGTAGTCGCGTAGCAGCTCGCGCATGTCACGTGTTTTGGCCATATGCCCTTGCGCAGACCAATGGCGCAGCTTCTGCACCATTGACCGATATTCCTGCAGCGTGAATGCAGGCCGAGCCTCACTTTTGCGCCCCTTGTTGATCAGCTTGGGTAACTGATGTGCAGTTATCCAGCCGCGCTCCATCGCGTACTTGAACACGGCGTTGAGCGCGCTGTTATGGTTAGTGATGGTGCTGGCCACGGGCTGTTTGCCCATGCGCTCCGCTCGCCACTGCTCAAACTTGTTGAGCAGCACGGGAGTGATGCTGTCTACGTTGTACTTGCCGAAAAAGGGCGTGAGGTAGTGCGTTATGGCGCTGATGTAGCTGTGATACGCTGATTTGCCCGAGCCCGCCTCTAACTGCCGCTGCAGCTCAGTGATCACCGCGTCTGCAACTGCACTGAATCGGCGCGTGTTCTGCGGCAGCTTGTGCTCACGCTTGAACTCCGCGTCGTAGTAGAGCTTCATCGCGGCCTTGCCAGCCATCACGGGGTCGTACTCTCGAGTGCTCACTCGTCGCCATGTCTTGTTGGCCAGCTTTAGTCGTGCTTGCCAGCGACCACTGCGATCACGCCTATACAGCACCACTGCGTGAGGAATAACTTGGATGAGTTCTGCCATAGCTGCGTGAGGCGCAAGATTGCGCGCGAAAAAACACAGCTTTGAGTGTAGCGTCGAAGGCGAAAGTGTGCGACCAGTGTGCTACGGGTTTCGTAGCACACTTTTGCACGTAAGTGCTTGATTATTGGTGGCCGGGGACGGAATTGAACCGCCGACACAAGGATTTTCAATCCTCTGCTCTACCAACTGAGCTACCCGGCCGCTTGCTGCGTGACCTGCGCAAGGACTGCGCGGTCTTTGTCGTTTCACCCGCGAAACCTGCCGGACGAAAGGTCGCTATTTAAACCGCAAACGTGTTCCGCGTCAAGGCGATAACGCGGAATCAGCCTTGATTTCACACGCAAAACCGCAAAAAGAAACCCCGCCGAAGCGGGGTCTCTTGCACAACCTTTCCCGAAGGAGGGAGGGCTCGGGAGGGAACCTTGGTTCCCTCCTGCTCGTCCAGCCTTCGGGAATGTAATTCGCTTACGCGAATTACATTCCCATCCCACCCATGTCACCCATACCGCCATGACCATGGCCAGCGTGGCTGTCGTCTTTCGGCAGCTCGGCAACCATTGCGTCGGTGGTCAGGATCAGGCCGGCGATCGAAGCCGCGTTCTGCAGTGCGCAGCGCGTGACTTTGGTCGGGTCCAGCACGCCCATTTCCACCAGGTCGCCGTATTCGCCGGTCGCGGCGTTATAGCCGACGTTGCCTTTGCTTTCGACAACCTTGTTCACCACCACCGAGGGCTCATCACCCGCGTTGGCGACGATCTGGCGCAGCGGCTCTTCAACAGCGCGCAGGACGATCTTGATGCCGGCGTCCTGATCGGAGTTGTCGCCTTTCAGCTTGCCGATGCCGAGGCGGGCGCGCAGCAGCGCAACGCCACCGCCGGCAACAATGCCTTCTTCAACGGCGGCACGCGTGGCGTGCAGCGCGTCTTCGACACGGGCCTTCTTCTCTTTCATTTCCAGCTCGGTCGCAGCGCCGACTTTGATCAGCGCAACACCGCCTGCCAGTTTGGCAACGCGCTCCTGCAGTTTCTCTTTGTCGTAGTCGCTGGTGGCTTCTTCGATCTGGGCGCGGATCTGCTTGACGCGCGCTTCGATCGATTTCTGGTCACCGTTGCCGTCGATGATCGTGGTTTCTTCCTTGCCGATCTCGATGCGTTTGGCCTGGCCCAGATCTGCCAGCGTGACTTTCTCCAGCGACAGGCCGACTTCCTCGGCAATCACCGTGCCGCCAGTGAGGATGGCGATGTCTTCCAGCATGGCTTTGCGACGGTCGCCGAAGCCCGGAGCCTTGACAGCGCAGGTCTTCAGAATGCCGCGGATGTTGTTGACCACCAGGGTCGCCAGTGCTTCGCCTTCGACTTCTTCGGCGATGATCAGCAGCGGCTTGCCGGCTTTGGCAACCTGTTCCAGTACCGGCAGCAGGTCACGGATGTTCGAGATCTTCTTGTCGTGCAGCAGGACGTAGGGGTTCTCGAGCAGCGCTTGCTGTTTTTCGGCGTTGTTGATGAAGTACGGCGACAGGTAGCCGCGGTCGAACTGCATGCCTTCGACCACTTCCAGTTCGCTTTCCAGGCCCGAGCCGTCTTCAACGGTGATCACGCCTTCCTTACCGACTTTGTCCATCGCGTCAGCGATGATCTTGCCGATTTCGGAGTCAGCATTCGCGGAGATCGAACCGACCTGGGCGATTTCCTTGCTGGTGGTGCAGGGCTTGGACAGTTTCTTCAGTTCGGCGACGATGGCGGTAACCGCCTTGTCGATGCCGCGCTTGAGGTCCATCGGGTTCATGCCGGCGGTCACGAACTTCATGCCTTCCTGCACGATGGCCTGCGCCAGAACGGTTGCGGTGGTGGTGCCGTCACCGGCGATGTCGGAGGTCTTGGAAGCCACTTCCTTGACCATCTGCGCGCCCATGTTCTCGAACTTGTCTTTCAGTTCGATTTCCTTGGCAACCGACACGCCGTCCTTGGTGACGGTCGGGGCGCCGAAGCTGCGCTCGAGCACGACGTTGCGGCCTTTCGGGCCGAGGGTGACTTTGACCGCATCGGCCAGTACGTTGACACCGGCGATAATCTTTTGGCGCGCCGGTTCGTGGAATTTGACGTCTTTAGCTGACATGTGTGTTCTCCTGGATATTCTGTGTGGGTTACTCGATGACGCCCATGATGTCTTCTTCGCGCATCACCAGCAGTTCGTCGCCGTCGACTTTGACGGTCTGGCCGGAGTATTTGCCGAAGAGGACGCGATCGCCGACTTTGACGTCGAGCGGAATGATTTTGCCGTCGTCGGTTTTCTTGCCTTTGCCGACAGCTTTGACTTCACCTTGGTCCGGCTTTTCAGCGGCGGTGTCAGGGATCACGATACCGGAAGCAGTCTTACGCTCTTCTTCCAGCCGCTTCACGATGATACGGTCGTGCAACGGACGAATTTTCATGGTGCATCTCCTCAAGGATCAGATTGGATAATCAGGTAACAAACTCAAGTAACAAACAAACCGCGAGTGAGGCTGCTAGCACTCAACTCAAGCGAGTGCTAATGATAGGGGCGTACCGGGTTTATATCAAGAGGCCCGAGAACCGGGCCCTTGCTGAAGCGAATACTCGCTTACAGTAAAATACTGTTTAAAAACAAATGGTTAATATCTATTTATCGCGGCACCGGCAAGGTGCGGTGGCGCGGGATGCCGAAACGATAAACCGTTTTTCGCTTGCCCAGGCAGGTCGGCGGCAAGGGTGCATGGGGGCAAGGCGGCGCCCGGCGCCCCTCCTCGGACAAGGTGGCGTCGTCCGCAAATTCCTTCCAGATGCCACCGCGCACCGGCCGGAAGGTCCAGGTCAAATAACCACGCGCCGCCGCCAGGCCGACCAGTTCATCGGCATCCGGCGCTTCGGACACGGCGATCTGGTTGCCATTGACGGCTTGCGGGTAGTTGCCGAAAGCCTGCAGGCATTCCAGCGCTTCCATCGAATTAGCGCCCGGACGCAGGCAACCGGGGCGCTCGGCCCGTGCCACATCCCAAGCGCCGAGTTCCCAGCCGGCATCCATCGCCGCACAATCCAGCGCCACAAGATCACTCCAGCGTTCGTTCAACTGCAGCGAAGAACTCGGAATCGAAGTGAAGGCCACCGGCTCGGCTTCGTCCAGTTCGATCAGCTTCTGTTTGAAAAAACCGTGCCAGTGCAGCGTCAGGATCACCGGCGTGTCCGGGCACGGTACGGCGGCGAGCGTGATGCCGACAAGAGGAAAACCGCTGGCGTTGATCTGGTCTTCGATGCGCTCGAGAATCTGCATGGATAAACATCTCCTGTAGTGTGCTGTTAAACTCAAAACAACCGCCACAACTGCCGAAAACATTGAGAGCAAATTCGGTGCCACCGGGGTGCCGGTTCAAACGGCGTCGCATAAACTGCATAACGATCTCCCCGCGCACCGGTTGAACGTTACAAAGTATTGGATAAGGCTTTCCGGAAATGCAAACCAGCACTCGCAACACTGTGCTGCTAACACGCAGCCGCACCGCGGTGTGGCACCCGTGTACGCAGATGAAGCAGCACGAAACGCTGCCCATCGTGCCGATCGCCCGCGCCCGGGGCTGCTGGCTGTACGACTGCGACGGCAACCGTTATCTCGATGCGGTCAGCTCCTGGTGGGTCAATCTCTTCGGCCACAGCGAGCCGCGCATCAACGCTGCACTGATCGACCAGCTGCAGAAACTCGAACATGTGATGCTCGCCGGCTTTACGCATGAGCCGGTAGTCGAACTCTCGGAGCGGCTATCGGCACTTACCGGCGGCAAGCTCGGCCATTGCTTCTACGGCAGTGACGGTGCCTCAGCCACCGAGATCGCGCTGAAAATGAGTTTTCATTACTGGCGCAACAGCGGCAAGACGGACAAAACCGAATTCATCAGCCTCGCCGGCAGTTACCACGGTGAAACGCTGGGGGCGCTGTCGGTCACCGATGTGGCGTTGTTCAAGGACACCTACGCGCTGCTGCTGCGTCAAAGCGTGCAGGTGCCCAGCCCGGACTGGCGGCAGGCCGCCGGGGGCGTATCCCCTCGCGATCACGCCCTCGCCTGCGCAAAGGCACTGGAGCAGCATCTCGAAAAGCATCACGCGCGCACCGCCGCTCTGATCGTCGAACCGCTGGTGCAGGGCGCCGCCGGCATGGCGATGCACGATCCGGAATACCTGCGTCAGGCGCGGGTACTGTGCGACCGCTATGGCGTGCACCTGATCGCCGATGAAATCATGACCGGCTTCGGCCGCACCGGGACCTTCTTCGCGCATGAGCAGGCCGGGATCACACCGGATTTTCTGTGCCTGTCCAAAGGCATCACCGGCGGCTACCTGCCGCTGTCGGTGGTGATGACCACCGATACCGTCTATCAGGCGTTTTACGATGACAAAGTCACGCGCGGCTTCCTGCATTCGCATTCCTACACCGGCAATGCGCTGGCCTGCCGCGCCGCGCTGGCGACTCTGGACATCTTCAAACAGGATGATGTCATCCAGAACAACCGCGCCCGCGCACAGCGCATGACGGTGGCGGCGCAGCCGCTGGCCGCACATCCGCGGGTCCGCCACTTCCGCAACACCGGCATGATCTGGGCGCTTGAAGTCGACGGCGCCGATGCAAGTTTCAGCCGCCGGCTGTTTGAAGCCGCGCTGGTCCGCGAAGTGCTGCTTCGGCCCATCGGCACCACCGTTTATTTCATGCCGCCCTATATCCTCAGCGATGCCGAAATGGATTTGCTGGCTACACGTACGCTCGAAGCCCTGGACGCCACCCCTTGAAACTGACCTTCCTCGGCGCCGCAGGCGAAGTCACCGGCTCGAGCTTCCTGCTCGAGACCGATGACGTCAAATTACTGGTCGACTGCGGCATGTTCCAGGGTGGTCGCGAAGCCGAACCGAAAAACCGTGCGCGTTTCGCCTTTGATCCGAAAACCCTGGATTGCGTACTGCTGACCCATGCCCACATCGACCACTCCGGCCTGCTGCCACGGCTGATCGCCGCCGGTTACACCGGGCCGGTTTATGCGACGCCCGCGACCTGTGACCTGCTGGAAGTCATGCTCGCCGACTCGGCGCATATCCAGGAAAAGGAAGCGGAGTGGATGCAGAAGTCAAAGGCGCGTGGCGCCGGACGGCCGCCGCTGTACACCATTGCCGAAGTGCAGCGCACGCTGCGCCAGCTCAAACCGGTGGCTTATGGCGCCGAGTTCCGCCCGCACCCGGCACTGCGCTGCATTTTCCGCGACGCCGGCCACATCATTGGTGCCGCAATCATTGAACTGTGGATCCGGAACGGCAGCAAGAGCCGCAAAATCGTGTTCTCCGGCGACATCGGCCAGCCCAACAGGCCGCTGGTGCGCGATCCGACGCCGATCAGCGAAGCCGATGTGCTGGTGGTTGAATCCACTTACGGCAACCGCCTGCACAAGTCGATGGACGACACGATGACGGAACTGGAGCACGCCGTCACCGACACGCTGGTCCGCAAAAAAGGCAATGTGATCATTCCTGCGTTTGCGGTGGGTCGCACCCAGGAAATGCTCTACCTGCTGGTCGATCTGCATAAACAGGGACGACTGCCGGAGATGAACATTTACGTCGATTCGCCGATGGCCTTGAAGGCCACCGCGATCACCGCCAAACACTGGGGACTACTCGATCCGGAAGCGGCTGCGCTGATGGAATGGATCAAACGCGGACGCGGCAAACCGAAAATCCATTTTGTGCAGGATGCAGTCGAATCGGTGAACCTGCAGAACGTCAAACACGGCGCGGTGATCATTTCCGCCAGCGGCATGTGCAATGCCGGTCGCATCAAGCATCATTTGCGCAATAATCTGCCGCGCCGTGATTCCACCATATTGATCGTCGGCTTCCAGGCCGCGGGCACTCTGGGGCGGCGCATCGTCGACGGCATCAAAACCGTGCGCATTTTCGGCATCCCGGTGCCGGTGAAAGCCGATGTCTACACCATCGGCGGATTGTCCGCCCACGGCGACCAGGCTGCGCTGCTCGGCTGGCTGGGCCATTTCAAACCCGCGCCACAACGCACCTTCGTTGTCCACGGCGAGCCGACAGCCTCGGAAAGTTTTGCCGCCGCCATTCATGAAAAACTGGGCTGGAGCGGTGTTGATCTGCCGGCACAGCACAGCTCGGTCATCCTGTAAGCCCCATCATCATCAGCACCAGACACCCTACGCATGCTTAAACGAATCATCGCCCTCACCCTGCTTCTGCTGCCTGCAACGCTTGTCTTTGCGCAACCCGCCTCCGTACTGCCTGAACCGGTTGCCCGCGCATTGGCACAGGCCGGCATCCCGGAATCCGCTGTCGGCGTTTATGTGCACGAAATCGGCGCCGATCAGCCGGTGCTGTCCATCGGCGCCGAGCGCGCGCTGAATCCGGCGTCGACCATGAAACTGGTCACCACCTATGCCGGACTGGAATTGCTTGGACCGGCTTTTGTGTGGAATACCGACGTGCTGACTGACGGCACGCTGACCCAGGATGTGTTGAACGGCAATCTGTATATCAAGGGGGCCGGGGATCCGAAGCTGACGGTGGAGAGTTTCTGGCTGCTGTTACGCAACCTGCGCGCACGCGGCATCCGTGAAATCCGCGGCGATCTGATTCTCGACCGTCGCCTGTTCGCCGAAGAAGTGCAGGACCCGGGCGCCTTCGATGACCAGCCCACGCGCCCCTACAACACCGGACCCAGCGCGCTGCTGGTCAACTTCAAGGCGGTCACGCTGCAGTTCATCCCCGATGCCGCGACTCGCACCGTGCGTATCACCGTTGAGCCGCCTCTGCCGCAGGTGCAGATCATCAACAACCTGAAAATTGCCGACGGTCCCTGCGGCGACTGGGTTGGCAAGCTGCGGCTGGATGCGCAGGGCAACGCCGATTCGGCACGCCTCGCCTTCAATGGCACTTATGCGCTGGACTGCGGCGAAGGCATACGCAGCTTCAGCGTACTGGGCCATCGCCAGTACGTCGGCGCGCTGTTTACCCAATTTTGGAAAGACCTCGGCGGCGCATTCAACGGACAGGTGCGCGACGGCGCCACGCCGGATCAGGCGCGCAGGCTGACTACTGCGCGTTCATTATCGCTTTCGGAAATCGTCCGCGACGTCAACAAATACTCCAACAATGTGATGGCGCGACAGCTGTTTCTTTCGCTGGGCATGAACAACGGCGCGCAGGCGACCACCACCACGGCAGCGACCGGCGTCAAACAATGGCTGGCATTAAAAGGCCTCGCCGTTCCCGAACTGGTGCTAGAAAACGGCTCGGGCCTGTCACGCATCGAGCGCATCAGCGCACGTAACCTGGGTGCGGTGCTGCTGAATGCTTATGCAAGCCCGGTGATGCCCGAGCTGATGGCCTCACTGCCGGTTGCCGCCGTTGACGGCACGCTGCGCAAACGCCTGAAAAGCGCCGAAGTCGCCGGCCAGGCGCACGTCAAAACCGGATCACTGTCAGGAGTGCGCTCGATTGCCGGTTATGTGCTGGATGCGCAAGGCAACCGTTCGGTGATCGTGTTCCTGGTCAATCACACCAATGCCTTCAATGCGCAGGCGGCGCAGGATGCGCTAATGGCCTGGGCGCACAACCGCGACAGCAGCGCCTGCTGCGGACGGCAGGACCGGAAACGTCAGGCCAAAAAGTAGCCGCGCTTGCAGCGCGGCTCAGCGCGCGCCTTGTGCAAGCGTATGACGGGTCAGCCAGACCCGCGTCAGCGCCTGAACCACAGCAGCTGCCAGCACCGACCACAGAAACGCCATGCCGATGCCGGTGGCAGGCAGCGTCCACGCCAGAACCATGCAAAAGATGCTGAACGCATAAAACCCGAAGACCATGCCGCGCAGCAGCCGGATCGCCGCTGCACCCCCCGCACTGCGATGCGTGAACAGCACCAGCACCGTACCCATCACCGGGAACATCGCAAACACGCCGCTGAGTCCGGGGCCGAGATGGGCCGCGAAATGCGTGACCAGCAGCACCAGCATTGCCCCTGCAGCCATGCGCAGCAGCATGTCATTGGCCGGCTTTGAAGTGACGGCCGCGGTGTTGCGCGCTTCAGGATAAAACCGCGGCGCCAGCAGCAGTGCTGCAAACACCACGGGCGCTGCGATCATCAACGTCGCATCCCGGAGACTCAGTACAAAGACGGCTGCGGCATAACCCGCATAGGCAAGTGCCAGGCTGGCCGGCCAGTCGTACCGCCGGGCAGCCCAGGCGTAGCTGATACCGAAAGCGAGCATCGCCAGTACGGCGGACAGCGTACCGACTGCCGCATTCGCGGCGAAGTTCGCGCCCTGCTCGACGGCAATAAAAAACAGAATGGGGCCGGCCACCACCGGAAACGCCGACAACCAGCCGGCAACCCCGGGGCCCCAGCGCCGCCCGGCCAGCGTCACCAGCGCAATCAGCAGCGGCACCAGGAACAGCTTGAGCAGCAGGACGGCGTTCATTGAAGCGCGTCCACGCCGGCAGCCGGGCCGCCCGTCACCGCAGTCCGGCGGGACATCAGGAAAGACCCAACTGGCTCCACAGCGCATCGACGCGCTGCTTCACTTCCGGGCTCATCGCGATGGGGGTACCCCACTCGCGGCTGGTTTCCGCCGGCCATTTGTTGGTGGCATCGATACCCATCTTTGAACCGAGTCCGGCGACCGGGCTGGCGAAATCCAGGTAATCGATCGGCGTCGCATCGGCGATCAGCGTGTCGCGTTTGGGATCGACGCGCGTGGTCATCGCCCAGATCACTTCCTTCCAGTCGCGCACGTTGACGTCATCGTCAGTGACGATGATGAACTTGGTGTACATGAACTGGCGCAGGAAACTCCAGATACCGAACATCACGCGCTTGGCGTGGCCAGGATATTGTTTCTTGATGCTGACGCAGGCGACGCGGTAGGAACAGCCCTCGGGCGGCAGATAGAAATCGACTATTTCCGGAAACTGCTGCACCAGCAGCGGCACGAAGACTTCGTTCAGCGCCTCACCCAGCACAGCCGGCTCATCCGGCGGCTTGCCGGTGTAGGTCGAGTGATAGATCGGGTCGCGGCGCAGCGTGATGCGATCCACCGTGAACACGGGGAAACGGTCCTGCTCATTGTAATAACCGGTGTGATCACCGAAGGGACCTTCAAGCGCGGTGTCGTTGGGGTGAATATGGCCTTCAAGCACGATTTCTGAACGGGCCGGTACTTTCAGGTCGTGCGTAATGCATTGTGCGATTTCGGTTTTTTCACCGCGCAGCAAACCGGCGAACTGGTATTCCGACAAGGAATCCGGTACCGGCGTCACCGCGCCGAGCATCGTCGCCGGATCGGCGCCGAGCGCCACCGCCACCGGGAAGGGCTCACGCGGATGCGCCAGGCAATGGTCGCGGTAGTCGAGTGCGCCGCCACGATGCGCCAGCCAGCGCATGATCAGCCGGTTGCGACCGATCACCTGCTGGCGGTAAATGCCGAGGTTCTGTCGCGTCTTGTTCGGGCCGCGCGTCACCGTCAGACCCCAGGTCAGCAAGGGGCCAATGTCGCCGGGCCAGCAGGTTTGGATCGGCAGCTTCGCCAGATCCACGTCATCACCTTCCCACACCTGCTCCTGACAGAGCGGGTCGCGCACCAGTTTCGGCTGCATCGACAGGATCTGCCGCAGCAGCGGCAGTTTGTCCCAGGCGTCCTTCAGGCCTTTCGGCGGTTCGGGCTGTTTCAGCTGCGCCAGCACCTGCCCGAGTTCACGCAGTGCCGCCACGGAATCGCGGCCCATGCCCAATGCCACACGCTGCGTCGTGCCGAACAGATTGCCCAGCACCGGCATGGCGTAGCCCTTGGGTTTTTCAAACAACAGCGCCGGACCACCCTGCTTGAGCACACGATCGCAGATCTCGGTCATTTCCAGTTTCGGATCGACTTCGACGGCAATGCGTTTCAATTGGTCGTCGCGTTCCAGCCCGGCGATGAAGTCGCGCAAATCCCGATAACTCATAGCAGCACCTGCGGATACTGCCACCAGTCAGCCGCAGTGCCGGCGAAGATGGCAAAACCCGTCCAGTTATTGTTCATAAAAGCCCGGAAACAGCCCTCTCGGCTGCGTTCATGGATCAGTAAATACTGGTAAATCACCAGCGCCGACGCGACCGTCAGCCCGGCAAAATAAAATGCGCCGCGCAACTGCCAGATACCGAGCCCGGTCATCAGCCCCAGAAACAGCGCATGCGCGGTCATCACGCCGAGTACATCGTAGCGGCCGAACAGGATTGCCGAGGATTTGACGCCGATCTTCACGTCATCATCGCGGTCGACCATCGCATATTCCGTGTCATAGGCAATCGCCCAGAAAACCGTCGCCAGTAACAACAACCAGGCTACCGGCGGCAGTGCTTGCCACAGCGCGGCATAGGCCATCGGGATGCCGAAGCCGAAAGCGACACCCAGCCAGGCCTGCGGCAGCGGGAACACCCGCTTCACAAAGGGATAAATCACCGCAATCGCTGCCGCGACAAACGCCAGCTGGATGGTCAGGGCATTGAGAAACAGCACCAGACCGAATGCACACAGCATCAATACCGCCGCCAGGATCAGCGCCTCTTTCGGCCGGATGACCCCGGCGGCCAAAGGCCGGTCCTTGGTGCGTTCGACATGGGGATCGAAATTGCGGTCAGCATAATCATTGACGACGCAGCCCGCGGAACGCATCAGCGCGGTGCCGGTTATGAAAATCAGCAGCACGTCCAGCGGCGGCAGGCCGGCCGACGCGAACCACAACCCCCACAGCGTCGGCCACAGCAGCAGCAGGATGCCGATGGGCTTGTCCAGCCGCATCAGCCGCTCGTAGGCGTTGAGTCTGTCCTTCAGCGTCAATGCAGGGTTCACAGGTCGTATATCGCGGGCAGGAATACTTCGCTGACCAGTATAGGCGAATTGCCCAAGGCAAAAATCGAGCGCCGCGCCCACAGCGGCGGCGGCTGTTTTTTCAATTGCGCCGCAGCGCGGCGATGCAGCGGATGCAGCAGCGGCAGTTTTTTCTGGCGCAAGGGAAAACGTGCGATACGCGGATCAGCAAACAACGCTGCGCCGAGCGGTCGCGTGCCGAGCGCCGTAACGCTGCGCCAGGCGCCGCGCAGCGCACTCGGCGCCACCACCGTATGGGCGAATACCAGCGGTTTGGTACCGCACATCAACAACACCTCGCGCACCAGAACGCGTGCAACAGGAGATGCAAACAGAAAAGCCTCGTCCTGATTCACCCGCCGCAAACCCTGGAACAGCACCTTGACCTTGATTGCTCCCGCATGCTGCTCGAGACGCGCCGTCAGCGAACCGCGATCCGTCAGCCAGCGGCGCAACGGCCCGGCGGCGACCGGTGCGGCGCACCAGTGGGGATCTCGGGGAATGGTTTTCACGATTTGTAGTTTTTGTTGAGAGAGAATTATCGCATCAACGCTACGGTTTCTGTTTGTTCAGGGACGTCAAAACCGCACAACTTTGCTCCGAGATCTGGCAAGAGTCGAAGATCCGCAACGCAATAAAACCTCAAACCTTCAAATACTCATTCCTGCCACCCAGCCAGCGCGCAAGATGTCCCTTTGCAATCTCCGGCTCATCGCGCAACAGCCGCTCGGCCGCCTCCCTCGCGGCATCCAGCAAATCCAGATCCAGTGCCAGATCGGCAAAGCGCAGCATCGGCACCCCGCTCTGCCGCGCGCCGAGCAACTCGCCGGGCCCGCGCAACTGCAGATCCTGTCTTGCGATTTCAAAGCCGTCGGTGTTTTCGTAAATCACTTTCAGCCGCTCTTTCGCCATCGGGGACAGTGGCGTCTGATAGAGCAGCACGCAGGCGCTTTCCGCGGCGCCGCGACCGACGCGGCCGCGCAGCTGATGCAGCTGCGACAGGCCCATGCGTTCGGCGTGTTCAATCACCATCAGCGAGGCGTTGGGCACATCCACGCCGACTTCGATCACCGTGGTCGCCACCAGCAGCTGCACCTCGCCCTGCTTGAATGCCGCCATCACGGCCTGCTTTTCCGCGCCTTTCAGGCGGCCGTGGACAAGACCGACGCGCAGCTCGGGAAAGGTCTCTTGCAGATGGGCATAGGTATCGAGGGCGGTCTGCAATTGCAGCGTTTCCGATTCCTCGATCAGCGGACATACCCAGTAGGCCTGGCGGCCGTCGACACAGGCGTCGCGCACGCGCTGGATCACTTCGTCGCGGCGCTCTTCCGATACCAGCTTGGTCACCACCGGCGTGCGGCCCGGGGGCAGTTCATCGATCACTGAAACATCGAGATCGGCGTAATAGCTCATCGCCAGCGTGCGCGGAATCGGTGTCGCGCTCATCATCAGTTGGTGCGGCTGCGCACCCTTGTTCGGCTGTGTGCCTTTCATACGCAGCGCCAGGCGCTGATGCACGCCGAAGCGGTGCTGTTCATCGATGATGGCGAGGCCGAGGTTTTTGAATATCACTTCATCTTCAAACAGCGCATGGGTGCCGACGGCGATCATCGCCTCGCCTTGGGAAATATTTGCAAGTGATTGTTTTTTTTCGGATTTTTTTAGGCTTCCGGATAACCACGCCACTTTCAGCCCGAGCGGCTCCAGCCACTCGGAGAACTTGCGGTAATGCTGCTCGGCGAGGATTTCGGTGGGCGCCATCACCGCGGCCTGATAACCGTTTTCGATGCATTGCAGTGCGGCCAGCGCAGCAACCACCGTTTTGCCACTGCCGACATCGCCCTGGAGCAGGCGCTGCATCGGATGCGCTTGCTGAAGATCGCCGCGCACCTGCGCCAGCACCTTGTTCTGCGCCGCGGTCAGCTGAAACGGCAGGCTCGCCAGCAGTGCGCTGACCAGTTTGCCGCGCACGCATAATACCGGTGCACCCGCCGCGCGGCGGCGCTGGTAATGCACGCGCATCGACAACTGCTGCGCCAGCAGTTCATCGAATTTCATGCGCCGCCACGCTGGATGGGTGCGGCCCTGCAAGCTGGCCTGCGCAATATCCGGCGGCGGATTGTGCAGCAGCTTCACCGCCGCGCCGAATGCGGGCAGACCCAAGGCGTCGAGCAGCGACGGCGGCAGCAATTCCGTCAGTGATTCGTCGGCCAGCGCGCGGGCGATCAAACGCCGCAGCATGTCCTGACCCAGCCCCGCCGTCGTCGGATAAACCGGCGTCAGCGACTGCGCCACCGGCATGTCGCCGGACGCCACGCGAAAGCGCGGATGTACCATCTCCGCACCGAAATGGCCAAGACGCACATTGCCAAAGGCGCGAATGACGTTACCGACGGCCAGCAACTTGACCTGGCTGCCGTAGAAATTGAGAAAACGCAGCGTCAGCGCTTCGCCGCTGTCATCCATGATGCGGCAGACCAGCTGGCGTTTCGGACGGAACTTGATGTCGCAATCGGTGACCGTGCCCTGCACCAGCAGTTCTTCGCCGGGCATCACATCGGCGATCGGACACAACGCGGTTTCATCGTCGTAACGCAGCGGCAGATGCAGAGCCAGATCAAACTTGCGGGCAAGGCCCAGCTTGGCGAGTTTGTCGACGATGGCCTTGCTCAGGCCCGACAGCGAAGGATGAACGTCCGGCGGCGTATCGGCGCGGGCCCGCGTCATGCCCCTGATGCTCCGTTATTGATGCGGTGGCGGGTCACTACAGCGACATCACCGCATCGACTTCAACCAGCGCACTGCGCGGCAGGCTGGCAACGCCGACCGCAGCGCGTGCCGGATACGGCTCGTGAAAATAGCCAGCCATGATTTCATTGACCTTGGCGAAATGGCCGAGATCGGTCAGGTAGACATTGACCTTGGCGCAATCATCCAGCGTGCCGCCGGCCGCTGCCGCGACCGCCTGCAGGTTTTTGAAAACGCGATGAATCTGCGCCTCGATGCCGTCGGCCATCTGCATGGTCGCCGGATCAAGACCGATCTGCCCCGCCAGATAAACCGTGTTGCCGCAGCGCACGGCCTGTGAATAGGTGCCGATCGCTTTCGGTGCGTTGTCGGTATGAATGATTTGTTTGCTCATGCGTGACTCCTGCGCGTTCTGGCTGAGGTGATTAAACTGCGCTATCATGAAGCGCAAACCGCGATAATTCAACGCGCATTCATTGCCCGCATTTATTGTCACCGCTTCCATGACCGGCCCGCAGGTCACCAAACAAACCTTGATCGCTTCTTCCCGTCACGCCGCCGCTGATCCGCAGCGTTGCAGGCCGGTGATCTGATCCGGCCGGCCGCAACAGCCCCATTGGCGACTACCCACAAACTGCGTGATATGGTCATCGGCGCCCCGCGCGATCCGATGAATCCTGAAACACGCCAGCACATCGCGCTGATCGCGTTTTTCGCCTGGGTCGGCCTCGGCGCCGACGGCCTGTCCTCCGCCTGTTACGGCCCGGAGGAGGCCTATCTCGCGCTGGGCACGCACACCCAGCTCGGCCTGTACCTCGCGGCTGCCACAGTGCTCACCGTGTTCATCATTTCACTGGCCTACAACCAGGTCATTGAACTATTCCCGAACGGCGGCGGCGGTTACAAAGTTGCCACCCAGTTGATCGGGCCGCGCGCGGGGCTGGTCTCGGGCTCGGCGCTGATCGTCGACTATGTACTGACCATCGCCATTTCCGTGGCCAGCGGCGCCGATGCGGTGTTCAGCCTGCTGCCGCTCGAATGGCATCCCTGGAAGGTGGCTTTTGCGATGCTGCTGGTCGGTCTGCTGCTGACCATCAATCTGCGCGGCATCAAGGAAGCCATCAAGATTCTGCTGCCGGTCTTTGTCGGATTCGTCGTCGTGCACGTGGCGCTGATCGGCTGGGGTATTTATGCCCACGCCGAACGCCTGCCTCAGCTGATCCCGGCAACCCTCGGCGAAACCGCGGTGATGGCCAAAGAATCCGGCTGGATGTTCGTCACGGCGACGCTGCTGTTCGCCTACTCCCACGGCGGCGGCACCTACACCGGCCTGGAAGCGGTCTCCAACAACATCAACACGCTGGCCGAGCCGCGCGTGCGCACCGGCAAATGGACGATGTTATACATGGCCACTTCGCTGGCCTTCACCGCGGGCGGCATCCTGGTGCTGTACATGCTGTGGGATGCCGTAAAAACACCGGGGCAGACTTTGAATGCCACGGTGTTCAAGGCCATCATCAATGACTTCAACCTGGGCAGCGTTGCCGTCAACGAGACCGCGCTACTGATCGTGCTGATTCTCGAAGCCGGCCTGCTGTTCGTCGCCGCCAACACCGGCTTCCTCGGCGGCCCTGCCGTACTGGCGAATATGGCCGCGGATTCCTGGGTGCCGCGCCAGTTTCGCCAGTTGTCGAGCCGGCTGGTCACGCAGAACGGCGTGGTGCTGATGGGCGCCGCCGCGCTGGTGGTGCTGCTGTGGAGCCAGGGCAGCGTCGCGCTGCTGGTGGTGCTCTACAGCATCAATGTGTTCCTGACGTTTTCGATCGCGCTTTGGGGTCTTTGCCTGTACTGGATCAAAAACCGCCGCTCGGCACCGAACTGGCGCGGCCGGCTGGCACTGTCGGCGCTGGGGTTTATTGTCACCGCCGGCATTCTGGCGATTTTGATTCTCGGCAAATTCCACGAAGGAGGCTGGGTCACCCTGCTGATCACCGGTGGCGTCATCGCACTCTGCGCAACCATCCGCTGGCACTATGACGAAACCCGCGAACAGCTACGCAAGATCGACAGCCTGTTCTCAAGCGGCAAACCGCTGCAGGAAGTGACCAATCCCCCGCAGCTTGATCCGCAAAAACCGACCGCGGTATTTTTTGTTGGTAAAAACCGCGGCGTCGGCATGCACGCGATGCTGTGGGTGCAGCGTCTGTTCCCGGGGCACTTCCGCAATTTCGTGTTTGTCAGCGTCGGCGAAATCGACGCCCAGCGTTATGACGGGCCGGGGGCGCTGCGCACGCTGCAGTACGAAATCGAAAATTCACTGCGGTATTACGAGAACTTTTGCCACACCCACGATCTGGCAGCGAAGACCTACTGCGCCTTCGGCACCGAGCCGGTCGAAGAACTGCTCAAGCTGACCGAACAAATCTCGCGGGATTTCCCCAACAGTGTGTTCTTTGCATCCAAGCTGATTTTTGTGCACGACAATCTCTTCACCCGCTGGTTACACAATCAAACTGCTCTGGCCATGCAGCAGCGACTGCATCTGCAGGGGATGCAGATGGTGATATTGCCCATGAAAGTGGAGTAATACTTTAGGACGGCAAGTTCAGTACGTACTTGGCGAGAATGTTGCGCTGAATTTCGTTGGAACCGCCGTAAATCGTGCCGGGCCGCGAGTTGTAGAACGGCGACAGCACATCAATGGCGGTCTCACCAAAGGCCACTTCGCCCTCGACGGCGCCGTATTCACCGGCGGCATCCATCAGCAGCTCCGACAAACGCTGGTAGGTGTCCATCGACCAGACCTTCAATATCGAAACATCCGGCCCCATGGCTTCGCCCCGCCGCGCCTTGTCGACATAACGGCCGTACAGCGAACCGAGGTCGGCCAGATCCAGTTTCAGTTGGGTGAAGCGTTCGGCAAAAGCCGGATCGGTGAGCAGGCCGCGCGCCTGCGCGAGCATTTCCAGTTTTTCCAGTGCCTGTAGCGGACGCCGCGGACTGCCGATATTAAGGCGCTCGAAACCGAGCAGGCCCTTGGCAATGGTCCAGCCCTTGTGCAGTTCGCCGACAAGATTCTCTTTCGGCGTACGCACATTGTCAAAAAACACCTGGCAGAACTCTTCATGGCCGGCGATGTTGCGGATGGTGCGCAGCGTGATGCCCGGCGTTTTCATATCGACCAGGAAAAAACTGATGCCTTCCTGTTTTTTCTTCGCTTGCCTGTCGGTGCGGGCGAGCACGTAAATATTGGTGGCATCGTGGGCCATCGACGTCCAGATCTTGCTGCCGTTGATGACATAGTCGTCGCCGTCGGGCAAAGCTTCCGTGCGCAGGCTGGCAAGATCGGAACCGGCATTGGGTTCGGAATATCCCTGACACCAGATCGCATCGCCGGCGATGATTTTCGGCAGGTAGCGCGCGCGCTGTGCGTCATTGCCGAAGCGGATCAGCGTCGGCCCGACCATGGTGATGCCCTGATCAGGCATGCGGCCGACGCCGGCGCGTTCGGTTTCCTCGAAATAAATCAGCAGCTTCGATGGTGACAGACCCATGCCGCCGTGTTCGCGCGGCCAATTCGGCGCGATCCAGCCTTTTTTCGACAGCTTCAGGTACCAGTCGCGGCATTCACTCCAGCGCATGCGTCGCGGCAGGAATTTGAATTCTTCCGGGAATTCACCCTCGAAAAAGGCGCGCGCTTCCGCGCGGAAGGCTTCGTCGCTCATCGCATTCCAGTCGCTCATGCCGCCTCCTTGCGCAGCACCTTCGCGGACAAGCGTGCATATCGTGCACGATGGTTGCGACCGTTACCGAGCCAGGCCGATACGGTCATCGCCCGTTTGACATAGAGCCCGACGTCGCAATCCTCGGTAAATCCGATCGCGCCATGGAACTGGATTGCGGCACGGGTAACCGCCAGCGCGGCATCGGCGCAGCGGGACTTGGCGCGGCTTGCCGACAACGCACGTGTTTGTTCATCCGGGGCACCATCAAGCTGGCGGATCACGTCACGCAGCACGGCGTCGGCCAGCTCCTGCTGGATGTACAAATCGACGGCGCGATGTTGCAAGGCCTGGAAACTGCCGATGGGTTTGCCGAACTGCACCCGGGTTTTCATGTAGTCCAGGCTCATTTCATTGGCGCGTTTCATGATGCCAACGAGTTCGGCTGAAGCCGTCACCGCCGCGTGGTCCAGCGCACGATTCAGCGCAGCTCTCGCAGCGTCAGCGGATGCCAGCACCTGCTCGCGCGGCACCACGACATCCTTGAGCGTCAAGGTGCCGTAACTGCGGCCATCCGCCAGCGGCTGCCGTCCGGTCGTGCAGCCTGCGGCACTGCGCGGCACCCACAGCAGCTGCAAGCCGTCCGCAGCATTCGCAGTCACCAGATAACCGTCGGCCGCTCCCGCACCGATGACAAATTGTTTTTCGCCGCTGACGCGATAACCCCCTTCGAAGGGCGTCGCTGTCGTGGCCACCTGCAGTCCGCCAAAATCGTCAGCCTGTTCCTGCCAGGCAAGCACAGGCACACGCTCACCTGATGCGAGACCGGTGAGCAATTCGTCGCGTAGCGGACCGGCTGATTGCTCCAGTACGCGCGCGGCCAGCACGGCCACAGCGGTATAGGGTTCCGGCGTCAGCGCGCGGCCAAGGCCTTCCGCCACAATCGCCGCCTCGGCCAATCCCAGCCCGAGCCCACAGCAGGATTCCGGCACCAAAATACCCAGCCAGCCGAGCTCAGCCAGCTGGCGCCACTGTGCGGCATCAAAATCGGCATGGGTCTGCGGCAGTGCACGCACGCGCGGCAAGTCGGCGCCGCGTTTGACGAAATCGCCAACACTCTGAGCAAGCATTCCGGCGTGACTGCTGTCTTCGCTGATAGTCATCTGAAACTCACTCGTCACTTCTGCTTGCGGGCTATGGCTTGATCAGGGGAAAAGGCTGAGGCTGAGCCACCAGGTAATCGCCGAAATGGTCGCCGAGCAGGGTATGGTCAGCACCCAGGCCAGCACGATGTTGCCGGCAACGCCCCAGCGCACGGCTGAGACCGACTGCGCCGAACCGACGCCGACGATGGAACCGGTAATGGTGTGCGTCGTCGACACCGGGACGCCGAGGCTGGTCGCCATGAACAGGGTCAGCGCGCCTCCGGTCTCAGCGCAGAAACCGCCGACCGGTTTCAACTTGGTGATTTTCTGGCCCATGGTCCTGACGATTCGCCAGCCGCCGAGCAGCGTGCCGATGCTGATCGTGGCGTAGCAGCTGATGACCACCCACATCGGCACCGGATCCTTGGGCCCGCTGATACCTGCGGCAATCAGCAGCATGAGGATGATGCCCATGGTTTTCTGCGCGTCATTGCCCCCGTGACCGAGGCTATACATCGCCGCCGACAGCAGCTGCAGCCGGCGGAACCAGCGGTCAACCTTGGCCGGCGTCGTGCGCCGGCAAATCCATGACACTGCAACCATCAGCAGCCCCGCCAGCAGAAAGCCGAGCGTCGGCGATATGACAATGAAGATCAGCGTCTTGTAGATGCCGGCGCTTTGCAGTGCCCAGAATCCGCTTTTGGCCACTGCGGCGCCGATGAGGCCGCCGATCAGCGCATGCGAAGAACTCGACGGCAGGCCGTAGTACCAGGTGATGATGTTCCAGACAATGGCACCGACCAGTGCACCGAAAATAATATGGTGATCCACCACCGAAGCATCGATGATGCCCTGGCCCACCGTCGTCGCCACTTTCAGATGGAACACGAACAGCGCGGCAAAGTTGAAAAAGGCCGCCCACATGACGGCCTGGTACGGCTTCAGCACCCGGGTCGACACCACGGTGGCGATCGAGTTCGCGGCATCGTGGAAGCCGTTCATGAAATCGAATATCAGCGCAACCGTGACCAGCAGCACGATGACGCCCAGGCTGATGCTTAAGTGATCCATGAGGGCGCGGCCTAGGAGTGTTCGAGAACAATGCCTTCGATGATGTTCGCGACATCCTCGCAGCGGTCGGTGATTTCCTCGAGCAGCATGTACACCGAACGCAGCTTGAAGACCTGCTTCAGATCGGACTCGTCGCGGAACAGCCGCGACATCGCCGAGCGCATCACGCGGTCGGCGTCGGATTCCAGGCGGTCGATTTCCTCGCAGGTTTTGAGGATCGCGTCGGGCGCGCTCAGCTTGGGCAGCAGGCTCACCGCGGTCTTGATCCGCTCGCAGGACATGTGGCAGATCTGCGCCAGCTGTTCGGCTTCCGGCGTGCCGCGGCGGATGTCATACAGCAGCAGCGATTCAGCGACGTCCTGGATCAGATCGAGGATGTCGTCCATATTGGTAATCAACTGGTGAATCTGGTCGCGGTCGATTGGCGTGATGAACGTGCTGTGCAACACCAGAATCGTGTCGTGGGTGATCTTGTCCGCCGCCCGCTCGGCCTCATCGATGCGCCGGGTATAACTTTCCGCGTCATGCAGATTGCTCATAAGCCCGACCAGCTCGCGGCTGCCTTCCACAATACGAAGCGCGTGCGCGTTAAAGAAATCGAAAAACCGGCCCTCGCGGGGCATCAGTTTGGAAAAGAGGGTGGCCATAGGAAGATTACGCTCGCAGGATTATAGTTAAGTATTTGCTTTTATTGATTATTTTTTGGATACGCTAGAGCAGGCCGCTGTTCTGAACGTACTTTACCGAAATACCGGCACGCCGGCCATACGGATCGCACCGTGCGGACCCGGCTTCGCAGGCCCGCAAGGTTCTCATGCCGCCGGCCGGGCCGGCCGCAGATCGGGCTCCAGCGATTCGCGTTCATCAAACACGAAACAGTTGCCCTGCCAGTGACGGCCGTCGGTTTCTTCAAAATATTTCAGGATGCCACCATCCAACTGCAACACGTTATGCAGTCCGAGCTCATGCATGTACAGCGCCGCCTTTTCGCAGCGGATGCCGCCGGTGCAATAACTGACGATGGTTTTATCCTGCAACTCGGCGCGGTGATCCTGCACGGCCTTCGGAAACTCGGTGAACTTCCGGATCCGCCAGTTGATGGCATTGTTGAATTTGCCGTAATCGACTTCGAAGTCGTTGCGTGTATCGAGCATCACCACCGGCTTGCCGGCGTCATCACAGCCCTGATCCAACCAGCGCGCCAGGGTTTTGGCATCCACCGCCGGCGCCCGCCCTTCAACCGGGCAGATCGTGGGGTAATCCATGCGGATAATTTCTTTTTTGACCTTGACCTTCAAGCGCTTGAATGGAACTGTTGACGACCAACTTTCCTTGGCCGGCAACGCCGCAAAACCGGGCACCGCGCGCAATGCCGCGAGCATCCCGTAGCAAGCCTGCTCTTCGCCGGCGATAAACGCGTTCAAACCTTCCGGGGTGACGAGGATTGTGCCTTTGACACCGAGCGACCGGCCTGCGGCCTTCAGTGCCGCACAAGTGGAATCCGGATCGCTGACAGGCCAGAAATAATAGGCGGCAAGGTTGAGAATACGCATGCCGTATAGGATAAACCCTGATCGATAATCTTGAACGCGGCAGTTTGCCGTGACAACAAAAAGCCGCCCGTGGGCGGCTTTTCTGAACTTTGGTTGTGGAATATATCTCTATTTCGAAATTCGCTCAATTGCCCCATCCTGCCGGATAGCAGGCGCGCGGACAAAAGCCAAAGTCTCCGCAGCGTTTCTCAATCGTTTGGCAGATCAGTGAAGCGACGCTGGAGCGCTGGCGAACAGAAGCGGGCGGGCCGGTGTTTCTCAAACTTGGCGCTAAGGTCCGATACCGCGTTCGTGACGTTGAAGCCTTCGAAGCTGAGGCCCTTCGTGAATCGACCATGTCGGACGGCGGCGTAGTCCAGCACGCGATCGTCGATCAACCAAAACGCCAGATCAAAACCACAGTTCGCCCTGCACGACCAATCACCATCTGGTTTTATGCCGGTCCTCGCCGCACCCGTTTGCGCCCAGGTTTCGCTGGCCGTACCCGGTGACGACGGATGCATCATCAAGCCAAACCCAATGCTTGAGCCTCGGCTTCCTGCTCCAGATACACCCAATCCACGATCTCATCGCTCGGCGTGTAGCCACTGACGAGCTTTTCCATCATCAAGCGGATGACACCGACGTCATTCACATTAAGCGCCATCTCCAACGACTTCAGCTTGCCTTCAAGCTCCGCCCAAGGGACGAACTCCTCGTGGGCTTTCATGATTCTCTGATGGGAGGTTGGCTTGGGGTTGTCGCCGATTAGCAGTTCTTCGTGAAGCTTCTCACCTGGACGCAGGCCGGTGATTTCGATCTCGATATCCCCATCGGGGTTTTGCTCATCTTTGACGGTCAAGCCTGAGAGTTCGATCATGCGACGGGCCAGATCCATGATCTTGACCGATTGACCCATGTCCAGCACGAACACATCCCCCCCCTTAGCCATAGCCCCCGCCTGGATCACCAACTGAGAGGCCTCTGGGATGGTCATGAAGTAGCGGGTGATATCTGGGTGGGTGAGCGCGATCGGCCCACCGTCACGGATCTGCTGACGGAACTTGGGTACCACAGATCCGGATGAACCCAGCACATTGCCAAAGCGCACCATGCTGACTTTGGTGCCGGGGCTATTGGCAGCCAGTGCCTGCAGTGCCATTTCTGCTAGCCGCTTGCTGGCGCCCATGATGTTGGTCGGGCGCACCGCCTTGTCGGTGCTGATCAGAACAAAATCAGAAACACCGTTTTCGGTAGCAGCCTGCGCTGTTCTAAGCGTTCCGAGGACATTGTTCTTGATGCCTACTGCCGGGTTGTGCTCCACCAGCGGCACATGCTTATAGGCGGCAGCGTGGTATACCGTGTCCGGGTGCCAAGTGGACATGATCTCGTGCATACGCTCGCTGTCTTGTACCGAGGCCAAAAGTGGTACTAACACGATGCCACGATCGGTGATCTTTTCTTCAAGCTCCTGGTGAATGCTATAGAGGGCGAATTCACTCTGTTCGATCAGCAGCAGTTTGCTTGGGCCAACCGTCACGATCTGGCGGCAGATTTCGCTGCCGATTGAGCCACCGGCACCGGTCACCATGACCACCTTACTGCGCACGTTCATGGCCAGCAGGATGTGATTAGGCACCACCGGCTCGCGGCCAAGCAGGTCGTCGATGTCCAGTTCACGCAGATCGGAGATGCTGACTTTGCCCTGGGCCAAATCGGTCACGCTTGGGAGCGTACGAACTGCCACGCGAGCTGTTCGAATCTGGGCCAGGATTTCATTGCGACGCTTGCGGTTCAGGCTGGGCATCGCCAGAAGTACGTCACTAATGGTCAATGTAGTGGCTAGATTGGCCAGATCTGCAGGGTTGTAGATAGGCTGCCCATTCAATACATGGCCATGCAGACGATCGTCGTCGTCGAGAAGGCCGACGACCTGCATCTCATGGCTATTGGCCAAAGCGGCGACCAGCTGGCGGCCGGTGCGCCCCGCACCGTAGATGAGCACCTTGGGGCGAGATGTGCGCTTCAGGATGTTCTGGTACTGATCGCCAAGCCAAATGCGTGCTAAGGCTCGAGATGCGCCAACAAACAGCAGGAGCAATATTGGTTGGATGATGCCAACGGTACGAGGAACCTCTTGAACTCCAATCGCTGTGAATACTGATACGTAAAGCAAGCCATAGATACTGATTGACCTAGCAACCGCCAACAAGGCGGGCCAGCCGCTATAACGAAATATGGCTCGATAGAGCCCCGTTGAGATAAAGATTGGCAAAGCAACGCCAATGGATGTCACGACCGCCCAAAAGGCATTCCCTGACAAGGCGACAAATTCACCAAGTCGAAGGTAGTAAGCCAGCCAGACGGTCAGTACACACAGGGCGGAATCAAGCGCCAAGACAATAAAGCGCTTGGCCCATCGTGGTAATGCCAATATAGGCATCGTGAAGTTTTGCAACAGCACTCTTACTCCAGTAAGTTTGGCTGGTTAATGTGAGACACCATCCCGTCGCAGGACCTTCAGCAGAGTCAGCCACAGAATCCATAGGTCAAACCCGAATGAACGCCTTTGAAGGTACTCAGCGTCCAGTTTGACCTTGTCAGGAACCGGCAATTCGTCCCTACCATTTACTTGTGCCCAACCCGTGAGGCCTGGCACCAGTTCGTTAATGCCCGCATCGGTACGCAAGGCGATTAGATCATCCTGGTTGAAAAGCGCTGGACGAGGGCCTACAAAGCTCATATCGCCCTTAAGGATGCTCCACAACTGTGGCAGCTCATCCAAGCTGGATTTGCGCAGAAACGATCCTACGGGCGTCAACCATTGGCCGGGACTCTGTAGGAGATGTGTGGCCACCGCCGGCGTATCGATGCGCATACTGCGGAATTTGGGCATTTTGAAAATTCGGTTGCCTCGGCCCACCCGGTCGCTCCAGTAGATAGCTGGTCCAGACGAGGTCAGGCGAACGAGGAGAACAATTACAACCACTGGTATAATCAACATCGCCATCAGCAACAGAGCCACCAATAAATCAAACGCTCGTTTTAGCATTAGCTCAATCTATTCGAAAAGATATCGCGGAAATATCGAACATATCCATCCACTACATTCTGCTGTTCAAATTTAGACATCACCCGACTCCGGGCAGCGATTGCATACTGGCCTCGTTCCTCAGGTAGCTCACACCATAGCGTCATAAGCTTAGACAACTCTTCGATGTTCCCCACTGATACCAGCCTACCAGTACGCCCTTCTTCAATAGCATCTGTGATTCCGTATATTCGAGTTCCGATTGCAGGGATACCAGCCGCCGCAGCCTCAAGAATAACCATACCAAAACCTTCACGGTAGCTAGGAAGGCACAAAAAATCCGCGACGGCGAGCTGTTTCTCTGGGTTATTGGTAAATCCTAAAATCCGCAATCGATCGCTTAATGGCTTTGGCACCAGTTCACGCAACCGAGCTTCCATTTCTTCTTCATCGGGGCCCGCAAGCATCAACCACAGGTCATCTCTAGAAGCCGCGCTGCGAACAAAGGCTTTGGCTAGATCAAGCACCCCCTTGTCAAACGCCAGCCGCCCCAAAAAGATACACACCACCGCGTGCTCCGGAATCCCCAACTCCGCTCGAACTTGTTTACGCAGCACGGAATTAGGCCTGAACTTTTCAGTATCAACGCCACAGATAGACCCTGCACCCAATACCTGTAACTTGCCCACTGGTACAACATGTTCCCGCTCCAGAAATCTCTTTTCACCCTCACTTACCGCCAAGACATGGGTAGCTAGGCGGGCCGTCACACCATCCATGAATTTGAGTAAAAAACACATCGGTCCACGCCGGGACGCCCAGACTTCACCCTGAAATATGTGCACTCGATGGGGAACACGAAGCAAGAAAGCCGCTAGCATGCCGAGCAAGCCAGCCTTGGGAACAACAGACACGACGATGTCGAAACGCTCTCGCCCAAAGAGTCGGCACAATCTAAACAGTGCCAGCAGATCGCGCCAAGGTGCAATTTTTCGCTCTATCTCTACACCCACCTCCCGTACGGGCAAATCCAGCGGAGGCACATAAGTGTCGCAGTGGGGATTGCAGGCTAATGTCACCTCAAAGTAACTAGCCAACTCGCGCAAATGAGGCTTTAAAAAGAAGTGAATAGAGAGAGGTGTTGCCGCAAGCACGCACATCCGTGGAAGCCGGTTACTCATCCCGCTATCCGCATAATCCAGAGACGGCGGAGGAATTTAACCAATGACCAACCAATGGAAACGAAAAAGACAAACCAAGACAGGTTACGCTCGGCGCGTAACACTCGCAGCGCTGCCAACTCTCGCTTTTCGTGTGTCCAAAGTTGCCCGCTATAACCGCCGGGGCTGAAATCAGGCCGCAAAGAATATGCTAGGCACACCTCCATACGATATGCCGACATGTTTGCTGCAATGATCTGTAGCCAGAGGAGATAGTCCTCCGTGACGGATCTTCCCTGAAAGCGGAATGGCAAGTCGCAACGTAACATCACCGAGCGGGTTGGTAGCCTGCAAGAAACTAACATTTTGGACATTGTAAGTCGGGTGGCTTGGGGTTTGGTATCAACAGGGGGATCGATGCCCCCATCTGTGAATCGCGAGTCATGGCCGCACAGCACCACATCGGGATGATCTAACAGCCACGCCCACTGAATCTCCAGTTTGCGCGGATGCCACACATCATCGGCATCCAGGAACGCCAGCCATGGTTGAGTGGATGCATCCCAACCTGCATTGCGGGCTAAGCCCGGGCCACCGTTCTGCTTCAGAGAGATCACCCGTAAACGTGGTGCGTGCACCTTTTCGAATTGATGTAGAACCTCCAGCGTTCCATCTCCACTAGCATCGTCAATGAGCAAAATTTCAGCAGGCTGAAGAGTTTGACTCAGAACTGAATTGAGCGCATAAACCACTTCAGCTTGGCATCGGTAACAAGGAATGACTACAGTAATTGGTGCATAGTGGCTGGGAACAGACATGGAAGGATATTCAGAAGTTCAGGAATGTGAACAGGCTCGATTTAAGAGTGCTTCCGCCTATTTGGACTCAATCACACAGATCAGCACGACGCTCATGAAAAAAAGATCAAGGCAGGCAATTGGCTTTTAAGCGAACCACCAAAATGTGCAACTATTATTGACATTGACCAACCTGCGACTGCCGAAAGAACCGGATTGCGATTCGCCATATGCACAAACATCTCAGCATACTGCATAGCCACAACGAGTAAAGTCATAATGACGAACACGACCACCAAAAAACCTGAAAGATAAAGGAAGGCGATACCGTCGGGCAGGGACATAAAGCGAACGTTTTTGTTTAATTCATTTCCCTGAAGAGCGGGCCAAGGTGCGATCGTTGAATAAATTGATTCAGATTTGATGGAGGTGGCCAAGGTTGCACTTAAAAACAACGGTGGCAACCCCAAATACGGTCAGAATAAATAGAACCCAATTCCAGCGTCTAATGGACTTCAGCCACCTAGGACGTTCTTCTTCATCCATCTTCCCCTGTAAAGTTTTCAACCCCCCTGGCAGTGTCTCGAAAATAAACCGAGCACTCATAACAGCCAATGCCCCGATGTTAGAAATATGCAAAGCATGGTCCTAGTGTGATGCCGAGCCGCTGAACTGCCCGGTAGGCTCGGGATATCCGTTACTCCAAGCCAAATGCCACGACAACTTAAACATAAACCCAACCACAAGAATATCGTCAGGTACGTGTAGCCATAGGTGCGATGCTTAACAAAAGCGCTTCCCAGCAACGCCATGAATGCATCCGAAAACAGCATATAAACAAACGCGCTGCCCTCATATTTTCTTAAGGCGATAAAAAACAAGACAGCGATGGGAACAGCACGCTCGATCTCATCAGCCTGCTCGGCTCGGGTCAGGGTTCTTCATCGCTGCTTGCTCCTAATTGCAATTGAAGCTTCGTAACTTCAATTTTTATAACTCCAGCTTCGCTATCACCCCATCCATCGCCGTTAGGAAACTCGTCCTTACCGCCGTTTCGCTAAAGCGCGAATCCTTCACGGGATTGCAACGCCCTTTTATGAGGGCCTGTTCCACGCCGGTAGCAATTGCGTCCGCATCAAAGGGGTCAAAGTAGCACGCATAATCACCCGCTACCTCGTGCATTACCGGCAAATCCGAGCACGCCAGCGGTGCGCCCGCCTCCATAGCCTCAAGGCAAACTCTCCCGAAACCTTCGCAAAGTGATGGATATACAACGGCATCCGCCGCCGCGTAGGCCAAGCGCAACGCTGCGTCTGACAACTTGCCAGAGAAGGCAACGCGAGACCTAATATCCGTTGGGATCTGCGCCAAGGTATCTCTCCAGCGCTGATCCTCGTTCCCGGTCACCAACAGAGTTAGGTCCGGGACTGTCTGGGTCACCTGTGCAAAAGCCTCGGCAAGTCGACCCACATTCTTGCGGAATTCCGAGCCGCCCGAATAGAGCACAAAGCGACCCCCCTGCGCAAAACGCCTCTTGAACTCCGCGACAGCGCCCGAGTCCGCCGCGTGGCTGAAGTGGGGCGTCAATGCGTTGCACACAACGCTGATTCGCTGCGAGGGGACGCCATAGCGCCGGGTCAGCTTGTCCCTGCTAGTCTGCGACACGGTAATGACATGAGACGCGCGACGCAAATTTCGCCGCAGCAAGGCAAGGTAATAAAGCCGAATGCGGCGCGGGTAAACAGTCGCCAGTTCATCTAAGCACAAATCATGCACGCCAATCACGCTGGGCACTACGCTGGGCATGCGCACGTCGTGGTAGGGGCTCATCACCAGGTCGGGACGCAGGCGGGCCCCCGCCCGGGGAAAGATCACATTGTCGTACCAAGGGTGCCGCAAAGGGCGTGGCAACCACTGCGGCCAGGCCACGTGTACGTGCTCCCAATTGCCACTGCGCGGCAGAAAGTCCTGATTGAAATCAGGCCCCAGCAGAAGAAAGTGTGCATCCGGCCGATGTTCGACCCATGCAGCCAGCAGCGGCGCAAACCAGTGGGCGATGCCACCCCCGTAGAGGGCGAGGTTTTTGGTGTCTATAAGAATGTGCACAACGAGACAGCGTTACTTTTACTCATTACCCAATGGATTAATCCAGTGCGAATGATGCGGGGGGTCCACTTTATCGGCCAAATTACGCAACCATGCGGCAGTCCGCCCTCGCCCCCGAATTTCGAACCCTTTCCCTTTTCGAGCATTCATTTCAGCCCACGCGCTGATTTCGGCAAATATCGTTGATGGCATCCATGCCGAATTCTGTTGCCCAAGGGTTACTTCGTAGGCCAAATCAAGATATCCATAGACCGCACAAAGCGCCCAGTAGTGAGCCAGCAACCTAAGTGGCTCCGCGGTGGATGTCAGAATATTTCGAAAGCTTTCAGGATCGCGGAAGTAAAGGGCATCAGCCGCCAGCAATTGCCCCTTGCGCCCGCCGAGAGATGCGCTATTTCGCCACTTATGACAAAGAAGATTGCCCAAGTCAACGAGCATGAACCCATGCTCTCTCATGAATTCATCTACGTCAGAGTATAAGGGTTGTTCACGATATAGCGGGGTGAACTCAACCTCCAACTCCACCACCAGAAGTGTCGCCTGCAGACATCGCCTAGCACCCCGCAGTATGGCCAGTTCTGTACCTTGCGTATCAGCCTTCAGCGCTGCAATCTCGAGTTGTGCCGTTCGGCTCGCAGCATCAAGCGTCGTGCAAGGCACTGCAACCGTTTTCATCACATCAAAATCCGATGGATTCTGATAGATACGATCAACAATTGGCCGATTTGGCGGCAGCAGCGAAGTATTGGTTTGATGGCGAGTAACCAAAAGCGAAATTTCCGTCTCCCGTTCCCCGAGTGCGGCATTGATCCAGACGCGGTCGCTACGCTCCGCGAGCAGGTCAAACTCCCGATGATCTGGCTCAAAACCCAAAACCTTTAGATACCCACCCAGCCTCAACCACCGCTGATGTATCCCACCAGCAGCACCCGCATCAGCCAAAGTCAACGGGTGATCAGACAGAACCGTGATAAGACAGGATGGAATGGTCGATTGCATAAGAACATTGAGATAGTTGAGTGAGATAGAAATTACTTTGAACGCTCATTGGTAACTGGCTCTACTCCGGGGTAAAGACTATAAAAAAGTTTGTCGTATTTAGCTGCAATTTTGCGCCAGTCAAACTTCATGGATTGCGTACGGGCGTTGGTACTCGGCGCGACATCCAGCACGCTCTCCAGTGCTCTTGCATAAGCCTGCGAATCGTGCACATCGCACAGGAGTCCGCCATCGTCCACCACATAGCGCTGGCGTGGCCCATCGTGCGCCACCACCGGCAGACCGGCCGCCATGGCCTCGACGAACACTATGCCGAACGCCTCTGCTGGTGAGGCCAACGAGAACACGTCGGCCCCTCGATAGACCTCCGGCATCTCGTAAAAAGTGTGTTGACAGAACTCAACCCTCCCCGCTTTCGCCAGCGGATGCTGCGCCAGCACGGCCCTGTGCGGGCCGGCGCCCACGCACTTGACCCAGACATGGCCCGGCATGCGCATGACCGCGTTGAACAGCAGATCGTGCCGCTTGTCCGGCACCAATGCAGCCGCGCAGAGAATGACGCGCCGCGTTCGGCCGCGCCGGGAAGCACCCATGGGGACCGGTGCGAAGCGCCCGGTATCAACCCCGTTGGGGATGATGCATGTGGGCATGCCCGGCCGCATCTGGTTCGCCCGTTGCTCGTCGTGGGGCGTGAGCGCAACAAAAATATCACTGAGCGCTAGATCCTGCGGCACTGGACCTGCTTGACCGATGCCGACAAGCCGAGCTTCTGGAAATGCCTTGCTCGCGAAACGGTAGGACCACGAGCCGGCCAGCGGCACAACAAGGTCGAAAGCACTGGGCGACCAGTACTTGCGGTAGTGATACAGCAACGACAGGGTCTCGATATCCGCTGCACCACCAAGCCCCAGAGGACGCAGCAGCCGGCACAGCCACGGCAATCGGTCCAGCCAGGCTAGCCGCTCCCGCGCCAACAGTCGACCTTTTTGGAAATGCACGCCTGGGATTTCGGAGTCATGGGGCCCCGACAGCACCGTGACCGCATACCGCGAGGTATCCATCCGGGACACCAGTTCCGTCACAAAGGCTTCCACCCCCCGGTGCACCGAGCCAAACCTCGGCACGATGAAGAGCAGGCGCAATGCGTGACTCATTCAATTACCTCACAAGCCAGGCCATAGAGGCCTTCATTATTCGGGGCATCCATCTCATCGGGTCCGCCCCAGTATCTGTCGAATATCAAGTATGCCTACCACGCTGGCCATGACGGCGGCACTCGTGCCAAACACGGTCAAAGCAACCGCTAGGCCCGCCAGGGCGCCCCAGAAAGTTCCGCTGCCGGCCACCGGCGGAGTCACCCAAAGTGCAAGCAGAATCACTGCGCACGCACGCCATAGCCAGGCCCCGGCGGCACGTACATAACGGAACGGCTGGGCCGTGCCGCGCAGGAGCATGAATAGCACCACGAACAGGCCAACCGTATTGCCAATAGTCCAGTGCCATTGCACCAGCGCCACGCTGCCCAGCTCGCCGGCCAGCAGCACCATGGCCACGCCGCTGAGGGCGATGCTTGCGCCGACCATGGTCAAAGCGCGGCCGCGCCCTTGAGTGAGCAGGATCTTCCCTAAAATCGTCACTAGACTGATCGGAATAGCAGCGAAGACGGTGGCACGCAAGGCTTGGCTGGTTTGTGCCACGGAAGTTGCGTCAAATGATCCACGAGCGAACAAAGCTTCCACGATTTCCGACGCAAAGCGTCCGGCAAAGCTACAACATGCCAGCAGGGCCAGAGTCAGCGGAGCCACGACTCGGGCGGCCGTTTGGAGCATGGCGTCAGCATCACCCTGCTGCGCCTGCGCCAGAAAGCGCGGCCAGAGTAGATTAGCCATTGGAAAGGCCAGGAGGCTGATGAGCACATTGACCAACGCTACACTGTACTGGTAAGAGGCCACCAGCCCCGGCATCATGCCTAGCATGATGGTGCGCTCACACACCACGTATACCTGCGCCAGCAGATAGGCAAACAGCAAGGCCGAAAACACCGAGCGAAAGCGCGACTCTTTCCACAGGGCGTCGATACCACGCCAAACCCAGCGCATACCTTCGCGCTGCAACCCTACGATAGACACCAGCAGGGTGACAATCTGCGCAATTAGAAGGCTAAGCACTAACGCAAAAACTCCAATACGCCCGACCAGTAGCCATAAACAGGTCAGACCAATGAGCGCGGAGGCCAGCCGCGCTACGGCCTGGTAAACCACGCGATTGAAGCTCATCAACAAGCCGTTGCAGGTCTCGGCTATCGCATAAAGCAGAAAGTAAGGAAGGAAGCCGAGCCATAGGCTACTTTCGCCCGCTACATCCAAACCCACGCGCGCAATTAAGCCAGCGGGTGTCAACAACAATAAGGCCATAGAGGCCAATGCAAGCATAGCCTGGGCGGCCAGACCCGCTGAAAACAAAGCGGAGGCACTTTCTCTGTCCACGGCAGCGGCGGAGTACACAGGCGGCACCAGCGCCTCGCGCAGCGGCTGCACATAGAAAACCAGAAGGTTAGCCAGAGCGAAGAGCGCCCAGTAAGTGTCAAGCAACGCCGAGGTGCCTAAATGGTAGGACACCACCAGCTGATTACCGAAACTTAGCAGATACCCGGCCGCCGAGAGGATAAACAGCAGACCGAATCGCTTCTGGAAGTTGCTCATCGGCTACAAGGATCGGCCATGAAATTCCCCACTTGCCCTGGGGTACATGCTGAAATGGCTCATGAGCGACGAAAGAGATCGCGCATCTTGTCGAGCGCGCCCAAGAAAACAGCCAGGCTCAACAGAGCCAAAGATGCCAATCGACCTAAAAGCTTTGTATATACGCCGCCCGATGAGCAAACCAATGCCCGACCAGCGCTAGCCACTGCGGCACCCGACAGATTCAATGCCACGAGCGCTGAAAAACAATCCTCCGGGCGCAGCGCCACGAGTTTGCGTGATTGCCGCACAAGGTCGAGCAAACGCTCCGCCCGGTGCCTATAGGTATGATTTTCCAAAACGTGGCGGCGAGCGGCGTCACCGATGCGTCGACAACGCTCCGGATCCTGCAGCAAGCCACGGATCAAGGCGAGCAGCGTCAGTTCATCGCGGTACTCTAGGTAATGCTCGCCAGCATTGAACAGGTCCTCGACGCCGTTATCCCGGGCATGGTCGGTGAGCAGCACCGCGCCGGCGCCCATGGCCTCGAAATAGCGCATGTTGACATCGTTGTTCACGCTCTTATTGAACACCATCTTCGCCTTAGCATAAACACGTCCCATTTCCTGTGGGCTGGTCATGCCCATGAAGACGTTGGGAAAGTCCTTGCAGATCGCGCTCAACAAAGCATGCCGAACCGGGTGCACGGTAGCGCTATTGCTGCCCACATAGGCCACATCATGACAACGATGCATTTCCTTTTGTGGATAAAGTTCCGGCGCGCACGCCAGCGGCAACCAGTACACCTGCCGCAGTCCATCTTGTCGCAAACGCTCGACAAATTCCTTCTGCGCGACGAAGGTCATGTCGAACAGGCGACCGATGCGTAGATGCTTGGCATAGTCCATGTGGGTGTCAATGCCGTACCAGGCCGTGAGGCAGGACATGCGCTCCAGCCCCGTCGGGAAGAGGCGCATGGTGCCACCCTCGACGAAAAGCATGAGATCCGGCACTAGCCCGTGGCGGGCACAGACCTGCGTCACGTCCACCGCACCGCGCACCCGCAGGCTGTCCAGCGGACTGGCGACGTCAGAGCAGACGAACAGCTCGTGCCCTGCTTCCCTCATCGCGGTAATCAGGTAGTTGCCGGTGGTGGTCGGGGTCAGCGATGCGACAAGAAGAATTTTCACGTCCCGGCTCTCCTCAGGCCATCATTGCGGCGCGCGGCTCTTCACCGACAGGAAACCGTTCGACCATTTCTTGCGGAAGTAGGCGGTATTCTTTTCGTGCAAGGCAACAGTGTCGATGGTCTTGTGCAGGTAGGCGATGTCCACCTTCTGGGCGCTGACGCCGTGGTGATGGAAGTGCTTGATGTTCACCCCGGGATGCACGACGCACTTGAGCCCTGCCTGCCGGATGCGGAAGCTGAAGTCGATCTCTTCATAGCCGGCGGGGGAGTATTCGACATCAAAGCCGCCCAGCCGGCGGAAGGTGGCGGAGCGCACAAGGAAGCAGAAGCCAGACACCACGTCGGACTCGACCGGCTGCTCGCCCTCGGCATAGCTGTTGTGCTGGAGGTTCTCCCAGTAGGAGCCAGCGGGGCCCACCTCTCCCACCTGCGCATCGTCGAACAGGGCGCACAGTGGTTCGATCGCATCCTTGCCCACTTGCACGTCATCATTCAGGTAGCAGAGGATGTCCCCCTCGGCCATATCAGCGCCCATGTTCCAGGAGCGTGCCACGCCGACGTTGACGCTGTTCAGGCAGTACTTGTCGATGTGCGGGTGGGTGGCGACGAACTCCACCAGCTCCTGGTCCTGCCCGTTGCAGACCACAATCACTTCGTGCGGCAGGCTCACGTTGTCGTGCAGGTCGCGCAGCACGTCGGGCAGGGTGTAGCGCGGCATGAAAAAGCGCGCCTTGTTGAGCGGGCGCTTGAGGTGCAGCACGGGAATGATGAAGCTGACTTTGGGTTGCGGTGCGGTAGTCATGGCCTGAGCTGTTCAATGGTGTCCCAGAACTCATCATTGGCCCGGGCGAAGTTGGCCGGATTGCCGATGTCAAATGGGAAAGAGGTGGCACCGACGTTTCCGTTGGTGATGAGTTGGCAGCCACACAGCGCGGCTTCGGTCACTACTCGACCCTGCGGCTCGGGCCAACGCGGTAGGAAGACGAAGTGTTTCGCCCGGTTCATGAAATTGGGGATTTCGCTGTAGGGCACGCTGCCGTGCCAAGTGCCGAAGTCTAGTTTCTCCCCCGGTACGATCTTGCCAACGAAATGGATGTTGGCACCACGGAAACGCTCGCGCATGGCAGCCAAGCCCTTGGCCTCACCAATGACGCCAACGAAAAGGTAGTCAATGTCGCGCTCACGACGCTGGTTATAGAAGACGGTGCCATCGATTGTGGGCTTGAGTACAAACGATACCCGACCTCGATCTTCGCCCAGAATGCCTTCGATGGTACGCTGGTGCAGAGGAGATAGATAAACGTTGAGCGCAGACCTAGCGAAAAGCTTGCGCACCAGTGGGTCGAGTGCAAAACATTGCTGCCCAAAATCACGCAGCGCTAGGTTATGCACCAAATGCAGCGGCGATTTGTAAGCACACCGAGCCTGCGAATGTCCGGAACATGGCAGGTGCCCGAGGTTACAGACGTCCACATAGGCGTTGCTCATATGGATGAAGGGACGATTGTCTACAATATCTTCCAGCAAGTCTGGTTCAAAACGCAGCCATGCACCGCGGCTCTTGAGGGTCTGCGGGAAATTAAAAACATCCACTAACCAGTACAGGTCTGCCTGGCCGGTGCCTTCATCCACACGTGGGCGGATCGAGCGTAGACAAATGGTGTGGCCACGCCTTCTCCCCGCCTCGATTAACGCGCGGGTGATCATTTCCCCGCCACCGCCATGAATGATGGGGTTGAAGTAGGAAAGGCAGTCGATCTTCATCGGTTGTCGCGCCGCTTCAGTCCCCGCTGGCGAGCAGCTGGTCGAAGTAGGCGATGGTCTTTTTCAGGCCTTCGTCCAGCTGCACCTGGGGCGCCCAGCCGCCCAGGCGCTCTTTCGCTCGCGTGATGTCGGGCTGGCGCTGCATGGGGTCGTCGGCCGGCAGGGGCTGGAAGACCAGCTTCGATCTGGCGCCGGTCAGGGCGATGACTTTCTCAGCCAGCTGGCGGATGGTGAACTCGCCGGGGTTGCCCAGGTTGATGGGGCCGGGGAAGCCGGGCGCGCCGTCGGCGCCGCGGGGGATGTCCATGAAGCGGATGAAGCCTTCCACTAGATCATCAACATAGCAGAAGCTACGGGTCTGCTGGCCTTCGCCGTAGATAGTGATCGACTCGCCACGCAGAGCCTGCACGATGAAATTGCTGACCACGCGACCGTCATTGGGGTGCATGCGAGGACCGTAGGTGTTGAAAATGCGAGCAACGCGGATATCCAATCCGTATTGTCGGTGGTAGTCGAAAAACAGGGTTTCGGCACAGCGCTTGCCTTCGTCGTAGCAACTGCGGATGCCGATGGGATTGACATTGCCCCAGTAGGCTTCGGTCTGGGGGTGTACGGCGGGATCCCCATAGACTTCGCTGGTGCTAGCCTGAAAAATGAGAGCCTTGAGGCGCTTGGCCAAGCCCAGCATGTTGATGGCGCCATGCACGCTGGTCTTGGTAGTCTGCACGGGGTCGTGCTGGTAGTGAACAGGGCTGGCAGGGCAGGCTAGGTTGTAGATTTGGTCCACCTCGACATATAAGGGGAACGTGACATCGTGGCGAATAAATTCGAAGCGCGGGTTATCAACTAGGTGCTCAATATTGCGCTTGCTGCCGGTAAAGAGGTTGTCAGCGCATATGACCTCGTCGCCACGTTCTAGCAGGCGGTCTATGAGATGCGAGCCTAGGAAGCCGGCACCACCGGTAACGAGAATGCGCTTGCGTGGGTTGTAGTTTCTCATGGGTTCAGTCCTGTCCAAAGAGGTCGCGGGTGTAGACCTTGTGCTGTACGTCGCGGATCTGGTCGGTCAACCGATTAGCTATGATGACATCCGCCTCCCTCTTGAAAGCAGCCAAGTCGTTGACAACGCGAGAGTGAAAGAACTCCGGCCCCTTCATGACGGGCTCGTAGATAATGACTTCAACCCCCTTGCCCTTGAGCCGCTTCATGATTCCTTGCACGCTACTGGCGCGGTAGTTGTCGGAGCCAGCTTTCATGACCAGGCGATAGACGCCCACAGTGCGCGGCTGGCGCGCCAAGATGTCTTGGGCCACGAAGTCCTTGCGGGTACTGTTGGCTTGGACGATAGCGCCGATGAGGGTCTGCGGCACGTCCTGATAGTTGGCTAGGAGTTGCTTGGTATCCTTAGGTAGGCAGTAGCCGCCGTAGCCGAAGCTGGGATTGTTGTAGTAGTTGCCAATGCGCGGATCCATACTAACACCCTGAATGATTTGCTGAGTATCAAGCCCATGAATAGCAGCATAAGTATCGAGCTCATTGAAATAAGCCACCCGCATGGCAAGGTAGGTATTGGCAAATAGCTTGATCGCTTCAGCCTCTGTGCTGTCAGTAAAAAGCACAGGAACGTCCTTGCGGATAGCAGCCTGCTGCAGCAAATCAGCAAAGATTCGAGCACGCTCGGACTGTTCGCCAACGATGATACGTGAGGGATGCAGGTTGTCGTACAAGGCGCGGCCTTCGCGAAGAAATTCGGGGGAAAAGATCAGGCTGTCGCAACCCAGCTGCTTGCAAGTGCGCAGCGTGTAGCCGACGGGAATGGTGGACTTGATGACCATGGTGGCCGCCGGATTGATGGCCATCACGTCGCGAATCACGGATTCGATCGAGCGGGTATTGAAGTAATTGGTGTCCGGGTCGTAATCGGTCGGCGTGGCGATGATGACGAAGTCCGCGCCCGCGTAGGCGGCCTGCTTGTCCAGGGTGGCGGTGAGCCGCAGCGGTTTGTTGCGCAGGTATTCCTCAAGCTCCGCGTCCTCGATCGGTGATTCGCGCCGCTGCAACATGGCCACCTTTTCAGGCACCACATCAAGCAATACGATGTCATTATTTTGTGATAGTAGAACAGCGTTAGACAAGCCAACGTAGCCAGCACCGACAACAGCGATTTTCATTCTTTTCCTCATAAAGGACGCTTCAGAAATTCTTTGAAATCACAGCAAATGTTTACATAATTATTGGACTTAGGTTTCATGCTTAGCTGCGGCCGTAGGCGTCATCAAGCCGGACTATGTCGTCTTCGCTCAAGTAGCTGCCCGATTGCACCTCGATGATTTCCAGCGGAATGTTGCCGGGATTGGCAAGGCGATGCACCACGCCGAGCGGGATGTAGGTGGACTGGTTTTCGGTAAGCAGCACTTTTTTGTCGGCGCAGGTGATTTCAGCCGTGCCGCTGACGACCACCCAGTGCTCGGCGCGGTGGTGGTGCTTTTGCAGGCTGAGGCTAGCACCGGGCTTGACTTGTATGCGCTTGACTTTGAAGCGGCCGCCTTCGTCGATGCTGTCGTACCAGCCCCATGGGCGGTGGACTTTGCGGTGCAGGGTGTGCTCTTCGCGCACTTGCTGCTGCAGTGCGTTGACGATGTGCTTGACGTCCTGGCTGCGTGACCGGTCGGCTACCAAGACAGCGTCGGGCGTTTCCACCACCACCAGGTTTTGAACGCCAACCAAGGCCACCAGGCGGCTGGTGGAATGCACCAGGGTGTTGCTGCAGTCGATAGCCAGCACGTCGCCCACATGGGCGTTGCCCTGTGCGTCTTTGGGCAAGACGCTCCACACGGCGTCCCAGGCGCCGAGGTCGCTCCAGCCGGCATTGAGCGGAGCCATGCGAATGGGGAAGCGGCTACCAGGGCACCGTTCCATGACGGCGTAGTCGATGGAGTCACTGGGTATGGCGGCAAACTCGGCCTGGCAAGGCCGAACGAATGCGGCATCGGTGCTGCGCTGGGCCCAGGCGGCGCGGGTGGTGGCTGCCATATCAGGCCGGAAGCTTTCGATGGCCTGGAGCCAGACGGACGCCTTGAGCACGAACATACCGGCGTTCCAGTAGTATCCGCCTTCAGCCAAGTACTGCCTGGCGGTGGCTTCATCGGGTTTTTCGACAAACCGCTTGACCAACAAGGTGGCCGTAGGCGCCACAACGGCCTGGATGTAGCCGTAGCCGGTTTCGGGGCGGTCGGGAGCGATACCCAGGATCACGATGGCGCCCTCTGCCGCCTGACGTATAGCGTCATGCATGGCTTCATTGAACACCCTGGCGTCTGCCACGGTCTGGTCTGCCGGTGAGACAACCAGCACGGGGTCGTCGCCGTTTTCCACGGCAGCCAGTGCGGCCAGGGTCAACGCAGGGGCGGTGTTTCGGGCCACCGGCTCCAACAGGGCGGCAGCCGGTGATATGCCGATTTCACGCAACTGCTCCAGTGCCAGAAACCGATGGTCTTCACCCGTCACGACAAGGGGATTAGCCACCTGAATGCTTTCAGCGCCCAGACTCATCAATCGTTTCGCAGCTTGCTGAAACAGGCTTTCGGCCCCCGTCAGGCAAAGGAACTGCTTTGGGAAACCTGCGCGCGAGAGCGGCCACAGGCGAGTGCCAGAGCCACCACACAGAATAACGGGCTGTACCTTGGTCTTATTGGTCATGAAGCAACCCTCAACTCCACCAACTGCTGGAATCGCCATGCTCTGACACACATGTCTTCCAATGTGCGCGTAGCACTCCAATTCAATCGTTCGCTGGCCTTCTTTGGGTCTGCATAGCATGCGGCCACATCACCCGCACGGCGGGCAACCACCTTGCATGGCACTTGGCGGCCAGATGCTTTTTCAAATGCCTGGACCATGTCAAGCACGCTGTAGCCCATCCCTGTGCCCAGGTTGATAGCATGCCAACCGGTGGTTTGAGACAAGAAACTCAACGCAGCTGCGTGCCCATCTGCTAAGTCCATTAAATGGATGTAATCCCTCACGCCCGTAACATCGGCAGTGGGATAGTTGTTACCAAACACTCTCAGTTCAGCGCGCCGGCCAGAAGCCACTTGGGCGATGTAGGGCATTAGGTTGTTGGGCACCCCGTTAGGTTTCTCACCAATCAGGCCGACTGCATCGCCTGCAGCAAGCTGAAGGTGCCTTGAACGTTGTTGGCGTAATAGTCGACCGGCTTTTCAACGGACTCGCCAACGGCTTTTAAACCAGCAAAGTGAATGACAGCATCAATATGGTGAGCGGCGAGCCTGCCTTTTAGCAGCTCGGTATCACGCACATCGCCGTTAATGAAGCGGATTTGTTGCCCAGTGATTTGGGAAAGTTTTTCGAGAACGGATTTACTACTATTTGACAGGTTGTCATACAAGACAATTTGATACCCTAACTGCGACAGCACGACTGCTGTGTGACTACCAATGTAGCCCGTTCCGTCTGTGAGCAGCACATTCATGGGCTTTGTCGGCCTTTTTTAGAACACACTTCACATTCAAGCTCAGACTGCAATGCATCAATTCCGGCTTGAAGCGTTTCATACTCCACCACCTTCCACCTCAAAAATTCCGCCGTGAGTTTGGACTTTTCTGCCACCCCGGCAGGCGTGAGCAAATTGGCATAACGCAGCTTGTTCTTGCTCTGGCTGAAGTTCTGCATTTTCACCAAGACCTTTTCCACCAGGGCCTGGAAGCAGAAATTGATCGTGCCAAGCCTCACCCCCAGATCCCTGGCCAGCGCACGCTGACTGACCTGGGGCGTTTGATACAAACGACGCAGGACTTCGAACTGAATTTCCTTTAGGAACCCAGCCAATTTCTGAAGTGGGGATACGAGGCTCAAGGCGGTTTAGGCACGCTACCGCCATGCCGTTTCACGATCAGCAAGCGCGGTCAGCGGGTTTTAAAAGGGGTCCGGAGCAATAAAGTGCGGCCTAGGGGTGCTTCCTCAAGCTCGACGGACGAGCTGCAATCTAGCACACCGTCATGACTTTGAGGAAGGTTTTTTGCCAAACAGGCAATAACGCCGCAGGTTTATCAACTCGCCTTGCGTAAACTGGCCGGAGCGACACGCACGGCTACAGGCTTGCTCAGGATCTCGATCAGCACAATGACCCGACGCTCGCCGTCTTTCATTTGGTAGATGCCTTCAATGCCGGCGAACGGGGTTTCTGTGAGGCGCACGCGCTCACCAGCTTTGAACAGCCGAACCGGCTCAGCCTGAACCGCCGCTTCCTGCGTGCGCAACAGTTCGATCAGCCCATCATCGACCCGCGCCGGTTCGATCCCGAAGCTGACCAAACGGCTGACGCCCTTGGTCGAACGGATGGGTGCCCAGCTCTTGGCCGAATCACCCAGGCCCAAGTGAATAAACAGATAACGGGGAAAAAGGGGTTCGTCTGCAACCGTCAACATCCCCTTACGGAGCTTTTCTGATGGGAGGGTCGGGAGGTAGCACTGATAACCCTGCCGATGGAGGTTGTCCAGGGCGCACTTTTCCTGTCTGGGCTTGGTATGAACAAGATACCAGTGCATCGCCACCTCCGAAGGTTAACGGTTGCCCTTAAATACTGGTGGAGTGGAGGAGGATCGAACTCCCGACCTTCGCATTGCGAACGCGACGCTCTCCCAGCTGAGCTACCACCCCGAAACGTGGATCGGATTTTACCCGCTCGATCTACCTGCTGCAAATGACACCCCTGCTCAGGGCTTTAATCAGCTGACTTGCCGCACTGCCGATTTTCCGAATTTTCGCTCGCCATCCGCGATTACCCGGTGACCTTCATTTCGGGGGATAACGGCGACACCTTTGTCACGATGGTGATACTCGGCCCGAGCCTATCTGCACCTGTTGTCCCTGGGCAACTTCCAGCGCCTGCTGGATCGCCGGGCGTTGCGTCTGGCCCAGGAAAAGGCCGCGCCGAAAGTCGATCCTAAAACCCTGAACTGAACACGACTCAGCGCGGCCGGGTCCACGACCAGGCCAGGAGACAGGCGCCGGCGAAGACCATCGGAATGGACAGCCACTGACCCATGGTCAGTCCCAGCGCCAGGAAGCCGAGGAAGCTGTCGGGTTCCCGCGTGTATTCAACACCGAAACGGAACACGCCGTAACCGATCAGGAACAATGCCGAAGCAGCGCCGCGCGGCCGCGGCTTGAGCGTGTAGAGCCACAGCACCGCAAACAGCACCAGGCCTTCAAGCGCGAATTCGTACAGCTGCGACGGATGGCGGGCCAGGCGGTCGACGTTGGGAAAAACCATCGCCCACGGCAGATCCGTTGGCCGGCCCCACAGTTCGGCATTAATGAAATTGCCCATGCGCCCGGCGGCGAGACCCAGCGGCACCAGCGGCGCGATGAAATCCGTGATCTGCAGCCAGTCCTGCCGCCGCGTGCGTGCGAACCACACCATCGCAATCACCACGCCAAGGAAGCCGCCGTGGAAGGACATGCCGCCTTCCCACACGAAAAATATCTTCCACGGCGCGACAATGTAGTCGCTGAACTTGTAGAACAGCACATAGCCCAGCCGCCCGCCTAGGATGGTGCCGAGGATGCCGAAAAACAGCGCATCATCGAGGTCGGCGCGCGTCCACACGCCGACCGGATTGCGGTCGATGCGGTAACGGCCCAGCAACCAGATCATGGCGAAGCCGAGCAGATACATCAAACCGTACCAGCGCAGGGCCATTGGCCCGAGCTGCAGTACCACGGGATCAAACTGCGGGTGGACGAGCATGGGGAATTCGCGGGGGATACGATAAAATGACCCGTTCATTATACGTGCCCCGCGTCATCGTCCGCCTGCCATTGACACCTTCATTGGAGAACTTTCATGCCACTCAATAAACGCAGCCAGTTGATCACCGCCGGTGTTGCACGCTCGCCCAACCGGGCGATGCTGCGTGCCGTGGGATTCGGCGACGGCGATTTCAAGAAACCCATCGTCGGCGTTGCCAACGGCCATTCGACGATGAACCCCTGCAATGCCGGCATTCAGCCCCTGGTCGACCGTGCGATGGACTCGCTGAAATCCGCCGGCGCGATGCCGCAGGTCTTCGGCGTGCCGACCATCACCGACGGCATCGGCATGGGCACCGAGGCAATGAAGTATTCGCTGGTGTCGCGCGAAGTCATCGCCGACTGCATCGAAACCTCGGTCAACGGCCAGTCGATGGACGGCGTGCTGGTCTGCGGCGGCTGCGACAAGAACATGCCGGGTGGCATGATCGCGATGCTGCGCATGAACGTGCCGGGCATCTATGTGTACGCCGGCACCATCAAGCCCGGCAAATGGAAGGGCCAGGACCTGACCATCGTCAGCGCCTTCGAAGCGGTCGGCTCCTACGCCGCCGGCAAGATGAGCAAAGCCGATTTCATCGGCATCGAAAAAAATGCCTGCCCGTCGGTCGGCGCCTGCGGCGGCATGTACACCGCGAACACGATGTCCTCGTCCTTTGAAGCGCTGGGCATGAGCATCCTCGGCTCATCGCAAATGGCTTCACCCGATCCGGAAAAAGCCGATTCCGCCGCGTATTCCGCAAAAGTGCTGGTCAATGCGATCAAGCAGAATATCCGGCCGCGCGATATCGTCACCCGCAAATCGATTGAAAACGCGGTCGCGCTGATCATGGCCACCGGCGGCTCGACCAATGCGGTGCTGCATTTCCTCGCCATCGCGCATGCGGCGCAGGTCAAATGGACCATCGACGATTTCGAGCGCATGCGCCGCAAGGTACCGGTGCTGTGCGACCTCAAGCCCTCGGGCCGTTATGTCGCGGTGGACTTCCATCGTGCCGGCGGCGTGCCGCAGGTACTGAAGATGTTGCTCAACAACGGTCTGCTGCACGGCGACTGCATGACCATCACCGGCCGCACGATGGCGCAGGAACTGAAAAACATTCCGGATGCGCCGCGCGCGAACCAGGATGTGATTCGTCAATGATCGAATCCGATGTACAAGCAGGGCCACCTCGCCATCCTCAAGGGAAATCTGTCACCCGAAGGTTGTGTCGCCAAGATCACCGGACTCAGATCACCGAAG